>CP005974.1:3214070-3535477 GCA_000940995.1 Photobacterium gaetbulicola Gung47
AGAAACACTTCCCTATTAGCTTTAAGTTAATATTCTTTATATTATAAAGTCGCCTTTTTAGCACAATAAAAAAGGTTATCGTTAATACTAAGCCAACGATCCCATTGATAGCCAGGGCATCAAGAAATCCATTGTGAGAAAAAATTCTTAACCCCAACTCTTTTAAATTATTTTCTTTTAGCTTAGTTTCACTTACACCAAGAAAAATCTCATCCAAACTAGAGTCATAATAATAAAAAAAACTTGTTTTCCAAATTAATGGCCTACCAGAACCAAGCTGCATAAAATCAGCATCACCGGAAACATTAACACGTTTATCAAACAATCTATCCATTAATAAATCGTTTGTTGCAACGTATGAAAAAGACATTATTGAAACAAGTGTAATCGCAATATAAGTTCTAGCCTTTAGTTTGTAACTCCATAAAATTGGCAAGCAGCCTAAAATAAACACTAGCAAGCCTGTTCTAGCATACGTTTTGTATAGACAATAAAGTAAAAAGATCAATATAAAACTATTAAATATTAGAAGTTTTCTCTTATCTCTCAAAATAATACAAATTAAAGCCAACATTGCAAATGCAATATTAATAGATGCAGAGTGAGGGTTTTGAAATACCCCAGTAAACATAAAACTTTCCACACCAAAACTCTCAAGGTCAACCTGATGCGATATAGGTTCAAGTACTCCTATAACAAAAGGTAGACAACTAAAAGAGACAAAATATGGGTAGTGCTTTATTATACTATTAAGAGTATCTATTGACTTTTGATTACTTTTTACGATTACATAAAACCCTGCAATTATAACAGGAAAGGTTAGCATTCGAATTAGGGCCATAAATGGTTCTAATGGGGCGCTAATGGCCCCAAAAGATAGTAAATTCTTTAACGCAAGAATTAAAGTCAATAATATAAAAAAGTCTTTGGGCACTCTTCTATAAAACAATACCAATGTTAGTAGGTAGCCAAAGAAAATAAATTTCCACAAAATGGCAAACTTAACACCACCTATAGATACAGGCTCTAAAAAAAGTACAATAAATATTAAACAATACAGGAAGATATTTCTAGTAAGTGTAAATAACATTATTCATCTAAAGCTTTTTTTATAAATTCAGAAGAAGATTCCCTTAGCAATTCAAGCTTATCATTCACTTTATTTTGATAATCAATTTTTTCTAGTTTCGAAAAATCTATATCATTAACATTATTGAATAACCTTCCTTCAATGCCAAGAGCATGCAATAAACTTTTTATTCTTGATATCCCTCTATTCTCATTAATTATACAAACAAATTCTTTTTCAAAAAGAATTGATAAGCATACACAATGAAACGAATCAGTTATAACGACATCTGACTTTGCAATTTTATCTACCCACATATCAACAGGGTAAAAAGAATAATCAGCACCAGTTTTTTCAAGGTAAATATTTTCTACAGAATTAGAATAGGATTGAGAAACCTTATCAATAAATAATTTAAATTCTGCATCAACGTCTAATTTATAATAGACAACTTTATGATATTTTAACTTAGATGTTACTGGCAATAATGATTGAAAGAACTCCCTTCCAACTAGTAATGTTGGATCCAATACATGTTCTGAAGTGACACCAAACGTTTCTTCACATATCGATACACCAGTATCTTCTCGTACAGAAATCGCCTTAAATTTTTCTAATTCTTTCTTTACAAGGTTTACCTTGTTGTTATATTTACTCTCCCACTCAGAAACGCCAAAGCTAGCAGCATATGCCACCCTTCTCACATTGTCTGGTAGAAATGACAAAAAATAAAACATCATATTGTCGGTAGTATAAGCAGGCCTCCAAACTTGATCACTGCCAACGACAACAGCATCATATTCAAAATTATATCGTTTTAAATCATCACCTGTTGTAAATTTTTCATTTGATGTTTTTATCCAGTTATAGCGAAAGTAATCAAAGACCTCATTATTTTTAGCACCCTTTTGTTTTTTTTCACTTAATGGAGGCAATAGTTTTAATGCTCTCGCTACTTTTCCAAGATAAGTACGAAGTTGTCTTTTTAGTGTTTTACTGTCATCTTGTGGTATAAAGTCAATATGTTCAACATCATAACCAAGCGACTCAATATATTTAGCTAAAGAAGCGGCTTGTAAAACAGCCCCATAGTTATGTGTAGAATAATGAAAATTTAAAATTCCAACTTTTTTCATAATTAATCATGTACCGTTAAAAATTCTTTATGATCTTTCCTAGGTGATTTAGCATATAACGCATCATCTTTAGGGTACCCGAAAGCTATAGCAACAATAACTTTTTCATTTAAAGGAATAAATGATTCTTTTTTAAATTTATGTTCTACAACAAAAGAATTACACCAGTTTAAAGCACAGGAGCTTATTCCTTTAGAATGAAGAGAATAAATGAAATTCATAGCAAAAATTCCACCGTCAGTGAAAGCTTGATTTCTTTCGTTAGCTGAGTAAAAAGCTTTCAAATCACTTGTAATCAATGCAACATAAGGAATATTCTCGTTAAACCCTCTATTTCCATTTTGAAAGGACAAAACTTTTTCTTTTTTGTCACCCGAAAAGATATGTACTTTCCAGTGCTGTCTGTTACAAACTGAAGGTGCTCTAATAGATTGGTTAATAACTTCTAAAATATCATCATGAGTAATTAATTGATTAGAAAAATTTCTGCATGAATGTCTTGTTTTTGAAAAGTCATCAAAGAAATCAGAAAAATCTGTATTTATTTGAGGATAAGGAAGCACACCAGCTGCTGAAATTTTTTCATTTTGAAAGTCTTGCTCATCAATTTCTCTTAATGAAAACTGGATTTTTTCACTCAGAGCAATTGCTTTTACCCTATGAAATTCAACATAAGCCGATAGAGCACCTATTCCAAAATAATAAACATCTTCCTTAGTGTAGTTTGAACTCCACAACTTGAGATTTTCGCAAAGTCTTGGAACTACATCTTGGCCAAAGCCAGTTTTTGGTTCAGGTAAACTTAAAGCTTTTTCAATTCGATGCTTATCTTGAAGAATCCAAGCTTCTAGTTGCTTTTTATCCTTATTTTTAACTGATGACTTAGAGTAATACTTTTTAAAACTAATATAGTCTGAGATAAAATTTAACTCTAATAATGACTTTTCAAGTAAATATTTTGCAAATTTTTTCATGTTAAGCTCTTAACTTCAAATACAAAATTTTTAAAACTGGCGTAGGGATATATATAATTAGTCTATAAAACAGTGACTTGAATAAAGTATTGAACTTTACTCTTTCAATCGTTTTTTTATACTTATACTTTTCACCATGAAGAAGCCATTTCTTTGCAAATGAAAAGCGTAAGCTATTAATATACGATTCATATTCTGGTTCTGATGAAAACCTCTCACCTTTATCAAAAGCAATAACTAAGGGGTGTTCAAGTTTCGGGTTGTAAATATCAGCACACCGACCAACCGCCTGTTTATCATATATTGCTCCAACATAACTTGATTTAGCAATCTTAAAGCTATTGTAAATTTTAGCCCAAAGATAACCATCTTCTCCATAGTGTATATCGTTCGGAAATTTCCCAATTTTAGAGAAAATCTCTTTCTTTATACAAATTGAAGAAGAGTTAATAATTACATTATCTTTCGATAGTTGCTCATAATAATCATCGATCACATAATCATTAATTTCACGATTATGGTCACAGTTATCTAGGTTAAAAGTTGAACTGACAACAAATGCACTACACTCTTCATAGCAATCAATTAACCTAACAAACTCACATAGAACATTTTTACGCCAGTAATCATCTGCATCTAAAAAGCAAACATATTCAGAGTTAGATAAATCAATACCTTTGTTTCTTGCGCTTGAAACGCCACCATTTTCTTTTTTTACAATATTTAATCTTGAATCTGAAATTCCGTTAAGAACATCGATACTTGAATCAGTTGAACCATCATCAATCACTATTATTTCAAAATCTTGATAGCTTTGTTCTATTACTGAATCCACACACCTTTTTATATACTTTTCTTTGTTATAAAGAGGTATAACAACACTTAACTTCATCTATAGTACCTGATATTTATACCCAAGTTCCTTTTGTATCAATAATGTACCCGTTCCTCAAATCTTTATTTTTAAACTCTTTATGATCAACTAGTAAAACTTTTATATCCGCCTCTAATTCCGCAGTATTATAATCGACTAACTCGAAGTCATTTGCATTCAATGACTCTATATTAGGTTCAACCGCAACCACACGCCCTTTATGAATTTTGCTAATCATATTAGTAATATACATCGCAGGACTCTCACGTAAATCATCAATATCAGCTTTAAAAGCCAAACCATAACAAGCTATTGTTATGTCTCTTGAAGTCTTCGATGGATTTTCTAGTAAAAAGTCAGCAATTGCCATTTTTACTTTACTAATTACCCACTCTGGCTTTCCATCATTCACTTTACGGGCTGTGTGAATGATTTTCGCTTCTTCCGGCGTTTTTGAAACAATAAACCAAGGGTCAACAGCAATACAATGACCACCAACCCCAGGCCCTGGTTGAAGAATGTTTACACGAGGATGGCGGTTTGCTAATGCAATAAGTTCCCATACGTTAATATCTAATTTATCACAAATAATCGATAATTCATTTGCAAATGCTATTTGAACATCACGAGAGCTATTTTCTGTCAATTTAGCCATCTCTGCTGTTCGAGAATTTGTTACGACACACTCACCTTTAACAAAAGTCTTATATAACTCAACTGAACGCTCAGAACACCGTACTGACATACCACCAATGACACGATCATTTTCTACTAACTCACGCACAACATGTCCTGGTAGAACACGTTCAGGACAATGGGCAATATTGATATCAGCTTCTTCACCATGTGTTTGTGGAAAAGTCAGATCTTTGCGTGACTCTGCTAGCCAAACCGCCATTTGCTCTGTAGCGCCAACAGGTGAGGTCGACTCAAGAATAACCAGGTCACCCTTCTTTAATACTGGAGCAATTGCCTTACTCGCTGCTTCAATGTATGAAAGGTCTGGCGCTGGTACTTCACCTTCTGCGCAAGGTAAGAAAGGCGTTGGCACTGCAATTAAAAACGCATCCGCTGGTTCCGGAGTTGTTACTGCTTTTAAATAGCCTTCGCTCACTGCAGCACTCACGATCATATCAAGGTCCGGTTCAACGATGTGAATTTTACCTTGATTAATAGTGTCAACTGCATGTTGGCTAACATCAACACCAATCACTTTTTTCTTACGTGAAGCAAACATCGCTGCTGTTGGCAGACCAATATAACCTAATCCAACAACGGAAACTGTTTCGAAAGACATGTTTATTCCTTTGATTTTATCTTAACTTAAAATTTATTTCGCTAATTCTTCAAGAATACGCTGACATGCTTTACCATCGCCATATGGATTATGGGCATAACTCATTGCTTGGTAAGCTTCAGTATCAGAAAGCAGTACATTTAGTTGATGGGTAATTTTCTCGATATCTGTACCGACTAACTTCACAGTTCCAGCAGCTACAGCTTCTGGTCTTTCAGTCGTATCTCGCATCACTAGCACAGGCTTACCCAGTGAAGGGGCTTCTTCTTGAATACCGCCAGAGTCAGTCAAAATGATATGAGCACGGCTCATAAGATAGATAAACGGTAAATACTGCTGAGGCTCAATCAGATGAATATTACCAACACCAGATAAGATGCGATTCACTGGTTCACGAACATTTGGATTTAAGTGAACTGGGTATATAATTTGGCTTTCTGGGTGCGCTATTGCTGTTTCAGCAAGAGCCTGGCAAATACGCTCAAAACCACCACCAAAACTTTCACGGCGGTGCCCTGTCACTAAAATCAGTTTTTTATTCTCATCTAAGAAAGGAAATTGAGCGGCTAATGTTGAATTTAAATCTTCGTCAGTCTCAATCTTATCTTTTACCATAAATAGAGCATCAATAACCGTATTTCCAGTCACTGAGATATTTGATGGATTGTAGTTTTCTTTAATTAGGTTCTGCTTTGACGTATCTGTCGGAGCGAAGTGATACTTTGTTAAAGCCCCCGTTAGCTTACGGTTTGCTTCTTCTGGCCAAGGAGAATAGATATTACCTGTACGAAGTCCTGCTTCTACATGACCAACTGCGATTTGCTCATAATATGAAGCTAAGCTTGATGCAAATGTAGTAGCTGTATCACCATGAACTAAAACAACATCTGGTTTGAATTCTTGCAAAACAGGCTTTAGTTCAAGCAAAATTCGTGATGTCACATCATTTAGTGTTTGCCCAGATTTCATCAAATTCAGATCAAAGTCCGGCTTAATTTCAAATAGATCAAGTACTTGGTCAAGCATCTCACGGTGCTGAGCTGTAACACACACTTTTGCTTCAAAACGGTCATCTCCAGCCAGTGCATGAACTAGCGGAGCCATTTTAATTGCTTCAGGTCTAGTGCCAAAAACAGTGAGAACACGTTTTCTTACTTTCATAAATCCCATCATTTTAAAATAAATGCATCTGTAAAAATGGCGTCAACTGACGCCATTTTATTGTTTACTCATTTCGATTCGCTATAGCTGTAATTATAATAACCATAATTACCTCCATAATAGCTACTTGCTTTTCGTACAACGGCGTTTAATATAAACCCTTTAACTTCGATTCCATTCTGCTCAAAGCGCTGTTTAGCAATATCTATTTCTTTTACGGCATTTTGACCAAACCTACCAACGATCAATGTTGTTCCGGCATGCGCTCCAACAATTGCAGGGTCAGTGACAGCCAAAATTGGTGGTGTATCAACGATCACTAAATCATAGTTTTCAGACGCCCAATCCATCAACTGTTTAAAACGAGGATGCATAAGCAACTCTGAAGGGTTTGGTGGCACATCACCCCGCCCTATAAAATCCATACCTTCAACACCAGGTTTTTTTATTAACTGCTCTATGGATAACTGCCCACTTAAATAGCTTGATAATCCTGGTTTCGCCTCAACTGCCATTTGTTTTTCCATTCGACCTTTGCGCATATCTGCATCTATAACCAGAACTTTTTGACCTGATTTTGCTATAACAGCAGCCATGTTTGCGGATACAAATGACTTACCAATACCAGGGCTTGGGCCTGATATCATTAAAACATTGTTTTTTGCTTCCATCATAGCAAAATGCAAACTTGTACGCAGACTTCGCAATGCTTCAATAGATAAATCGGCAGGATTAGAAATAGCCAATAAAGTATCATTTACATTTAGAGCTTTTTTACCTTTTTGCTTTTTCTCTAGTTCAACCTGCCAATCTGACATCGGTATGCTGGCATAAACAGGTAAACCTATAGCTTCAATTTCATCAGGGTTTTCTACACCGCGATTGAAAGCTGCTCTTAAAAACGCAACCCCAATAGAAGTTATGGCGCCTATAATTAGTGCCAATACAACAATTAAAGGCTTTCTTGGTTCAACTGGTGCTGAATGAGCCTGTGCTGAGTCTAAAATTCGTACATTACCAACAGTACTTGCTTTTACAATATTGAGCTCTTGTACTTTGCTAAGTAATTGAAGATATATCTGTTGATTAACCTCAACGTCTCGTGTCATTCGTAGAATTTCACGCTGGGTTTTTGGTAGTCTTTGAATCTGCCTATTTAGTCGCTCTCTCTCATGTAATAACGTTTTTCTTTTATCTAAAAGCGATACATACGCTGGATGCTCTTTAGTAAACCTTTGAGATATTTCACTTTCTTTAAATGTTAATTCATTTAATTGAGATTCCAGCTTAACCATAACGTCTAAAGTTGACTTGGCTTCTAAACCCAAGTCAATTGACTCGTTATCTTGACGGAATTGATTTAACACATCCTCGGCATTCGTTAGCTGCGCTTTTATATCTGGAAGATGATTGCTTAAAAATTGAAGGCTGTTTTCAGCCTCTTCTGAATTTCTTTCAACATTTTGTATGAAATAATTATTACTTATATCATTCAGAATATTTTCAATTTCAGACTTATTTTCACCTGTAAAAGTTAGCTGCAGGATGCCTGTCTGCTTCCCTCGCTCAGTTATTAACAAGTTACTTTGTAAGTATTGAATAGCATCGAGTTTGGAACGCTTACTAATTTTAAATAAATCACCTTCACTAGCATCAATTTTAGTAATTAAAATATTAAAATTTTCGTCGTTACTTTTTGCTAATTTACCTACTTCTCCTTCAAGAATTTTTGTTCCATCTTCAGATAATAGTTGAAATTTATTGATGTTATTTTCATCGATTCTTATTAAAAGATTCTCTTTACTATTTTCCATTTCAAAATAAGAAACTTCAATATAACTAGAATCACCTTTTAACCTTGATATCCCCTTACCGATTATTGGCATAAATTTTGGCGATACAACAGTCGTTAAATTAAGTTTATCAACTGTTTCCCCCAAAATCATTCGAGATTTTATTATCTCAACTTCTGTAGTTGATGATGACTCGGTCGAAAACAATTCACCCATTTCACCTAGGCTTGGCAAACCTGAGCTTTTGGTTTCAACTTGAATCAATGCATCCGCTTTATATATTGGAGTACTTAACATTGCATAAAGAATACCAGCAACACAAAAAATTAGAGTGATTGCAATGATACTCCAACGATTATCTATTAATATTCCAAATATCTTCCCCAACTCTATCTCATCGGGGTTGTTTTTACTTTGTAAACTTGGGTTAATACTCATAAATTTTCGATCATTTAATTATTTCAAAGACTATGGCCAATTTCTAACCCGCAGTACACCTTCAGTTAATTCATTAAACCCACTTATTGTTGGTATTAACTGAGATACAACACGATTCCACCTAGTAATTGGAGCAGCAGTAACATAAACGATATCATAAGGCTGAAGTTCGAATTCAGTTCCAATAACAAGTGCAGAAGCATCCTGGATGTCTAATTGGTATATATCAGCTTTTGCTGAATTTTGCTCAGAATTATTATTACTACGAATGACAAACACTCCAGTAGCGTCTGCAGATAACTGATTAATACCACCAACATTACTTAGTGCCTCAGTTAAACTCATGCCAGCCCGATCTATTTTCAACAACTTAGGATCGTTTACCTCTCCCATCACAAATACTTTTTGATTATCATTACGAGGTACATGCACTATGTCACCTGGTCGCAACAAGCGATTCTGAGTCAAATCACCTCTCTGCATCAAGGCATATAACGATAAAATTTCTTCGTTGCCCTGACGTGTCAATGTCACATTCCTCCAATCAGCATCTGCAGCCAAACCACCAGCAGAGTTAATTGCATCAAGAAGTGTCAGCGGTACATTGGTTATAGGTTGCTGTCCAGGTTTGTTTATTTCACCCGTAACATAAGTTTTTTGAGAGCGGAAAGAAGCTACATTAACATCCACTTGTGGACTTTCAATGTATGCAGCAAGCCGCTCAGCTATTTCCTTACGTACTTCAGTGACTGTTTTACCACCTACTTTAACCGAGCCGATATAAGGATAAAAAATGCTCCCATCAGCATGTACCCAGTTACCGGCCTCTGTTGAGCTGCGGTAAGAGCCAGCAGGGATTGTCAACTCAGGATGGTCCCAAATAGTGATATTCAAAATATCACCAGGACCGATTCGATATTGGTAACGTGCAATTTCCGCATCAAGCGCTGCATTGGTCTGGGAATATACTCTTGGCGATTTAAACTGATTTACTTTACTTGCAGTAAGAGGGTAGACATTAATTTGCTGTGACAGTTCTTGCTCATCACCTGTTGAGACAACAGTTTTGTCATCTACACTCAAATGTGAACCAGGCACTGTACAACCCGCTAGCATGGCCGTCGCCATGGTGCTGATTAGAAGCTTCTTAGTGAAATGCATATTTGTTTATACGTATAAAATTAAAACAACAACCTATGAGAAGGTCAGTGTAAAGATGAGGGAATAGTTGGTATCTGTAACCCGACTATAGGAAGAAATCAAGTAACCTTACTCTACGCAACTACGCAACTACCGTGGGGAACTTGTCCCTTCTGATTGTACTAATGCGAAGACAAATAAACCGACGAAAACGCACCTGAAAGAGTTAGGGCTTATCAGCTGTTAGCTTGCATTTTGACATGCTACCGCCCTTAGGTTGTGGTTCCCAATGACCGTAGATTAACAATTTTGAAGCTTTTTTATACTCAATGGCCAGAGATACCGCTCTGAGCGTTCTCTTCATCTCAGGTGAGAGGTGACCATAAAAAAGTGTCAGTCATTTTACAACGAATCACTTTTGATAGGAATATGAATTTTGTAGCTTAATTTCAGAAATTCTTAAATAAACCCCTTTATGGTGCTGTTTTTTAATGTTTTTATCCACATTCAGAACCTTTCAAAAACATTATAAAACCGCCATAGGCCATGTAGCACATCTAAATCACCCTTGGTATGTTCTTATAAGTAAGCTCATCCATTATTTTTGGGAACAAGCTCTCTTTTTGACACTCCTGAGTTTAAGAAAAGAGAAAAGTCTTTTGTGACAATTAGCTAGATGCATTGCGGAAATCTGTTAATCGCCATATTATTGCATAGAGAGCAACTAATGCTTGTTTTAGGTTTTTTTATGAAACCTTTTAATAACCTATTAATTACAAGTAAGGGAATGGGATGAAAAAAACATTAGCGCTACTTGCCGCCCTATCGATGGCAAGCACGGCATTTGCTGCCACTGAAACGGGTGCTACTGCAGGTACTGCCGGCGGTTCAAGTGCAGGAGCTTCAGTTACAGGTGCAACAACCGCATCAACCGGTGCAGCCGCGGGTACTGCAGGTGCTACAGCGGCAGCGGCAGGTGGTATTACCGCTACAACGGTCGCCGTTGCTTCTGCGGTTGCGGTTGCGGGTGTTGCAGCAGCAAGCTCTGGCGGTAACAGTAATACAACAACTGTTTCAGCGCAGCAAGGCTAATAAGTCTGGCTACTGAATTTATTAGATCGGCATCTGATTAACTGTCCAGTAGCGGTTTAAGTATTCAGTAGTCACCAACTCATAGCCGCACATCTGTGCGGTTATTTTCTTTATTCTCACACTAGTGTTTTGTATTTTGTTTGCTGTCAGTGCACTTTATTAGGGAGTAACACTTCAACATGGACTTTCATCGCCTAAGGCATTTTTTGCCTTCGTTTCCACTCATTGCGCTCCCCCTTTCACTTTCTCTGCTTACAGGATGCAGTCAAAATTTTAAAGATGTTAATGACACCATGGGCCTGGCTTTTTTTGGTGAAGAGGACGCTTCACAGAGTGCCACAGATATTCATCAACTCCCCTATGCCAGCCTCTATGCCCGTGTCGAGGATGGACCACAAGCTTTTATGGTTTTAGCTCTTGCTGAACAGGATCTACGCTTTGGTTCAAGCCCAAGCGCTAACAATAATCCAGATGAAATTAAGACCAACAGCCCCGTAAAATTAAAATGGCTGTCTTCGGATAAAGGAATGCTCGTCACTCAAGCTGGCCGCTTGGTAAAAACGCTCAATCTGCCTCAAGGCAATTTGACCTCTGTAGAAAGTCCATTTGCCGATCCTTTAGCCTTGGGCTTACATCACCCAGAAACTCCGACTGTTTGGCAATTCACGTTAGATTGGCAACCTGGCTATCACTATGGTTATCAGGCTCTTTCACAGTTTGCCCCTCAGGGGAAACAAGTTATTTTAGTCAATGAACAACCTGTCGACGTCCTTTATTTCGTGGAAACCGTCTCGGTTGATAAACTCAACCTGTCATATAAAAACGAATACTGGCTATCTCCCAGTAATGGCCAAGTGATTAAAACTCGTCAAAAGCCAGCACCTAGCCTGCCTTACATTGAGCTCACCATTTTGAAGCCATTTGCATAGGGAATCCGAGAATGGTTAATCAATTACAATACTTACAAAAAGCTATCTTGAAAGTTGGTTCAAATGGTGGCTCAAAAGCAACCACAAAATCTGACGCGGTAACATTGCTCTTTTCTGCAGCTCTAATGTGCTCGCCAATAGCCTTTGCAAATACTTCTGCAAGCGACAGCACATCAGTAAATGTTGAATCCGCTTTTACTGTTCAGGTATTTAACAGCCGTAGCCAAACAGAGCATCTACAGCTTAACTACACCCAAGCCGTCCGTCTTGAGCAAGTCCTCGCTGACACTGTTGCCAATTTGAGTCTATTAACTGTATCAAACGCAGCAACCAATCAGCCGATTTACTGGACCGGAGCCAGCCTATTCCAGGGCTTTCCTCACCCGGAAAAAGCCCATGTGGTTACCCAGCTAGAAAAAACAGCGCAGTTAGTCGATGTGGATGAAAAAGGGAGTTTTCAGCAACTAGCTGAGCAAATAGACCAGTACAACATTGGCGCACGAGTATTCACACCGCTTGATTACGACTTTGTGCGAATTGATAAGTCTTCCAACCCAATGGTTTCAGCACAACAGTATTCAGAGCCACTGACGCTTGTGGTGCCATCTCGGCCTGATTCTGTCTGGGTGCTCGGCGCAATTGAAAACAATGGTAAACAGCCATGGCAGCCACGCACCAGTGCAAGTAAATACCTCAAGCAAGCGGGCTCTACTGCTTATGGTGACAACAGTGTTACGACCGTGATACAGCCTGACGGTACTGTCGAACAGCACCCCATTGCCTACTGGAATAAAAGCCACATGGATATTGCACCGGGTGCCATTGTCTATTTGAGTTTTGATAACCTACCGACTGGCTACCGACATCTCAACGATGAGATCATCAATTTGCTAAGGAATAAGGCGCTGTAATGAAACCTGCTGTAAACAACACCTTTTCAAAACCAGCTTCTCGCCAAGCGCTATCAGGATTAAAGCTCTCTGCCATTGCTCTCGCGTTAGTGCCTGTCTTTCATGCCCAAGCGCAAACCCAGGCAGATGCCTTTGACTATCCGACCTTTACCCCTTCTCAAACTGACTTTGGCGGTGTTGGCTTGATTCAAATGCCTTCTGGCCGTGTGGCGCGCGAAGGTGAAATCAATGTCGCGGCTACCTACAATGACGAATACCATCATTACACAGTTTCTCTACAGCTAATGCCTTGGTTGGAAACCACAATACGATACACGATCGTTCCAGATGTATTATATGGTGAAGACCCTGATTTCAGTGGTGATAATAAATACACAGATAAAGGCATTGACTTTAAAATTCGTTTAATTAAAGAAAGCTACTGGTTACCCGAGACTTCTATCGGTGTGCGTGACTTTGGAGGGACAGGCCTCTTCGATGGTGAATACATCGCGGCCAGTAAGCACGTCGGTCCGTTTGATTTCACCTTAGGCGTTGGCTGGGGTTATATAGGTAATAGCGGCAATCTAAGTGGAGATAAAACAGAAGGTTCTGATTGTGGCCGAAATACCGATTATAGAGGTAACGGAGGTAGTGTTGACTTCGATCGTTGGTTTACCGGCTGTAGTGCTGTGTTCGGTGGTGTGGAATACCAGAGTCCGTGGGCACCGCTTCGACTCAAAGTCGAATATGATGCAAATGATTATCGAAGTGATTATCCCGTTACCCGTGGTGCTATAGAAATGCCACAAGACAGCAAAATCAACTATGGTGCCCTCTACAAACTTGGTAACTGGGGGGATTTACGTCTGAGTTATGAGCGAGGTACCACCTGGACCTTCGGCTTTAACCTCAATACCAATTTCAATGACCTCAAGGCCAACTGGTACAACAACCCTGCGCCTGACTATCAGCCACAATCCGGTGATGATAAGAAATCCACTGATGAGCTGACCAGCCAAGAGTGGGAACAACTTGCGCAGGATTTACACCAACTCGCCGGGTATGAAGATCCTCGCCTGTATGCCGATGACAAATCCATTACCGTGGTGGCACCGCAAACCAAATACCGCGACCGCGATGAGGCGCACCAGCGTGCGGGGACCATCCTTGCTAACCAAAACCTAGATGTTGAGCGCTACACGATCATCGAAACGGCCAATCGCCAGCCTGTGACCGAAACGGTCTTCGATCCTGAGCAGTTTGCCAAAGTGGCCAATGTCGAGTACTTCGACCCGCAAGTGAGCGATGCGACCACCGTGGGTGAACCTACAGAGCCGCAAGGCCAGCTGTACGCCAAGTCCAACAAAAACTGGGACATCAACTTTGCACCGGTCTGGCAGCAGTCTATCGGGGGCTCGGAAAACTTCTACCTGTTCAATATCGGTGTGACTGCCGGGGCCAACTACTGGCTGAGTGATAACTTCGAGCTGGGCGGCTCGGTCTACTTCAACATCTACGATAACTACGACAAGTTCCTCTATGACGTGCCGCCGGATGGTACCGACCTGAAGCGTGTCCGTACCCTGGTGCGCCAGTACATCAATGATAACCCGGTGCGGATGGATAACCTCCAGCTGACCTGGATGGATCGCCTCGGTGAAAACTGGTATGCCCAGGCGTACGGCGGTTATCTGGAAATGATGTTCGGAGGCGTCGGTGGTGAGGTGCTATACCGCCCACAAAACAGCAACTGGGCCTTGGGTGTCGATTTGAACTATGTCGTCCAGCGTGATCCGGATAGCCAGTTCGGTTTCTTCACCGAAGAAGTCCAGTACGACCCTATTACCAACCGCAACTACCGGGTACAGACCGGTGCGCCAACTGGTCATGCCACCCTGTACTACCAGCCGCAGTGGGAATGGTTGCCGAATACCCTGTTCAAGGTCAGTGCCGGTCAGTACCTGACGGAAGACTACGGGGTAACGGTCGACTTCTCCAAACAGTTCGACAGCGGGGTGATCGCCGGGGCCTTTATCGCCCAGACCAACCTCTCGGCCGATGAGTTTGGCGAGGGCAGCTACAACAAGGGCTTCTACCTCTCCATTCCGTTTGATGTGATGACGGTGAAACCGAGCACCAACCGGGCGACGATTTCGTGGCTACCACTGACCCGTGATGGCGGCCAAATGCTCAACCGCAAGTACGAGCTGTACAGTGTGACCGATGCACGCTCACCGTGGTACGGCAAGAAAGCGGTGAACTAGGAAGAGCGGTCCTGTGGGACTGTGGTCCTGAAGGATTGTAAAGCCTGATTAAAGCACTAAACCTCACTCAGCTTTTTGAGTGGGGTTTTCTTTTATAAAGGGACTAACAATGACTCGCATGAAACTAGGTTGTGCAAATAGCTGGGCCTATTGTTCTGCTTGTGGAGAGCGGCTATTTCAGTGTGGTTATTGGACTTTTCAATACCAAGGATTGTACTGAGACACTACGCTGTCATTAACGCTGATTTTGAGACATAGAATACCTGTTCTCGATATAAGCTTGGGCCTGCGTCAATTTGCTGTCGCGGGATAAAAAGTCACAGCGATAAAAGGCCTTATTTCCCGACATTTTAACTTCCCGACACATGAAAAGTACAAGTTAGCCTACATGAATATCAACAAAAACTAACAAATCACCCTAGTACAGAGTTAGTGTAAGTGATTGATTAAAAATCTTATATTCACTGTGATGCGTATTTTTTTACTCATAATTTTCATGCTTAGTCTCATTATTGTGACATTGCACGTAAAAAATTTTCAGTGCCAAACAACAATGACGAATATCAGCTATCATAAGTTAATAACAAGATTGTCAATATATTGACAGCAAATTATTAGAAAAAACATTTTTTGACGCTTAAGACTTTAGAAGAGGAAACGAGCATGTTCAGGGCATATGCACGCTTTTCGATGAATCACCCATATATTCATTACGCTAATTTGTTGATTGTACTCGCGGTATTTATTATCAGCTGCTATCAATTACTGGCAAATGAAAACCTTAATTTTGCTGCTGGTCTGCTGTTTGTTGTGTTGCCAACCTTCGTATTTGCCCGCTCGTCGGACTACAAACGGAAGTATTTGAGTACGAATAGCTAAAAGCGATGCCCTAAATGAGTGGTTTCGTAGACTAAACACAAAAAAAATCGGCACCTAAGTGCCGATTTTTTTATAGCGATTTATGTACAGGTCAATGCGCAGCTTATTTCGCCTGAAGCTGAAGCTGCTGCCACATTTCTCGCACAATCAGCTGATCAGCCGGGTTAAGCTCCGACTGGGCCTCCGCCATACTGGCTTCCACTTTGGCATCCATCGCATCAATGCTCGATTCGCCTTCCAGCTCGCAGTTAGCGGCCGATAGCGAAATGTGCCCGCGTAAGTAACCGCCGGCAAATAGTTCATCGTCCGAGGCCGTTTCGACCATCAGATCAATCAGGGTTAACAACTTTTCTTCGTATTGCTGGATCATCACTTTCTCTAATCGTTATCGTACGTTAAGACAGGGAACTGCCCCGGCTTAAGCGGCGGGATTTGGTAGTACTCTCGCAATGCCTCCGACAGCTGCTTGGCCCTATCGGGAATCCCTTGCTCAAGATACTGCAACACTTGCGCACGTACCTTGTTGGTAAACCCCACCCGGTCGGGTTCACAATCGCCGCTCAGGTTATCACAGCTAACCTGAAAGCGAAAACCGCAGCTGGTAGCCAGGATCCACTCCAGTGCCTGGGGTTTCACCTCAACCTTTTCGAATTCCGCCTGTACCTCTGCAGTGCGACCATCCGGTTCATACCAGTAACCGTAATCCTCCAATCGGCGACGCACAGGGCCCGCAATGCACCAATGGGCAATCTCATGCAGCGCCGAGGCAAAGTAACCGCGAGCGAATATCACACGGTGGTGAGGGTTAGCGTCATCGGCAGGCAGATAGATAGGCTCATCACCGCCAAGGATCAGTTCGGTGTTGTAACTGTCTAAAAAGCAGCGATTGAAAATCGCAATAATATCGTCGTTATGGTGTTGCATCTTCTCGTTACACGAAATTAGGAGTTACCGCTTTTGATCCTGTCACCCGCACCACGGCCGATAGCCGTTTGCAGGATATAGGCAAAATATGCCTTGAGGTTGAATGTCTGGATCATCTCTTTGTCCATCTCGGCCAGTTTGGCCGGTGTCGACATATCGACCCCGTTGATCTGGGCCAAGCCGGTGATCCCCGGCAGGACGTTTAGCACCCCACGCTGCTGACGCGCTTCAATCAATTCAGTTTGGTTGAACAGGCACGGACGCGGGCCGACTAGGCTCATCTCGCCTTTCACCACATTGATCAGCTGAGGCAGCTCATCGAGCTTGGTTTTGCGCAAGAAAGCACCCAGCTTGGTCACCGAACTGGCATCAACCAAATGCGTCGCCACCGATGCGGTTTCAACCGGCATGGTACGGAACTTCACCAAGGTAAAAGGCTTCTGGTGCCTACCTACCCGCTCTTGGCGGAAAATCGGCTGCCCGGTATCGCGCTTGCCAAGCAGGTACACCACAACAAACACCGGAGATAGGAAGATCAGCCCGCATAAAGCGAGAGAAAAATCCAATACCCGGTATAGACTCGATTGCATCTAACTGGTCCCTATAAAATCTGAAGAGGCAAGTCTAAGGGATGACGGGAAGCTAGTGCAAGCACCCACGTAGACCATAATTTCGCCAACAGGTGCAAACCACTTACTGAACGACTAGATAGTCACTAATTTAGCGTTTAGAATGAACAGACTATCTTCAGGGTGTCAATCATGTTTCAACCAGTATTAACTCTATTCAGCGCGAAACGGATCACAAAGCGCGTTGTCACCGTTTGCTATGACATTATTGCAATTTCTGCCGCGCTATATTTTGCTATTGTCCTGCGCACCGGCAAAATGACCATCCCTTTTGGCCCCGAAGAATTAACCAGCTTTACCCTAACCATAGTAGTGACACTGCTCGTCTTTGCTAAGCTAGGGCTGTATCGTGCTGTTTTGCGGTATATGATTGTACCCGCCTTAGGACATATAGCCCTCGCCGTTATCCTTTCTGCCTTTGCGTTAGCCATTTCAAGCTTCTATACACACTCCTATATTCACCGGAGTGTGCCAGCAATCTATGCTGGATTAGCCGTGCTGCTCTTGGGGGCACCCAGGGTACTCATTAGAATGTATTTCGATCGGTACTACAGAAAGGGAAAACCCCATGTGCTTATCTATGGGGCCGGTTCGACCGGTCGCGAGTTAGCTTACGCGCTTCGCCAAGGGTCTGAATACCATCCGGTAGCAATGCTAGATGACAACCGCCTAAAATGCGGCAACATCATTTATGGCCTAAAGGTGTACCACAGTAGCGAGTTTGAAACACTCAATAGCCTATACCGACCTGTTAAGTTACTGTTAGCAATAAATAATATCAGCAAAGGCGAACGCTTAAGAATCCTAGAAAAACTTTCCCATTGGCCGATTGAAATACAATCCGTTCCTTCTGTGGAAGATATTGCCTCAGGGAAATCGAGCCTGACTGAAATCAAGGATCTCGATGTTGCAGACCTTCTTGGCAGGGACAGTGTCGCTCCACAAGAAGAGCTGATGAAAGCCTGTATAGAATCTAAAGCCGTTATGGTGACTGGCGCAGGTGGCTCCATTGGCTCTGAACTTTGTCGACAAATTATTAAACGAAAGCCCAAGCTGCTACTTCTGTTCGAATTGAACGAATACAATCTGTACAACATCGAACGCGAGTTGCAGCAATTTATCAAATTCACCAAGCAGAATATCCCGATCATTGCTGCGCTCGGCTCGGTACAACACAAAAACCGCCTGCAGAATTTGATGGCCAACTACCATATCGACACCGTTTATCATGCAGCGGCTTATAAGCATGTGCCTATCGTCGAGCACAATACTATCGAAGGTATACGCAATAACATCTTTGGCACCTTATTCACCGCTGAAGCGGCGATGGATACGGGGGTAAGCAATTTTGTTCTGATCTCGACCGACAAGGCGGTACGCCCAACGAATGTGATGGGCGCCAGCAAGCGAATGGCTGAACTGGTTCTGCAGGCCTTAGCCGGCAAGCAATCAGGGACAACTTTCACCATGGTACGCTTTGGTAACGTCCTTGGCTCCTCGGGCTCTGTTGTGCCGCTATTTCGCGAACAGATCAAGAAAGGCGGCCCAGTGACTGTTACTCACCCTGACATCACCCGCTATTTCATGTTAATCCCAGAAGCGGCACAGTTAGTTATCCAGGCTGGAGCAATTGGGCACAATGGTCAGGTTTTTGTCCTGGATATGAATGAGCCCGTAAAGATCCTTGATCTTGCCAAACGCATGATTCAGCTAATGGGCTTAACGGAAAAGAAGAATGAAAAGTGTGATGGTGATATCGAGATTCGTTATACAGGTCTGCGACCTGGTGAAAAACTCTATGAAGAGTTACTGATTGGCGAAAACGTTACAGGCACAACACACCCGAAAATTATGACGGCCAAAGAAGAGAAACTGAGCTGGCCGGAAATGGAAGCCGTGTTAGAGCAACTCGATGAAGCCTGCCATACTACCGATCTTCAAAAAGTACGTAACATACTTCTCAATACACCAACAGGATACCGGCCTGATGGAGAGATCTATGACCATTTGTTTAATCAGTATACAGAACTAAAACTGTAGCTTTAACAATATCAGGTGCATAAACACAGTTATTGGTTATGCACCTGCTCAGCTTTATTCTAGCGTAGACTGTAGATCTTCCTCTGGCTTCCAGCCCAGACGCTCTCTTGCCTTGGTGTTGTCGACAACAAGATCGTCCAACAATTGACTCGCGAGGGCTCCCTTACCAAGCAACCTGGCAACGCTGCGCATTAAGCCGACAGGCACAGGCACCTGGATGACTTTGCGACCAGCAACATTCGCGAGCGTGTCGATTAATTGCTTAGTCGAGATTGTTTCTGTGTCTGCCGCAAGAAACACTTGATTAGCAGCAGCCGGATGAGAAACACAAAGTACCAACAGCGACACCAGGTTTTTGAGCGAAATGAAACTTTTTCGATTATCTACCAAGCCAAAAGGAAGTAATGGTAGGGCAGAAGTTAACTTGGCTAATCTCGCAATATTACCTGGCGCATTTTTACCATATACCAGTGCAGGCCGTACAATAACAAGTTCGATAGCAGATTCCTTGGCTGCTGACACAAGTTGCTGCTCGGCCTCATATTTTGAGATGGCATAATCGGAAACAGGGTTGGGCTGCAGCTGCTCAGTAAATGGTGCACCTTGGGTTACATTGCCATTGACACCAATACTGCTGACAAAAACAAATCGACTCACCCCATGCTCTACGGCATCACGAAATAACCTGAGCGTGGCCTTACAATTGGTTTCCATGAATGCTTCGAGCGGTGACACCGCAGTATCTGCCAAGACATGTGCCCTCGCAGCAAGGTGAATAACCGTATCTACACCTGCTAATGCTTTATCCCAATACGTTTTGTCAGAAATATTCCCTGTAGAGACTATCTCTGTAGTTTTAGAAAATGTATTGGAGCCAGCTTCAACGTTGTCACGAACAGAAGCGGTTACTCGATAATCATGCTCTAAAGCTGCGACCAACTGTTTACCGATAAATCCATTCGCACCGGTTACTAACACCCTTTTCAAAGACAACTCTCTCAATAAAAACGAATCTGTGCTATATTAGCACATCAAGATGTCTTGGTGGTTTCTATGTGGTCAATTAGCAACAAAAATAAATTTCTATTTCAACGCCTTGTCGACGCGGCCTCTGGTTTTATTCTGTCCATTTTTTTTATTGCTGGAAAAAGAAAAAAAAGAATTATCTTTAACTCCACCGTCAATAAAGATTTCACATTCAATTCAAAGTATTTGTTTCTGAATCATAAAGACGACTTTGAAAAGAAAGGGTATGAAGTTAAGTTCATCATTAATGATGATAATAAAAGACAGAAGCTTAATGATGAATATGGCCAGTACTTTATTACCACTAAAGGGATAAAACAGAAAGTCTACATCTTACGGGCTTGCTGCTGGGTTATGAGCACCATGGACGCCCCTATCAGCGGGCTGTTAATGAAACATAACCGCTTAGTTATCCAACTAGGGCATGGCACACCAATAAAAAACATTGGATTGATGGACCAGTCTGCTAGCCTGTTGAAAAAGCTCTATTACAAACTTATGAGCACTAATATTAGCTACTACCTGAGCCCGTCGGATTTTTTTGCCGAGTATATTGGCAAGGCATTTGGTGTCGACCAAAAGCAAGTCTTAGTTGCGAGACAACCGCGCCTTGACTCTATGTCTTCAGGAAAGTCTGACTTCATAGATAGCCACAGAAAAGATAAAGATACTACATTCATCCTTTATAGCCCTACCTGGCGTCCCTATAGCGACGTTAAATTATTTCCATTTGATGATTTTGACAAAGAAACTCTTAATCAGAAACTGATACAGGCCAATACTGTTATTTTCCTTAGACTCCATCCGAAATTTGAAGTCGACCTCTCAACGTATTGTAGCAGCCATGTAGTGAATCTCGACTCAGGTAAAGCCGAAGATATCACCGAACACCTTGATCAATTTGATGGGTTGATTACTGATTACTCGAGTATTTTCTGTGATTTTGCCATGCTGGGGAAACCTGTTGGTTTTTTACCTTATGATCAACATGAATATTGCGAGCATGTTGGGTTTTCACATGATTACAACCAGATGACATGGGGAAACATGATTACTAAGCAGGATGAGTTGCTAAGCGCGTTGGAACCGGTAGAAAAAGAAATGGCTAACAAAATTAATTTCGATAAAACAAAATTAGATGTTAGCCAATTTATCATTCATGATTTACAAAAAAATCTCTTCTGAGCGCTTTTTGCGAGGTGAATACTGTACGCAATGAGGTTGTAGAAATACGAGCAACTAACAGTATCAAAATAGCCACAAGGATGTGGATTGACTTAACAAACAGAACCGCAACAATTCCCAAGAAGAAAATCAGATACAGAATACCATTACAAACTTGAATAAACTGGTTGTTATCCAAGTTTAGCTTTTTAAGCAGTCTTGTCTGATGAGGAGAGAACAGCAAATATTCAAGTAACAGAAAATAGCTAACAACCACACAAACATAGTAAACAGCATAGTGAGGACTAAGGACAAGGAAGACGAAAATAGATGCAGCCAATACTAAAAAGTCAGATATCATTTGGCAATAAGGGGAATAGGTCCGTTGCACAATTTTTTGTGAAATATCCTTACCACGAAAAGAGTACTTTTTATTTTCAATTTTATCTTTCTGTTGATTCGTTAATTTACCCTTATATATTTTTGCAACCATATCAAAAATATACAACACAATAACGATACAAACCAGTAACGCAATATACGTATTTCTTCCCAGCTTTTGTTCAATATCGAACAAAAAAGAAATATTTTTTGCACCCGACAAGATAAAAAGAAGCTTGATAGGAATAAACATCACTATCATATTGATATACTTGCTGGCAAATATATAAAATGAAAGCTTATTTACCTCAACAGAAGCATCCTTTCTAAAAAACGAATAGAGAGAATATAAAACAGAAAAAAAAGCTGTTGTGCGAGCAACAGCAATTTTAAATTTATTAAACAACAGCATGGTTTAATTAAATGTTCTTAGTGATTTCAATAATTTCAGTTGTAGAAATAGACGGTGTTCTTGGGAAATAGATCACTTCACAGATATCTTTGAATTCATCAAATTTACCTTCCCAATCATCACCCATTGCAAGAATATCAGCCTTAAAAAACTCAATATACTCGCGCTTTTTCTCCAGAGAATGTTCAACGAACACTTCATCTACAAATTTTAGTGACTGGACAATTTTGATGCGACTTTCTTGGTCGTAAACTGGATAACGATCTTTCTTGCTAAAGTTCAGATCATCACTCGAGACACCTACAATCAACGTATCACCCAGCGATGCGCAGCGTTCAAGGATGTTGATATGACCAACATGGAAGATATCAAAAGTACCAAAAGTGATAACGCGCTTTGACATAAGTATCTAACCCTTAAGTATTTTTTCTATAACTCTATCTGTAGAGCAACCATCTTCATAAGGATTAAACCTTTCATTGAAGGGCTTATGACTCACAGTTTTCAACGATTTTAACGCATCCGCTAAGGAATGACTATCATAAAAAATGGGGCCCGGCAGGTCTTGATCAATGTCAATGTAAAAACCTCTGACATCTTTCTCATAAACTGCCCTATCATACATGTAAAAAAAGATGGGACGGTTGAGAATTGCATAATCAAAAAACACACTTGAATAATCGGTTATCAATGCATCTGATATGAGATACAAATCATTTACATCATTATAGGTTGAGACATCAACAAAACGACTTTGTGTTTTGTGAGAGTCAGAAAAATAATGGCCACGAAATAGGAACACGTAACTGTCATCAAAGGAGGACAAAAAATGTTCAGTCTCAAGAGGGTTGTCAAAATAAAAGCCCCCAGTTTCTTTTGAATATTGGTTATCACGCCATGTTGGAGCATACAGGATTACTTTTTTGCCAGGCTCAATACCAAGCGATTGTCTGATAGCATCCAGTTTTTCGGCATTGTCCACATCGTTAGTAAGCACATCATTGCGGGGATAACCTTGCTCAATTATTTTACCTGGCTCAATACCAAAGCTGGAGCAAAAACACTCAGAGGCATACTCACTGGGTGAAATGAAATGATCGTATCGCTTAGAGTCAGCTAAATAGCTGAAATACATCCCTTTCAAGCTTGAAGTAGCATAAGCGCTTGCCTTAACATCCAGCCCCAAGCGTTTCAGCGGTGTGCCATGCCAGCATTGCACGTACTTTTGCCCTTTTCGTTTTACAAATCGGAAGGGAAGACGGCAGTTTGTGATCCAAAAGGCCGCAGTTGCATATTCATGATCGTATTCTTTTGTGCCAAATTGAACAAGCTTAATATTACTATCAGCTACTATTCTATTTAATCTATCATTGGGCTCAGAATTTACGACCCAAACAAATTCAAAATTATTGGCCAAAGATACCATCTTTTTATATATAGCAAAAGGAGAGTCTGCAATTGACTTTCCTTGAAAGCACTCAAAGATTATCTTGTTTGGCGTAACCTTCTTTCTTCCATGCTTAATAAAAAACAAAACACGAACTATGTTTATAGTTAAATACTTAAATAGCAAGTCTAAACCATTACTTTTAGACAATGCTACTTTAACTTTATTTTTTAATCGTTTCAAAGCGTCACACTAAATCTATTTTAAGTTTAATTCCCACTGCTTCATCTCTAATTTCCTCTTTTCATCAGTAGAGCGCAGTGTATTTGAAACATCTTCCCTGGTATATTCATCTAATATTTTTACACATTTGGTTAATACATTAACAAAACCGTCTTCAGTAAAATCATCAGAGATATATCCGCTTATTCCTGGGGTTATTATATCTTTCGGTCCATACCTATAAGGCAAAGCCGCAACTGGGCATCCAACAGAAATAGCTTCAATAATTGTATTTTCAAGACCACCAATTTTTGATGTGCTCAAAATTACCTTTGACTTGGCCATTACTGACAAAGGCTTATTTGTTGGGCCTTTGATCTTAATATAATCATGAGCGCCAAGAGACTCTATTAACTTATTATAATCTCTTTCATTTTCACCATGCCCCCATATTTCCAGAGTGAAATTATCATTGGTCTTATAAAAACGATCGAATGCCCGTATCGCGAAATCAATATTTTTTTCAGGTGAGAACCGCGATACAATTGATACAACATTCATTGCATCTTCATTTGTTTCAATGCTACCAACTTTTCCAAAAGGCAAAACTAATATATTATCAGGACTAATATCATAAGAGGTAACAATATCATTCTTTTGCTGATTTGTTAGCGTCAGGTATTTAATATTTTCCTGATGGCTGTGTAATGACTTGTCATATTCCTTTCGCATAATGCCACTTACATCTAAATGAGTACTGTGGTACCAAAAGAAATAATTCCTTTCTCTGTTAACATCCTTTTTTATAGCTTCCAAATAAATTCCATCAAGTTTTCTTGCGGAAGCAATTATATTTGAATAGCCCTTGAACTGTTCATTAAGCCAAAAAGCTTTTAGTTGTGATACTGATTTAAATCTTTTGCTTTTATAACGGCCATTGTTATAGATAATTAATGGTTCGCCTACGGAGCAAAGCTTATTTAAAAATACTGTTCCATCTTTGTTGTAATACTTATCGAAAATAACCTGCGTTGTTTTTTTATTATTCTTATTTACAACCTTTCTAATGACTCGCCCTTCATCACAATAATCGTATTTGATAGTGAAATACTTATTAGAAAAAGTGTTACTAATTACTCGGCCATCAGTAACACTCTTTTCTTCTTTTATTTTAATGAAAAAAGGAATGAATTTCTTAATATTCTTCCTGTATTTTTTTGAATCTTCCTTTCTTAAATCACTATATATTTGATACACAGTATTTGATGGGTCATGTTCTGACAAACTGATTGCGTTAGATAGGCTATTTTCTATCTGATACATTTCAGAGCAAGACAGAATCTTTACCTTGTAACCATTCTCTGAAAAAAGCTTTGCCTTTTTATAGATATCCTTTGTACGCCCGCCAGGCTTCTCGGGTAATACATTTGTTAACATAACAACTTTTTTCATCGTAATGGTCTCACACTGTTTACTTAATTTAAAAAAAGCTTTTCTAGAATAGACTGAGAAGCTGTTCCTTTATCAGTCAAACAAAACTTATTATAAAAGGCTTCGTTGTAATTCAGCTCTCCGCTGAGTCCTTTCTCTATTTTATTTTCTAGCTCTGATTGCTCAATAACAATAGGGCCAGGGCTAAGCTCTAACAAGTCAAAATAAAAGCCACGCAATACATCTTTATATTTATCAAGATCATATGTATAAAGTATCACTGGCTTTTTCAAGATTGAATAGTCAAACATTGTTGACGAATAATCCGTTATCATTACATCAGAAATAATGTATAGCTCTTGGATGTCTGGGTAGTTAGACACATCAAAAGCAAAATCCTCAACACCAGTAAGATCGATATTTTCTGCAATTAGATAATGCATTCTCAGCAGAATGACAGCGTCGCTACCAAACTTATCTTTTAGGCTTTTGAGATCCATTTTCAAGTTAAAGCCATAATCCTTAGATGCTTTCTTCTGATCGTCTCTCCAAGTTGGACAGTAGAGAATTACTTTTTTAGTATCGTCAAGCTTAAGATCTTTTTTAATCTTAGCAATGTCGTTTTCAGTATGATTAATTAGAATATCATTCCTTGGATAACCATACTCTAGGATTATGTCTTTATCTACACCAAATGCAGACGGAAAAACCTTTGAGGAAAAACTATTTGCAGAAACAAGATAATCCCATCTTTGCGCATTTTTATAAAAGTTATGCTTATAGTTGGCTGTGGCAAAATAAGCAACATCCATATCCAAGCCAAGTTTTTTTAAAGGTGTGCCATGCCATGTTTGCAAATAGACATGCTCTTCTCGCTTGGTAAACATTGCTGGAATTCTTGCATTAAAGATCCAGTACTTTGATGTCGCCATATAGTAAAAATGCTTAAAGCTCATGTTTTTTACTTTAGTGGCGTTACCAGGGATCTCTATATTCAAATCATCCACAACCCAGATACACTCTATGTCAGGGTATTTTTGCTGGCACTCAAGGTATAAATACTTTGGGCTATCACTAAAAGCCTTGCCTGAAAAGCTAGAGAAAATGGCTCTTTTGCCATTTACCGGTAACTTTTTAAAGTAAGAGTATGACTTCTTTGCAATTAGTATTTTAATTCTACGCCGAAATATATAAAGCAGGAAAATAACTGCAAAAGAGTTAATAAGTGTTAGAAATTCAGACATTTAATATTAGTATTCCATTTTTAAAGTACAGCTTTTTTAATTATAACTACCTATGATTTGCTTGTATAGCAGCAGTTATCACTGCCCATCAATCTCATCCATAAAATCATCCAGATACGCGTCGTCTTGCTGCTCTGGCAGCTCGACGTTGCCGCCACTGGCGCGGAAGTTTTTGTTCTGGATGTAGGCATCACGGGTGAAGATGTAGGCATCTGGCGAGTCCTTCAGGATAGCTTCTTGCTTGACCAGTGCCGCCCGGTCTTCCATCCCTTCAAACGCCCACTTACCCAAGCTCTGCCAGAAGTTCAACGCACTTAATGGCAAGTACAATCCGTCTACAATATCACCGGCACCTTCGCGCAATGTCAGCGGACCGTAAACCGGGAACATGAAATAAGGGCCGTTGGAGACGCCGTATTTACCCAGAGTGTCACCGAACTGTTTGTCGACCGGCTTGCGAATATCCGCCGCGGAGGCGATGTCGATCAAGCCGAGCAAACCAAAGGTGGAGTTGATCCAAAAACGGTTGAAATGGCGCACGGCCTCTTCGCCGTTGAGCATCAGGGCACTGTTGACCATGCTGGCTGGCTCATCGAGGTTGGCCAGGAAGTTCCTGATCCCCGTCCGGATGAATGAAGGCGTGTAGTCGACGTACGCCAGTGAGATCGGCCTGGCCAAATAAGGGTCCAAGTAGTCGTAGTTCAAGTTCCACATCGCGCGGTTGAAGCCTTCGAACGGATCATACACACCCGGTACCGAATACTCCCCACCACCCTGCTCGACTTCTTCCAGCACGGCGGCGAGATCGTCGTCATAGTCTTCATCGTCATCGCCGAATCCTTCAATACCGTCGGCTTGGGCCGTGACACTCTCGCTATCTCCGACACCGCCTGCAGCATCTGTATCGACAGCATCTGTATCGACAGCATCTATATCGACAGCATCCGTATCGAGAGCCGCGAGGTCTCCCCCTTGCTCCACCGCGGAGGCTGACGGCTCAACAAGCGTCACATCCGGTGATGATTGCTCCGCAGGCGACTGGGCACACGCTGTCAGTGTCAATGAAATCGCGATAGCGAGTAGGTGTTTGTTCAATGTTGTATCCATGGCATATCTGGCTAAAACGCGCTAAATGGTAATATCAGCGAACTCAAACATCTAGCACTTTTGTGCTAGCTGATTAAGCATCCAGTAAAAAAGCATCGCTAACAATTTTGCGATACTCTTTTGTTTATAGCCCAAAAAATAACAGGCCAGATACTAATAGTATCTGGCCTGCTTCATCTCTACCACGTCAAGTGGCCGATTTTATTAATATTTTGTGTTTATCACGACATTTGTCGAGCCACCTAACGGAATGATGTCGCTTTGGCCGTACCAGTCGCCTTTACGGGTAGTGACATTACCGTCGGTGTCGATACGGGCCTTGATGATCATGTCCTGCAGCGAGGTCATCGGGCGCTCAGGGATCATGCTGTCATTGTCGTCCAATGTCAGGCTGATCGGGAACGACGACAGCGGTACGCGGCGTGCGGCCACCGGCATCGGTGCACCGTCTGCTGAATGAACCGAGATGATCACCAAGCCTTGCTCCGGCAACTCCACGTTCGGATCCAGCTCAACCGTTACCGACACCGATGTGGCAGTGTTGTTGCTGCGCTCCAGCTGAGACTGGGCACGGGCAATACTGCGATCAAGCATGTCAGCACGCGGATCATCGGCACCGATCACCTGCTTCATCATGTTCCAGTAGTTGATGGCCTGCTGGAAGTTGCCAGCTTCAAAGGCATCAAATGCCAATAGCGACAGGGCACGAATGTTGGTGTGATCGACACGCAGGACGCTGCGAAGCAGCAGACGAGCACGCTCGCTCTGCGCTGGATCGCCAATCATCATCAGGGTCTGGCCATAGCTCAGCATCACTTCCGGGTTGCTTGGGTCAAGGCGGTAAGCGCGAGCCATCGCATCCTGGGCCGTTTCAGCATCGCGGTTGGCCATGCCGATGCGGCCTAGCAGCAACCAGCCGGTCGCATCGTTGGGCTCGCTGTGCAGGCGGGTACGCAGTGCCAGTGTCAAGTCATCCATTTCCTGATCGCTGAGCGGGTTAGACTCGTCCATCAGGCGCTGGGACAGCTCCGGCAGGCGGGCAACCGTGTCATTCCAAGCCTGGACTTTATCCAAGCTACCGACCTTCATGTACATGCCAAAGCTAACACCAACCAACACAATCAACCCCGGAATAAGCATTGCGGTGCTTACCGGCGTTTTCTTCTGTTCAGTACCGGCAGGAACATCGTCGAGCAATGACTGCTGAAGCTCAACCACCAGCTCGTCTTTATTTTCGACCAGCCCTTCGCTGCTTTCTTCCTTCAGCTCGTCCATGCGATCTTTGAAGAACGCTTTGTTCAGCTCATCGCGGCTTGCCACTTCATCCTGCTCTTTGCCTTTGTACATAGGCACGACAAAAATGACCATCGCAACCAGCACCAAGAGGGCGGAAATTACCCAAAACATCGTCATTATTTCACCTTACCGTCTTGGTTTGTCTGCGAAGAGGCTTCGTCGGCCTCGGTACCCATTTCGGCCATCAGTGCCTGCAAACGGGCTTGCTCTTGCGTGTCCAACTCTGAGTTAGTCACTTTTTCCGTACTTTTTCGCGAACGCATCACCAAGATGGTAAAGCCGACAACGATAAAGAACAGCGGGCCAAGCCACAGGATCAGGGTTGATGCCATCACAGGCGGGTTGTATGTCACAAAGTTGCCGTAGCGGGCAATCATGTAATCCACAACATCCTGCTTGCTCTTGCCTTCCTGCAGCAGCTCGTAGGTTTTCTGGCGCATATCCTGCGCCAAGGCCGCATTCGAATCAGCAATGTTGTTGTTCTGACACTTAGGGCAGCGCAGCGTGGCAGCCAGCTCCTGGAAGTCCTTCTCCTGCTGCGGAGAATCGAACTCGTAAACATCAATCGACGCCAGCGCCGGTGCCGGCGCGGTAACCAAAGCGGCACCGGTCAGCACCATAGCCATCGCGAAAAGCGGACCGGTGAACAAGCGGGTCATTCGACGAGAAATCATCATTATCCCTGCGCCTCCTCAATCAGCGCTTCGTACATCGGTTTCAATGTCTCGTTCCAGTTACGGTCGTTGACATCACCGACATGGCGATAGCGAATAATACCGTTAGCATCAATCAGGAAGGTTTCCGGCGCGCCGTAGACGCCCAGATCCATCCCCAGCATTCCGTTACCGTCAAACAGGCTGTGCAGGTAAGGGTTACCCAACTCGTTGAGCCAGCGTACCGCTTTCAGGCGCTCGTCCTTGTAGTTAAGGCCGATGATCTTGACGCCTTCGCTGGCCAGCTGGTTCAGGTAAGTGTGCTCGGCATAACAGGTCGGACACCAGGTCGCCCACACGTTAAGCAGCAGCGGCTCACCCATGAAGATGTCCTGTTCGTACAGCTTGCCGGCTTCCACCAAATCTTCGAGCTTGAATTGCGGGACCGGCTTGCCCACCAGCACCGATTCCAATTTGGTTGGATCATCGCCGTCAGCGTTACGGCTGAGCTGGATCATGAACATCACGACCAGCCCCATAAACAGCACCAGTGGAATAAAAAGTAACTTCTTGTTCATCAGTTTGCCTTCGCCTCCTGCTTCGCAACCACAGACTCACCTTTCTCTTCCTTGCGACGGAAACGGTAGCGCTTGTCACTGATAGCAAATGCACCACCCAGAGCCATCAAGGCCGAGCCGAACCAAATCCAGTTCACAAACGGCTTGAAGTAGATACGTACCGCCCAAGCACCGTCGGTCAGCTTCTCACCCATCGCCACATACAGGTCACGGGTTACGCCGCTGTCGATAGCCGCTTCGGTCATCATCGAGCCCGCTACCGAGTAGAAACGCTTCTCGGCATGCAGAGTGGTTACACGTTTACCGTTACGGGTAATGTTGAAGTCCGCGATATAACCGTCGTAGTTAGGACCGTCGGCATCACGCAGACCGGCAAAGTGGAAATCGTAGCCTTGAACCTGCACCGTCTCGCCCGGCGCCATGCGCACGTCACGCTCGATATCGTAGTTCGATACCAAGGTAATACCGATAACCGATACAGCAAGACCGATATGGCCCAGTACCATCGCCCAGTGGCTGCGGCCCAGCTTTCCAAGACCTTTCCACAGGGTGTGGCGGTGTGTCGCGCGCTCATACAGCTCAAAGCCGTGCATCACGATGATCCACACGGCCATCGACATACCAAGTACCGCCAACGGCTCAAGCACTTCGGTGAACAGCCACACCGACAGGAAAGCAAACGGGACAGTAACCAGAGCAGAGATGATCATCTGCTTGCTGATATTCGAGACCTTGTCGCGCTTCCAGCGGACCAGCGGGCCGATACCCAGAATGAAGGCAAACGGGATCATCAGCCAGGTGAACAGGGTGTTGAAGAACGGCACACCAATTGACACCGAGCCCAAACCGATTTGCTTGTGAACCAATGGCAGCAAGGTACCAATCAGTACAACCAGCAGCGCGGCAACCAATAGCAGGTTGTTCGCCAGTAGCAGGTTCTCGCGCGAGAACAGGGCGTAGTTACCACGGGAGCGGATTTGTGCGCCGCGCAATGCGTACAGCAGCAACGAGCCGCCAATAACCACCACCAGGAAGCCGAGGATAAACATGCCTCGCGCCGGATCAGAGGCAAAGGCGTGTACGGATACCAAGACGCCAGAGCGGACCAGGAAGGTACCCAGCAGGCTCAATGAGAACGCCGAGATCGCCAGCAGTACCGTCCATGCCTTGAACGTGCCGCGCTTTTCGGTCACTGCGAGCGAGTGCATCAGTGCGGTACCGGCTAGCCATGGCATAAAGGAGGCGTTTTCTACTGGATCCCAGAACCACCAGCCACCCCAGCCAAGCTCGTAGTAAGCCCACCAAGAGCCCAATGCGATACCCAATGTCAGGAATGCCCATGCCGCAATTGTCCAAGGACGAGACCAGCGCGCCCATGCGGTATCCAAACGGCCTGTCATTAGCGAGGCAATCGCAAAGGCAAAAGCGACCGAGAAGCCCACATACCCCATGTAGAGCAGCGGCGGGTGAATGATCAGCCCCGGGTCTTGCAGCAGCGGGTTGAGGTCACGGCCATCAACCGGGAAGAACGGCAGGGTACGCAAGAACGGGTTGGAGGTCGCGATGATAAACAGCAAGAAGCCGATTGCAATCATCCCCATGACGGACAATACCCGCGCCAGTGATTCCAGCGGCATGCCACGGCTAAACACCGCAACAGCAACGGCCCAACCGGCCTGGATCAGCGCCCAAAGCAGCAACGAGCCTTCGTGGCCGCCCCATACTGCCGACAAACGGTAGTACCAAGGCAGCAAGGTGTTAGAGTTACTGGCAACATACGCTACCGTAAAATCATTGCTGTAAAAAGCCCAGCTAAGGATGATAAACGACACTAAAGTCATGCCGAAAATACCGTACGTCAGCGGACGGGCCATTCGCATTAGTGCCTGATTCCCTACGGATGCACCGTAGAGAGGATAGATGCTGACCAGGATGGATAATCCTAGTGCAACAATCAGGCTAAAGTTGCCTATTTCTGCAATCATTATTGAGCACTACCCTGTAGTTGTTCTTCGGTATACTGAAGCGGGGCGTGGGTACGCTCCATTGCCTCTGCTACTTCAGGTGGCAAATACTCTTCATCGTGCTTCGCCAATACTTCATGAGCATGGATAGTCGTCGCATTTACCAATTCACCCTGAGCCACGATACCCTGCCCTTCGCGGAATAGATCCGGCAAGATACCATCGTATTTAATCGTTACTGCCGGGCCAACATCAGCCACATCAAAGGTTACTTGCAAAGACTGGGGATCACGAACTACGGAGCCTTCCACAACCATACCGCCAATCCGCAAGCGCTGTCCGATTTCTGGTTTAGAACCATCTTTCTTGCCGTGGACAAGCTCAGTAGGGGTATAGAAAAGATCCATATTCTGGTTCAATGCATACAGCAGCAATCCGACAGTTGCACCGAGGCCAACCACCAACGCCAATACCAACGTCAGGCGCTTTTTACGTCTCGGGTTCATAATGTGTTCTCCAGTTTTTCAGCTTCTTTAATACGCTTTTCACGCGCAATCTTGTTCTTGATCTCTGCTGCCAGGCGACGCTTGGTGCTCAAGCTCGAAACAATCAACCACAGCAAGGCCGCAAAAGAAATACCGTAGGCACTCCAGACATACGAGGCATAGCCTCCCATCGCCAAAAAGTCACTAAAAGAGTCAAAATGCATAATGGCCTCACTTCATCAGGGCACGCACCCAAGGGCGGTGACTTTCACGGGCAACAATTTCATTGCGCAAACGGATCATGGTCAGCGCACCAAAGAAACAAGCAAAACCAAGAAGGTTAAGTAGCAGAGGCCACAACATGGATGTTGCGATAGACGGTTTTGCAAATTTAGTGATCGTCGCACCCTGGTGCAACGTGTTCCACCACTCTACCGAGAAGTGGATGATAGGTAGGTTGATCACGCCAACAATCGCCAGAATACCGGCCGCTTTGCCCGCCGTTTTCTGATCGTCAAAGGCATTGTACAAGGCAATCACGCCCAGGTAGAGGAATAGCAGAATCAACTCGGAGGTCAGGCGTGCATCCCATACCCACCAGGCACCCCACATCGGTTTACCCCAGATAGCACCGGTCAGCAGAGCGATCACGGTGAATACGGCGCCAATGGGTGCCATTGCCAATGCTGCCATGTTGGATAGGCGAATTTGCCACACCAAGCCGATAAAGGCGGCAATGGCCATCGACATGTACGCGCCCATCGACCATATCGCCGCCGGCACATGCAGGTAAATGATTCGGAAACTATCGCCCTGCTGGTAATCGGATGGGGCAAACATCAACCCCCAGACCGTACCGATCAGGATGGATAACAAAGCAATGACGGAAAACCAAGGCAATAGCGTACCGCACAGACGGTAACAGTTCTCAGCTTTCGCGTATGGGTGTAACCACTTCCACATAATTTTGCTCAACTCATCTAATAAGAATAATTACGTTGCCAAACAGCGTATAGCTCAAACACTCTGTCTAGCATCATCAAAAAGACTGTTTTTTTATCTTGACGACTATGCACCTTGGATAAGGTCAGAACCCCCCTCATCATCCAAAATGTCATCCCGACATAAATACCCCCGAAGAGGTATTGCGCCAGATATCGTCTGCTTCCTTGTTCTTGCTCAAAATTGTCTCATGAGATCGATTCTCATGAGAAAGTACAAACACTAGTTAATTGTAATCAGTTATTGCACACTAATTCGTAGTGAAGCTGCGACAGCAAATGGAGAAAGTGTCGCCGATGCCACCAACATCGCCCCCATCAGTGCCAACTGCCCGTTATAAGGCATCCCCAAGCCGGCCGCATCTATCGCCGAGGTCGCAAATATAAGCACAGGAATGTAGAGCGGCAAAATGAGCAGGCTCAATAAAACGCCACCCTTGCGCAGTCCGACCGTCAGGGCAACCCCAATCGCCCCTAGAAAGCTTAACGTCGGTGTCCCGATAAGCAGGGTAAGCACCACCGCCTTCCATGTTTCCCACTCCAGCGACAGCAAAATTGCCAGCAGCGGGCTGATCAGCAACAACGGCAAACCGGTCAATAACCAATGGGCAATCATCTTGGCAAAGGCCAGCACTGGCAGTGGTGTCGGCATTAATAGCATTTGCTCCAACGAGCCATCGACAAAGTCATCCCGAAACAGCCGCTCCATCGAAAGCAGCGCCGCCAACAGTGCCGCCACCCAGACGATACCCGGCGCAATTCGCGCCAGCAAATTCGGCTCGGGGCCAACCCCCAGCGGAAAAAGGGTAATAACAATGATAAAGAACCACAGCGGGTTGAACACTTCGGCCTGACGGCGAAAAGCAATCAAGAGTTCGCGGCGGATCACTTGGAAAATCGCACTCATCGTCTGTTACCGCCCCAACTTTATTTTTCTTAGCTTGTCGCTGTCTGTGAACATGTCCTGGTGGGTCGTCAATACCACAATCCCACCGCGCTTGGCATGGGCAAGGAACAAACGCTCCAGTACCTTCACACCTTGTTTATCAATCGCCGTCAGTGGCTCATCCAAGATCCACAGCTTGTGGTTGCTCAGCCACAACCGGGCCAAGGCCACACGGCGCTGCTGACCGGCAGACAACTGACCGGCGGGTACATCTTCCCGCCCAGCCAGGCCAACCTGGGCCAAAGCCTGCCACAAGCTATCGTCGCCAGACACCTGAGGCGTGCCCGCTAATTCAGAGCGTTCGTTGCATTGGTGCATCGACTGGAAAAAGGCCAGGTTCTCAAAGGCCGTCAGCTCACGCTTGACCCCGGTCTGGTGCCCCAGAAACAATAATTCTTGGTGGTAGTCTTCGCGGGCTGATTCAATATCTTCATCCAGCCAGCAAACCCGCCCGTTATCTGCGCGGCCAAGCCCAGCAAGGATCCGTAACAAGGTCGTTTTCCCTGCGCCGTTGTGCCCTTCAATCTGGACGAGTTCACCCGACGAGACTGTGAAATACAGATCCTCAAACAATACCCGTTCGTCCCGGGTACAACTTAACTCTTCAACAGACAACATAAAAATGATGCATCCTAGGTGTCACAAATAGATCCGCATAGTACCACAGCCCCCGCCCGGGTTGTTAGAGACTAGCGACCGTAATTGTGACTTCAATGCTAAGCCCGTAATATGCTTTTACACATTGTCACTGTGCGACAAGCAAACAATAAAAAAGTGCCACAAGAAATATAAAAAATAGCAAAACCGTCAATTACGCGCACATTTTCATCGCAACTTGTTCAGCCAGACACCACCCGCAAAATCCCTCTTCCGGCGGGAAAATATTAAAGGTGAAAAAAATGCTTACAAGTTAGAAGCAGAAACAAGCCCTTAAAAAGCGAAGGAAAAGGTGGAAATGCAGGACCTCGTTTCTCCTATCAATTAAAAACAAAAAACCCTCCGTAATCGGAGGGTTTCTTCGTCATGGTCGATCCACAGTTACCGACGGGAATGGTGCATCTGCTGCAACCGAAGTAGCAACTCGGCTTCGGCTTTTGGCAAGTCGCACTCACGCATCAGTTCATTAACATCCGCACCGAGTTCAACCATTTTGCTGGCACGGCTGTACAGGCGACTATCGGGATCTTGCATCGCCAGCTCGCCCTGGCGGTCGGCCAGCTCTTCTAGGTGACGAGCCATATCACCCAACTTCTGGCTCATCCCCATGGTACCAGCACGCAGTTCGTTGAATTGCTTAACCAAACTTTCCTGCTGCTGGCGGGCATTTTTCAACACCAGCTCTGTCGCTGCAAATTTGGTTTCAAGGGCCTGGCGGGCAATACGCTCACGCCTTACCATCAACCAAGCGACCACAATCGCCAACAGCGACAAGGCCAGCGGTAACCATTGCAACAACATCTCTCGCATTACAGGTACGCCATCTCGTCCCATTCTTCATCTGATAATAGCTTATTGAGATCCACCAAGATCAACAACTGACCATCACGGTTGCTCACGCCCTGAATGAACTTCGCGCTCTCTTCCGTACCGACACTTGGCGTGCTGTCGATTTCGGAGCTGCGCAGGTATACCACTTCCGCCACGCTATCAACCAAAATACCGATCACCTGCTTTTCTGCCTCAATGATCACAATGCGGGTATTGTCTGAAATCTCGCCCGGCATCAAGCCGAAACGGGAGCGGGTATCGATAACGGTCACCACGTTACCACGCAGGTTGATGATCCCCAGAACGTAGTCAGGCGCGCCCGGTACCGGAGCGATTTCTGAATAGCGCAACACTTCGCGCACCTGCATGACGTTAATACCGTAGGTTTCGTCTTCCAGCTGGAAGGTCACCCACTGCAGGACCTGATCATTACTGTCTTCTTTTTGTATTTCAGCGACACTCACCTGTGACATGCTGTTTCCTCTTTGATCTATTTTGCTGCATTCAACGCATCAGCGCCTGCGATAATACAGGAGCCTAACTTGATTGCCTAAGTTTGGTATTAACATCTAATCCCGCTTTGAGCATGGAAATTAGCTCACTAACATGAATTAGCGCACACATTTTTTCTTTTACCATGCCTGCCAGCCAAGGGCGCTTACCTGCTTTCTCGCGCCAGCGGACACTGTGTTCGGATAAGGTTTCGGTGCCCAACAAGGAGCTGCATGCCAGCCCCCAGCGGCTTTCGCCCAGCACCACGACGTACTTATATTGCTCGCGGTACTCATCGCCATCGAGTTTGTCGGGCATCGCCCAGCACGCGGTGTCAACCACATCAAACTGGTGCTCGCGGCTGCTCATCAAACCGAGATACCACGGCGGGCGCCCCATCAGGCGGCTCACGTCACCCAGTTGGTGGATCCCACCCAGTTCGGTAAGCGGCACGGCGAAGGTCACCCCATTGACCTCGAAAAACAAAGCCTGGAACTCATCACCTTGGTGAGCCTGCTGCGACCAATTATCGGGCGGCAAATCCTCCGAAGCCTGGGTTTTGGGCTCATGGGCGACTTCAGGCTGCGGCTCTGTCGATACGGCCTCTGATTGCAGAGGTTGAGAGGGAGCCGTCGGCAGCTCGTTTGCCTGTTCGTGGGCCATCACCTGCTGCCATTCATCCGCCAACTCGGCATCAATCGCCCCCGCTTCAGCCTCACTCGCTGCCTGCGGCTTGACCTGGCTAACCTGATTGAGCAAACGCTGGACATTATCGAGCACTGGCGATGGCATACCACGGCCACCTTCGGCCCCCTCGCCGTCCAGGCTGGCAAAATCAAACGGCTTGGCTGCCGGCAGGGACTTTCCGGCCGTTTTTGCCAATTCCGTTGCCTTGGCTGCCTGTGATGTCAGCAACCCAGCATCTTGAGATAGCGTGAAATCTCGCCTGGGAGAGTCCTCGTCATTTTCCTCAAGGCTGCTTGAACCCGAAATAGTTGTGCTATCGGCAGCAGGCTGCGCCGGCTCTTCCCCTTCGGGAGCGGTAATATGGCTCTGCTCAACCTCAGGCTCCGACGCTGTCTCCAGCTCGAGTTCCGGCTCCAGCAGTAAGTCATCAAAGTAGTCTTCCAGCGCCTGAGTGCTGGATAAACGGGTGTTATCGCTCATCCTGTTGCAGACGCCCCAAATAATTCAATAATGTTTTATATGCAAACACCCCACGACTGCTGCGTGAGTAGAGTGAAGGCGGCATATGCTTGATACTCGCATCCCGAAACTTGGTGTCAATCGGTACCGCCGAGGCCCAGACTTTATCCGGGAAGCGCAGCTTCAGCTCCTGCAAGGTCTGCAGCGAGGCGCGGGTCCGCTTGTCATACATGGTCGGCACTATCGTCACCTTGAACGGCGAGCGACGGGATTTCTGCATGATCTGCAAGGTGCGCATCATCCGCTCGAGGCCCTTCATCGCCAGGAACTCAGTCTGCACCGGGATCAGGATACGGTCACTGGCCGCCAGCGCGTTGACCATCATCACCCCGAGAATAGGCGGGCAGTCGATCAGCACGTAGTCATAGTCGTCCGCCAAGCAGTTCAGGGCTTTTTTGAGGATCAACCCCATCCCACCCCGGTTGCCCATGACCCTGTCGAGCGTCGCCAACGACATGTGGGCGGGAATAATATCGATGTTGGTAAACTGGGTGCGCAAGATCACCGGCCTAACGGTATCGCGGTTGATCTCGGTTAACTGGAACAGATCGAACAAGCTCGCCGATACACCATCGGCATCAAAGTTCAAATAGGTGGTCAAAGACGCATGCGGATCGGTATCGACCAGCAGTACCCGCTTGTTGCGCTCGCTCAGTAACCCCGCCAGCGAGACGGTTGTGGTGGTCTTACCGACGCCACCCTTCTGGTTAGCAATACTCCAGACTATCAAGGCTAACTCCCTATACCAGCCCGAGTTCTACCGAAATACGCTCGGCAATTCGCTCCAGCGGCAGATCTTCTGATGAGATCCCCGCCTTGGCCACGGCCTGGGGCATCCCGTAGACCACACAGCTGTCTTCATCCTGCGCCCAAATAGTCGCACCGCTGTTCTTCAGCATTCGCGCGCCTTCTCGGCCATCGGCCCCCATGCCGGTCAGCACCATCGACAGCACCTTGTCATGGAACACCTTGGCGGCAGAGCCAAAGGTCACATCAACACAGGGTTTGTAATTCATCCGGTCTCCCCCGTCGATGATCCGAAGGCGGGCCGATCCCGGACGGCCATCAAGCATCATCTGCATCCCGCCCGGTGCCAGATAAGCCATCCCGGGCCTTAGCATATCGCCGTCCTGGGCCTCCTTGACGCCAATCTTGCAAAGGTTATCAAGGCGGGCGGCAAACGCGGCAGTAAAGGTTGCAGGCATATGCTGGATCAGCACGATTGGCAGCGGAAAATTCGCCGGCAGCGCGGTCAGGATCTTTTGCAGTGCCACCGGGCCTCCGGTCGAGGTACCGATCGCCATCAACTGGTATTTTTTGCCGGATGGTTTAAAACGGGCGGCAGGCTTGGTAGCTGCCGGGCGAGCGGCAGGCTGGCGCAGGGCCGATGGCTGGCTGGCCGCCTTCAAACCCGACGGCGATGCCAGGCTCTGATTCCCCAACGCACTGCGTGCGGCCATCGGGCGCGCGGCTTCGCTAGCAGCGTCACGCATCGTCGCTGCCGTGCGTGCCGGACGGCGCATAAACACCCGCTTACGGGCAAGCTCAGTCACCCGCTTTTGCAGCAGGCTAACGGCTTCATCCCGATTGCGGGCGATGTCTTCGAACTTTTTCGGCAAGAAGTCCAACGCGCCGGCATCGAGCGCATCAAGGGTCGCTTTCGCCCCCTCGTGGGTCAGGGAAGAGAACATCAAAATCGGGGTTGGGTTGGCCTGCATGATTTCACGCACCGCAGTAATACCGTCCATCACAGGCATTTCGATGTCCATGGTGATCACATCAGGATGTAAACGGGAGGCCATCTCGACCGCTTCCTTGCCGTTAACGGCATTGCCAACCACTTCCAACCTAGGATCAGCATTGAGGATTTCACTTACGCGCCGGCGGAAAAAGCTTGAATCATCCACCACCAATACTTTTACTGCCATGTCAATTTATCCTGTTGATGACAAACCTTGCGCCTGTGGACAGGCTTTCTATGAGTTATGTGTACGACGTTGTGCGTTACGCGGAGTAACGACAATGGCTTCCCGTTGTCAGGGAAGCCATTTTGGCCTTGTTATTGTTAGTTAGCGGCCCGCATAGTGCTTGAGCAGGTTCGGCACATCGAGGATCAACGCAATATGGCCGTCACTGGTAATGGTCGCTCCCGCCATACCCGGCGTGCCCTGCAGCAATTCATCCAGCGGCTTGATCACCACTTCTTCCTGGCCAATCAGGGTATCGACCACAAAGCCAATTCGCTGATGGCCAATCTGGACAATCACCACATGGCCATGGTCACGCTCGCGTTTCGGCACACCGACACCCGACAGCCAGTCTTGCAGGTAGAACAGCGGGATCGCTTTGTCGCGCACGATAATCGTCAGCTGACCATCGACCGTATTGGTCTTGCGCAAGTCAAGGTGGAAAATCTCATTCACGCTGGCCAATGGCAGGGCAAACGGCTGCTCTGCCACGCCAACCATCAGGGTCGGCAGAATCGCCAAGGTCAGCGGAACCTTGATATCAATCCGGGTCCCTTTGCCCAGCGCCGAGTCAATGGAAATTGAACCGTTGAGCTGGCTGATCCCGGTCTTCACCACATCCATGCCCACACCGCGACCGGAGATATCAGAGATCTCTTTCTTGGTCGAGAAGCCCGGGGCAAAGATCAGGTTATAGCATTCGCTGTCGGTCAGGCGGGAAGCCGCATCGGCATCCATCACACCCCGCTCAACCGCAATGCCGCGCAGCTTGTCCGGATCCATGCCGCCGCCATCGTCCTCGATGGTCAGCAAGATATGGTCACCCTCTTGGGAGGCCGACAGCAACACGGTGCCAATCCTCGGCTTACCGGCTTTTTCGCGCACGCTCGGCATTTCAATGCCGTGGTCTACCGAGTTTCGCACCAGGTGGACCAACGGATCGGCCAACGCCTCGACCAGGTTCTTGTCGAGATCGGTTTCCTCGCCGCGCATTTCCAGCACAATCTCTTTGTTGAGGCTGCGGGCCAAATCGCGCACCACGCGAGGGAAGCGGCCAAACACTTTCTTGATTGGCTGCATGCGGGTTTTCATCACCGCACCCTGCAGATCTGCGGTGACCACATCGAGGTTGGCAACCGCTTTGGACATCTCTTCATCGTTGGTGTTGAGGCCAAGGCTAACCAGACGGTTGCGCACCAGCACCAGTTCGCCGACCATATTCATGATGGTATCGAGCGTCGAGGTATCGACACGCACAGTGGCTTCAGCCGGCTTGCTCTTTTCTTTGCCAGGCGCAGGCTTGGCGCGTCGTTCGGCCTCCGGCTTGGCCGCGGCTACCGGTTGTGGTGCTGGCTGGGGCTGAATGTGAGCCTGAGGCTGCACTGGAGCAGACGGAACAGACGGCTGGCTCTGCGGTTTATCCTCTTCCAGCATATCGACAACCGACTTGGTGGCAGCTTCGAGCTCTTCATCCGACGGCCCTTTGCCGACACCGTGAAGCTCATCGAGCAAGCGCTCGAACTCATCGTCGGTCATCAAGTCATCGTTGCCATCATCACTGTTGGCCGCCGTCGAGGAAACCGGTGCTGGCTTGGCAGGCACCGGGCTGACGGTCGCACTCGCAGCGGATGAACCGTAGTCACTGTTGCCCGGGCCTTTGCCGGTACCGTGCAGTTCATCGAGCAGGCGCTCGAATTCATCATCGGTGATATCGCCGCTTTCGGACTGGATTTGATCCACGATGTCCGCACCGGCAACCGGGGGTTGGGAAACAGATACCGCCTCCGCGGCAGAGTCGGCGGCAGAAGGGCCACGTCCTTTGCCGTGTAGCTCGTCAAGTAGACGATCGAATTCATCCTGGGTGATGTCGTCAACGGAGTCACCCGCAATCGCTGAGTCCGAAACAGGCTGCTCGGCCGCTTCGACCACCGGCTCCGTGAAAACAGGCTCGCTCACCATATCGGCGACCGCCGCAACCTCTGCGCTATGCACTTGGGGGGCATTGGCCTGCGCCAGCTCGTGTTCTGTCGGCGGCTGACTGAATCGGTGCAGGGCTTCCAGCAACGCCGGCGCGGCCGCTTCAACCGGTTCTCGATCTTGCACCTGGCCAAACATCACGTTGATGGTATCCAGCGCTTCCAGAATCACATCCATCAGTTCAGGTGTGACGGTGCGCTTGCCGGTTCTTAGCAAGTCAAAGATATTCTCGGCACCATGGCACGCATCCACCAGCTCGGTCAGCGAAAGAAAGCCCGCGCCGCCTTTTACGGTATGGAAGCCACGGAAAATCGCATTGAGCAGATCCGAGTCATCCGGACTGCGCTCCAGCTCAACCAACTGCTCCGAAAGCAGTTCGAGAATTTCGCCTGCTTCAATCAAAAAGTCCTGGAGGATATCTTCGTCTAAATCAAAGCTCATATTGTTCCCTTAAAATCCTAGGCTCGACAGCAGGTCGTCAACATCATCCTGGGTAGACATGACATCCTCACGACTTTCGCTGTTGACGATAGGCCCTTCCGGAGAAAGGATCCGTTCCTCGCGCAGCGCGTCTGTTCGGTCTTCTTGTTCCATGCCAAACGCTTTGAGAATTTCGACCAGTTGATCTTCAACTTCATGCACCAGTTCAATCACCCGGCGAATGATCTGGCCGGTCAGATCCTGAAAATCCTGGGCCATCAGTATTTCCGTCAACTGGGCGCGTAATACATTGCTATCACTCTCAACCTGAGTGAGCAACCCGTCGATATCGTGGCAGAGCGACTTAAATTCATTAAGTGCGATCTCCCCCCCCATCAAACGCTGCCATCTTGGATAAACCTGCTGTAGGGTATCCCCAAGCTGCTCTGCCACCGGCTGAATGCTGTCGACCGCATCCATGGTTTTGTTGGCGGCAGACTCGGTTTTGTCTATCACATAAGACAACCGATCTCGGGCGTCGGGGATTTCCGTTTTTGCTAAATCGGTGATACGGGGATCAAGGCGGAAGTTGGCCAGCGAGTCATGAAGTTGACGTGTGAGTTTGCCCACTTCGTCATAGACGGGATCACGACTATCCGACACCAGACGGGCGAATAGTGTATTTGCTCCATCCTGATCGCCAGATTCAAGCATACTGACAAGCTGCTTTGCCTGTTCAAGTGTAATCATTGTTATTATTGTCCTTTGATGCCCGAAAAGTGTTTTACTGCATACGCTCGAAGATTTTATCAAGCTTCTCTTTCAGCGTGGCTGCAGTAAATGGCTTGACGATATAGCCATTAACACCGGCTTGGGCGGCTTCGATGATCTGCTCGCGCTTGGCTTCCGCCGTGATCATCAGCACAGGCAGGTGCTTAAGTTCGGCATCGGCACGAATATGCTTGAGTAGATCGATACCCTGCATACCCGGCATATTCCAGTCCGTGACCACAAAGTCAAAACCGCCCTTTTTAAGCATCGGAAGCGCAGTCAATCCATCATCCGCCTCCTGGGTATTGTTGAAGCCCAGATCACGCAGCAAATTCTTTACGATTCGGCGCATTGTTGAAAAGTCATCAACAATGAGGATTTTCATGTTTTTATTCAAAGTTGCCCCCACTGAATTATCAGTGTCTTATAGTGTGATTATTACGAAGTCCACGCAGTCAACTTGGACCGCAAACGTTGCATCGCCTGACTGTGAATCTGGCAAACTCGGGATTCACTCACCCCGATAACCGCCCCTATCTCCTTGAGGTTTAGTTCCTCGTCGTAGTACAGGGACAAAACTAGTGCTTCTCTTTCAGGCAGGGTTTTTATCGCTTCGGCCAAGGATTGGCGAAAATTATCATCTACAACCCCCTGAAAGGGAAGATTTTCTTCAACCGACTCTTCATTTGCAACCGCGTCTTCCGATACACCAAGATCATCCATACCCACTAAGCGACCACAATTAACATCATTTAAGGCCTGGTGGTACTGTTCGAGCGTCATTTCGAGATATGCCGCAATTTCCTGATCGTTCGGATCCCGGCCGAGCGTGCCTTCGAGGGCAGAAATGGCCTCGGAAATCCGTCGGTTGTTTTTGTATACAGAGCGAGGCACCCAGTCCCCGCGTCGAATATCGTCCAGCATTGCCCCGCGGATGCGGATCCCGGCGAAAGTTTCGAAACTCGCCCCTTTGGTCGGGTCATAATTCTGCTGCGCTTCAAGCAAGCCAATCATCCCGGCCTGAATGAGATCCTCGAGCATGACGCTCGGCGGCAAGCGCCCCATCAGGTGATGAGCGATGCGCTTGACCAAAGACGAGTAGCGTTCGATAAATGCCTGCGGGCTCTGCTGGTAGCGTCCGTAGGTTAAGGCCTTATTCACTGACCGGCACCTCCCGCGGACGACGGCTGTTGACCAACAACCTTTCGACAAAGAATTCCAAATGGCCACCCGGGCTCTGCGGTACCGGCCACATGGCGGCCTTATTGGCCAGCGCCCCCAGCGCCAGCGCGGCCGGGCTGCGAGGGAAAGCCTCCACCACCAACTTCTGGCGTTTAACCGACTGGCGAACGCGGTCGTCAAGCGGGATACAGGCCACCAGCTCAAGGTTGGCTTCCAGGAAACGCTCGGTAACCCGGGTCAGCTTGATAAACAGTTCGCGCCCCTCGCGGTAGCTGCGCACCATGTTGGCAACAATCTTGAAACGCTGGACATCGTACTCCCGGCTGAGGATCTTGATTAGCGCATAGGCATCGGTGATCGACGTCGGCTCATCACACACCACGACCACCACATCTTGGGCGGCGCGGGAGAAGCTCAATACCATGTCGGAGATCCCTGCGGCAGTATCGACCAGCAAGACGTCGATATCTTCCTCGAGGGTGCTGAACGCCCTGATCAGCCCCATGTGCTGAGCCGTGGTCAGTTCGGCCATATTTTGCGTACCGGAGGCCGCTGGCACAATCTTCACCCCGTAAGGGCCTTCGACAATGATGTCCTTGAGCTCGCACATTCCCGCCAGCACATGCGACAGGTTGCGCCTAGCCCGCAGTCCCAGCATGACATCGACATTCGCCAGTCCGAGATCGGCATCCAGTACCATCACCCGTTTACCCTGGCGGGCCATTGAGATCGCCATATTGAGGGTCACGTTGGTTTTCCCCACACCACCCTTACCGCCTGTCACAGTAATCACTTTGGTTGAGGTTAGCTGGGTCATACGGCGTAATCCGCTAGCTTGATCGTACATGGCGTTCTCAGTCATAAAAGTCTGCCCCCTGGCTTTCAGAGCTTTCGCTACTCCAGAAGTGGGTCTGCTGGCTTAACTCTTGTTCAAGTAATTCATTTGCCCGGGCAACCAGATAGTTCCCCGTGGCGACCTTAATGTCTTCCGGTACCCGCTGCCCATCGGCAAGGTAGGCAATCGGCAGTGCGTGCTGGATCGACACACTGATCACCTCGCCCAAGCTCAGTGACTCATCAAGCTTGGTCAGTACACAGCCCGAAAGCGGAATACGACGGAAGTGCTCGATGGTTTCGTGCAGTACCCGGCGCTGCGCTGTCGATGGCAGCACCAAGAAACTGCGAATTTGCGAGCCGCTGTTTTGCATCAGGGTATCGAGTTGCTCAGACAGCCTGATATCACGCTGTCCCATTCCGGCGGTATCGAGCAGGACCAATCGGCGATGGCGCAACTGGTGTAATATATCGGCCAATTCCTCGGCATCTTTAGCCACTCGAACCGGACAACCCATAATTCGGCCATAAGTGGCCAACTGCTCGTGGGCACCGATACGGAAAGTGTCGGTCGTGACCATGGCTATTTGGTCGGGGCCGAACTCCATCGCGGCCCGTGCCGCCAGCTTGGCGATCGTCGTTGTCTTGCCAACACCGGTCGGTCCCAGCAGGGCGACTACCCCGCCGGTTTCCAGGATACTGTCTTTGGCGGTGATAATTTGATCGGACAGCAGATCGAGCAATGCCGGCCACGCTTCGTTAGCCGGTACGTCTTCTGGGATATAGCACGCCAGCTGATCGGCCAGCTCCTGCGACAGGCCCATTTTCTCCAGCCGTTTGATCATCATTGCCCGCATCGGCTCGCGGCGCTCCATCTCCTGCCACATCAATCCCGAGACCTGATGTTCGAGCAAGCGGCGGATCGAGGCCATCTCATTGCGCATCGCATCGATTTCATCGGCACCATGGTTTCGCGCCTTGGGGTCATAGCGACTTGGATCCAAACGGTTTTTCTGCTGCGACGACGCACCAAAGCGTGACTCGGCACGGTATGACTCCGTACGGTTATCGGCTGGGCGGGCACCATACAGCGGCTCGGCCTGCGGCACCGCCGGACGGCGGTAATCGCCAATATCGAGCTGATGCCTCGCTGGCTGCCGGCCGTTTGGCTGGCGAGCGGCTTCCTGTGCCCTGCCACCACCAGCATAGCCTCGCTCGCCGTATGAGTGGTTGCTTGGCTGCGGCTCCTCGCGTCGGCCATGGCGCGGGTCATCACCGTAGTGTTTCGACTGGCGTTGCAGCAGTGCCGACAACGAGTCAGCCTCGCTACCTTGGCCACTCTGTTGATCGGCATCGCCAGACTGGCCAGTAAAATTGTGCAGCACTTTGGCAAAACGGCTCGAGGACGACTGAAGTTGGACTTTGTCGTCTGCCAACTGTCGCTTGGCAGAATCAAACCGATCGGCAAGCTCTTCGCGTGCCTTGCTGGCAGCCGGTGATGGCTGGGCGCGAAGCTCCTCACTATCGAGGGCCGCCACAATTTCCACCCCGCCGGTGACCTTTTTATTCGACATGATCACCGCATCGGCACCCAGCTCTTCCTTGACTTGGGTAAGTGCAGCACGCATATCCTTGGCAAAAAAACGTTTAATTTTCAATGTGACCTTCCCGTTATTTCAGGCCGTGAGGTGATAACTGCCCTGGGGCCATCTCCATCAGCATCGTCGCCATAAACTTCATTATGAATTCCCAACCGCATTGACAATCCGGATCTGCTTCTCGTCAGGCACTTCCTGATAAGACAGCACACGCAATGAAGGAATTGTATTCTTGACAAATTTCGCCAGCGTCAACCTCAATACGCCTGAGGTCAACAAGACTGCAGGTTCACCTTTCAGCTCTTGCTGCTGGGTGGCATCAACCAGGGAACGCTGCAAGCGTTCAGCCAAACCAGGTTCAATACCGGTCGACTCGCCGCCGGAGGACTGCATGGTTTGATGCAAGATCTGCTCCAACTCTGGCACCAAGGTAATAACCGGCAATTCAGGCTCTATACCATTGATTTCCTGGCAAATTAGTCGTTTCAAGCTAACCCGGACGGCCGCCGTCAAAATGTCAGGATCTTGACTCTTGGTGGAATATTCAGCCAACGTCTGAACAATCGTCCGAATATCACGGATCGGAATGGCTTCATTGAGCAGGTTCTGCAGTACCTTAACAATCACCCCCAGGCTGAGCTGATCCGGCACCAAGCCCTCCACCAAGCGCGGGGCAGACTTGCCCAGCAGATCGAGGAGGTTCTGCACTTCTTCGTAACCAATCAACTGCGCCGCACGGTTGGTCAGGATTTGGCTCAGGTGGGTGGCCAGCACGGTAGCGGAATCAACCACGGTATAGCCCAGCGCCTGGGCATGCTCGCGTTGGGACTCGTTTACCCATACCGCCTCGAGACCGAAAGCCGGATCCACCGTGCGCTCGCCGTCGACATTGCCAAACACCTGGCCGGGGTTAATCGCCAGCTCGCGGTTAGGATGAATATTGGCCTCGCCGCAGGCTACGCCCATCAGGCTGATGCGGTAAGTATTCGGCGGTAGTTCGAGGTTATCGCGAATATGGACGGCGGGGATCAAGAACCCGAAGTCCTGCGACAGCTTCTTCCTCACTCCCTTAACCCGCTCAAGCAGCTCGCCACCCTGATCTTTGTCCACCATCGGGATGAGGCGGTAGCCGACTTCCAGCCCGATCACATCAATCGGTTTAACATCGTCCCACGACAATTCTTTTGGCAATTGCGGCGCCACCACATCGGTAGAGGCTTCCTGCTCTTTGATTTGTGCCGCTGCGCGCTGGGACTTGATCCGCCAATAGGCCACCCCGCCAATCAGCAACGCCAGCAGCAAAAATGGAATATGCGGCATGCCCGGCACAATCCCCATGACAAACAGGATCCCGCCGGTGATGATCAACGCCTGCGGGTTGTTGAACATCTGGAAAATCATCTGCTGGCCCATGTCTTCGTCAGTATTTTGACGTGTCACCATCATGGCGGCACCGATGGACAGCAACAGTGATGGGATTTGGGCAACCAGGCCATCACCGATAGTCAGCAAGCTGTAGATCTCAATGGCCTCGCCAAAACCCAGCCCATGCTGGCCCATGCCAATGACCAGCCCACCGATAATGTTGATACAGAGGATCAGGATACCGGCAATGGCATCCCCCTTCACGAACTTGGAGGCACCGTCCATCGAACCGTAAAAGTCCGCTTCTTTGGTCACTTCAAAACGGCGGGTACGGGCCTGCTCCTGGTCAATCAAACCGGCATTCAAGTCCGCATCGATGGCCATCTGCTTACCCGGCAGGGCATCAAGGGTGAAGCGGGCGCTTACCTCGGAGATCCGTCCGGCACCTTTGGTCACCACCATGAAGTTGATAATCATCAAGATCAGGAAAACCACCAGGCCGACAGCATAGTTGCCGCCGATAACCACCGAGCCAAAGGCATCAATCACCTGGCCGGCCGCATCCGGCCCTTCATGACCATACAGCAGGACAACCCGGGTAGAGGCAACATTCAGTGCCAGGCGCAACAAGGTAGCGATCAGCAGAACAGTCGGGAATGCAGCAAAATCCAGCGGCCGGCGGGTATAGACGGTAACCAGCAGCACCACCAGTGCCAGCGCAATATTAAAGGAGAATGCCATGTCCAGCAGCAACGGCGGCATCGGCAATATGACCATTGCCAAGGTTGCCAATACCAGGACAGGCGCTCCTATCGCGGGCATGCTCTGCAGGCGTGCAGGATTTAACTTATCGGCAAAGGGTAAAGATAGCTTCATGCAATATCTGTAATGGTTCCGTTCCCGCCAAACCAAAATGCCTTCAATAAACCGGTCACCAGTACCGGCAATACTGTATCGAGAGGGATCTGCGAGGAAAAATTATTAGAATCTAAGTAATACCAAACTGAATAAAATTCTGGCCCAGCCACGAAGAAGATCACTGAGTTTGGAATTGGTTATTGTACCGTTTTCGCCGCCAAACAAAAAGCGACCAACTGCAACTTAAAAGCAATTATCACGCCACTATTTTTGCCATATTTTTGACGCTTTTGGTGGGGTTTTACAAGGGGGGGAAGATATACCTAGCCTCTAACCTGACAGATTAATAATGGAACTCATTGGGAAGATTCGAGGCTTCCTTGGATAACGTCGGCTTGCGGCCGCGGCCTTTCTGGTATTGCTTGAGCTGGTAGATGTACGCCAGTACCTGCGCCACCGCGGCAAACAGACCATCAGGGATCTGCTGCTCCAGCTCGGTGGTATGATAAAGCGCCCTGGCAAGGGGCGGAGCCGGGACAATTTCAATGTCGTGCTCGTTGGCAATTTCCCGGATTTTCAATGCCAAGAAGTCGGTTCCCTTGGCCACGACCACCGGCGCCGAGTCTATTTTGGAGTCATAGCGCAGCGCCACTGAAAAGTGCTCGGGGTTGGTGATCACCACATCGGCCTGCGGGACATCCGCCATCATCCGCCGCTGTGCCATTTCGCGCTGGAGCATCCGGATCCGCCCCTTCACTTCCGGCTTACCTTCCGAGTCCTTGAACTCATCCTTCACTTCCTGCTTGGTCATCTTGAGCTGCTCGTTGTGCTGCCAGATCTGGAAAGGAATATCGATAGCCACCACCACCAGCAATGAGCAGCTGATCAGCAGAATGAAGTTGAGCAAAATATCGAGTGCATGGGTGATATTCTGCGGGTACATTTCGCGGCTGAGCTGGTAGAAGTCAGTCAGGCTGGCCTTGAGCAGGAAAAAGGCAACCCCGACCACCAGCAAAACCTTGAGGATGGACTTGATCAGCTCGACCAGGCTCTGCTTACCGACCATTCGCTTGAAGCCATTGATCGGGTTGAGCTTGGACAACTTCGGGGCCGCCGCCTGCGACGAGAAGCGGATCCCGCCCAAGCCCGTCGCGCCAACAAATGCGGCCACATAGACAAACAGCAAGAAAGTAAACAGCGGGAACAGCACATTGCCGACCGCCACCACAATCAGGTTGAACAGCTGGGATAGGTCAAAAATTTCATCACGGGTCAGGCTAAACAGCCGGGTCATGACCTCGCCAAGGCCACGGCCTATCGCCTCGCCGAACCACATCAGCCCCACCGCACCGGCCACCAGCACGGCGATCGATGCCAGCTCCCTCGAACGGGGAACCTGTCCTTTTTCGCGGGCCTGCTCCCGCCTTCGGGGCGTGGCCTCTTCGGTTCTTTCTTGTCCGTCAGACTCAGCCATCAGCAATCCAACCGAATTAAACTACACACTTGCTCGACACCGACCTGCCAAATGGCCTCGTAGTGTGGCAAGATCCCACCAATCAAAAACCAGCTGATCACAAAGCCCAGTACCAGCGCAAAGGAAAAGCCCAGGGCAAAGATATTAAGCTGCGGGGCGGCACGGGTCATGACACCAAACGACATATTGACCACCAGCAGGGCCACCACCCCGGCAATCGCCATGGTCAGGGCAAACTTGAACATATGGCCAAACCACTGCGCCAGCTGATAATAGTCGCCAGCTTCGAGCATCGACTCGCCTACCGGCAAGGTATGAAAACTCATGGCCACCAGTTTTAGCATCATCAAATGGCCATCAGTGGCCAGGAAAATCATCACCACCAAGAACATATAGAACTGGCCCAGCACCGGGGTATTTTGCCCGTTGGAGGGATCGACCATGGAGGCAAAACCCAAGCTCGACTGCATCCCCAAGATCTGCCCCAGCAGGATAAAGGTCTGGGTCACAAAGGTGGTCACGGTGCCCATCGCCACCCCAATCACCACCTGCTGGCCGGTTGTGATGAAGCCCTGTAGCGACAGCAGCGGAATGTCGACCGGGGCGACGGGCAACACCGGCAACAACGCGAAGGTAAACAGCAGCGAAACATACAGCCGGATTTTCGGCGCCACATAACGGGCACCGAAAAAGGTCATGACCATCAGCATGGCCGAAATCCGTGTCAGCGGCCAGAAAACGGTCGCCAGCCAGTCCAAGATCAGCGGGGCAGAATAATTGAGCATCAGTGCAACAGCCGCGGGATGTAGTCAATCATCTGGTGGAAGTAGTCCATCAGCATCTGGGTCATCATGTGGCCGAAAAACATCAGCGCCAGCAAGGTGACAATCAGCCTAGGCAAGAAACTCAGCGTCTGCTCGTTAATCGAGGTCGCCGCCTGGAAAATGGCCACCACCAGGCCGATCAGCAGGCCCGGCACCACTATGGCACAGACCATCAGCAGTACCATGTAGAGTGCATCTTGGAAAATTTCGACAAAAAACTCCGGCGTCACGTACCAAAACTCCCCGCCAAGGTTGATAGGATCAAGTTCCAGCCATCCACCAGCACGAACAACATCAGCTTGAACGGCAACGAGACAATCATCGGCGAGAGCATCATCATACCCATCGCCATCAGCACCGATGCCACCACCAAGTCAATGATCAGGAACGGCAAAAACAACATGAAGCCGATTTGGAACGCGGTTTTCAGCTCGGAGGTGACGAAAGCCGGGATCAAGACAGTCATGGGGACGTCCTGCGGATCGGTTGCGTTAGAGCCTGACATTTCGACGAAAGTTTCGAGATCTTTGACCCGGGTCTGCTTGAGCATGAACTGGCGCAGCGGATCTTGTGCCGCCTCCAGGGCCTGGGCGGCGCTCATCTGCTGGTTGATATAGGGCTGAACCGCCTCGGTATTGATTCTATCCAGCACCGGCGACATCACGAAAAAAGTCAGGAACATGGCAATGCCGATGATCACCTGGTTAGACGGGGTCTGCTGCAAACCCATCGCCTGGCGTAATATCGACATTACCACCACAATCCGGGTAAAGGAGGTCATCAGGATCACGATAGCCGGCAAGAACCCCAAGGCCGTCATCAGGGCAAGGATCTGCAGGGTAACCGAATAGTCCTCGCTGCCGTCAGGGTTCACCGTAACCGAGAAGGCCGGAATACCGCTGCCGCCCCCTTGGGTCAGCGACATTTGCGTCGATCCGGACTCGCCTTGCATCTCGCTCAGGGTCACGCCCGGCTGAGCAGCCTCAACGGCTGCACCGACCGCCGCTTCAGCCGCAGCCGGAAAAACCAGCAAAAGCGAAAAAGCCGCCAATAAGGCGGCAATGAAATTAGTTCTTGTCATTTTTTCTCAACAGCTTTCCCAGCTGACTGGCAAACTCGGCGCCGTCCTGGCCTGGCTCGGCGACAATGGGCGAGTCGAGCTTGCCAAGCAATGAAATATTATGCTGCGTCACCCCGACCAGCATCTGCTCTTGGCCAACCTGCAGCAGCACGATACGCTCGCGCTGGCCGACCGGCAGTTGGCGCAGAATACGGATGGCACTATCGCCTCCCTGCAGGCCCGGCAACTTCATTCTCTTCATCAACCATGCCAGCAAGACAATCACGGCCACAACCAGCATCAATGACGCAAGGGTGGTGGCTAAATTCAGTTCTGGAGCCATGATTAACGTAACTTCTTAATGCGCTCCGTCTGGCTGATCACATCAGTCAGGCGGATACCAAACTTATCATTGACCACCACCACTTCACCGTGGGCGATCAATGTACCGTTCACCATCACATCCAGTGACTCACCGGCAACCCGGTCGAGCTCGACCACCGAGCCTTGGTTAAGCTGAAGCAGGTTCCGGATACTGATCTGGGTTCGGCCGACCTCCATTGAGATGGTTACCGGGATATCGAGGATGGTATCGAGCTTGCGGCGCTCATCATCGCCAATCGGCGCAGATTCATCGGTCAGCTCTTCCAGCGGTGCCGGTTGAACCCCTTCGTCACTGGCCTGCTCAGCAAGTGCTGCTGCCCAATCGTCGGCGATTTGTTGATCATTATTAGACATGTTTTGTACCTATTCGGATCTCGTCCTTAATTGTCTGTATCGTCACTGTGGAGGTTCAACAGTGCCGAGCCTAATTCGTCGCGATCGAGGAAAGCCAGATCGCTTTTCACCATATCCGGACGCTTTAATTTATCGGTGATCTTGAGTGCGACATTGTCCCCGGCCTTACCCATCTTGGCGCGATATGTCGGCAGATCTTCGACAAAAACCGTTGCCGCCTCCGGCATATCAATCGGGATCACATCCCCCGGCTGGAGCTCCATCAAGTCACGCAGTGTCAGGTCAACATCCAGCAGCTTGGCCCGAAGGTTCACCGGCACATCCATAATTTCGTCACGCAGCGCCTTGCTCCAGCGCACATCGGTATCCATCTTGTCACTCTGAACACCGGCATCGAGCAATTCACGGATTGGCTCGACCATGGAGTACGGCATGACCACGTGGAAATCACCGCCCCCACCGTCAACCTCGATATGGAACGAGCTGACCACTATCACCTCGGTCGGACTGACGATGTTGGCCATGGTCGGGTTCACTTCCGAGTCGAGGTATTCGAACTCGACGCCCATCACCGGCGACCAAGCCTCGCGGTAATCTTCAAACACCAGCTTGAGCAGCATCTGCACAATGCGGCGCTCAGTCGGGGTGAATTCCCGCCCTTCAATCTTGGCGTGGAAACGGCCGTCACCACCGAAGAAGTTCTCCACCAAAATAAAGACCAGGCGTGCCTCCATGGTGATCAATGCCGTCCCCTTGAGCGGACGAAAACGCACCATGTTCAGGCTGGTCGGGACATACAGGGTATTCTGATACTCGCCAAACTTGAGCATCTGTACCCCATTGATGGAGACCTCAGCGGTTTTTCGCAACATATTAAACAAGCTGATCCGCATATGGCGGGCAAAGCGCTCGTTAATCAGCTCCAGTGTGGGCATCCGCCCACGGACTATCCTGTCTTGTGATGAAAAATCAAAGGTAATCACGCCAGTTTCATTCTGGCCACCGTCATCATCATCATCGACATCGTCGACGCCGTGTAATAGCGCGTCAATTTCGTCCTGGGTTAATAAGTCACTCACATAAAACCTATTGCATTACAAAACCAGTAAATAGAACCCGCTCAACCGCCTGGCGACCGGATACCTTAACCAGAGCATCTTGGACTGCCGCCAGCGACTGGCTACGTAGATCCAGCCTCCCTGTCGGCGTTCTCAGTTGCTCGACCGTTGCAGCACCGAAGGTCTGCAACAGCGTACTTTCTATCAGCGGAATATGCTGGCGGGCAATCGCCTCGTTGCGATCCCCCCTGACCATCAGCTGTACCTTAACCTGCACCAGCCTATCGCGGGCATCGCCGGTCACGTTGAAGATAAAAGGCTGGGGAAGAATGACATAGTATGCGGATTCCACCGCGGCCGGTGCCGCAGAGGACGCCGAGCCAGACTGAGCCGTTTCCGGTTCAGGCGACGAACTGCCAAAGAAAAACCATGCTCCGGCTCCAGCTCCACCAAGCAGAACAACAGCCAGTACGGCAATGATTATCAACTTCTTCTTACCGCCGGCTTGTGCTTCACCTGCCATGTTTGAATCATCCTTTGTTATTGATTTTATCCAGTGCCAGTTTACCCGTTAGGCATAATAATCAACACCTTCTTTTGGTGCCGCCATCCACAAATCTGCGGCATGGGCGGGCATACCGTTACCCGCTGCCATCTCATGGCCTGCCGCCGGGCCATTCCCCTGCTGACCATGCTGGGACTGCTGCCCCGGCTGGCCGTTGTGTTGCGGCGAGCCTCCGGCAAACTGACGGCTGCTGTCTTGCTGGACCGTGCTCTGAGCCAACTGCAATCCCTGCTGCTGCAGCAGTTCACGCAATCGCGGCATGGCTTGTTCAACCAGATCACGAGACTGCTGGTTGGCCACCGTGATCTGTACCGATGCCTGATCGTTATTCATCGACAGTTTGATCTGCAGTTTGCCAAGCTCGGGCGGATCAAGGCGGATATCGACATGCTTAAGGTTCTTCGACATCATCATCTGAACCCGGTCAGCCAGCTGCTCCCCGGCCTGCTCTTTGCTAAGCAGCATCGGGGGCTGGGCACTCGGCTTTTCCCCCTCGGCGGTCAGCAAGGTTGCTGTCGCTGCCCGGTGGGCATGTGGCCCATGAAGCTCTGCCAGGTTAGCCCCGACACCATCGTCGCCCTTGGTGCCCAACGCCTCGTCGAGCGAAGCGCCAGCCATGGCACCGGTGCTTGCTTTGAGCCCCGGCGTATTTTTCGCCGACATCACCGAGGAGGCCCCCAACAAAGCGGCAGATTGACTGTTTGCCGTTGACTGAAGAGCCCCCGTTGCCGTTGGGCCTGACGGCAGCGACGAGGCTCCCTGGTTGTTCTTGAGATCGGCCAACTCGCTGGCGGACAAGGTCATGCCCGCTAACGCCTTACCGGCCGGTTCGCTTTTGGCCGGCTTTGCTTCACCATTGGCCAGTAAGTCCTTACCCTGTAAGTCCTTGGGCAATATCTCCTTTGCCACCAGAGCTTCTTTGCCTCCGGTCTGCACCTCTTTGCCCAGCGTATCAGACGGCTTGGCGTTGCCATCAACCTCAACATCGCTCGCGGTAGTCATAACGCCGGGCGGCAACACTTTGCCCTCCTCCGCGGATACGACCAGCTTGCTGTCAGCTGACTGAGCTTGTCCAACACCAGAGGCTCCAGCCAGTTGGCTGTGTGATGCCGACAAGCGCTGAAGCAGCTCTTCGCCTTCGCTCATTGATGCCTTGGTACTATCAGGGACGCCCCCCAGCGGTTGGGCTACTGACGCCGAACTGACTGCAATCATGGTGGTATCGTCTTCTGGCGCCGTAGCGGATACGTCCGGCTGTGCGTTGTTGCCTGCGGCTCCTGAGCCCGCCAGTTCTTCAACCACCTCACCCTGAACGAGTGCTGTGTTTTCAATATCCTGAGGGTCTACTTGACGGTCCTGCTCAGCGGAGGATAAAGCGTCAAGCGCCCCTTTTTTTCCACTATTTTCTTTACCTTCAACCTGAGAGGCCGTGTTGCGCGAGGACAGCACTCCCCCCGCGTCGTTGCCTATCGCCCCTTGCAGGGTTTCAGTAAAACCCACAGCCGTACTCGACTGTTCAGCCTGCACTTTCGGCTGACTCTCCGGTGCCAACGGATGCTTTGCCGTTGCCGCAGAGGGATCTGCTGCGAGTATTTGAGATAAAAACATAATGATGTTCGCGTGTTGACTGTGGCCTATAGCGAATAAGATGCAAAAACTAAGCCAATAGGCTTTCGCGTCAACGACAGAGCCGTAATTATCGGGTCATCAACCGACGGGCGTATTGCATGGTGGCAAACTCATCCATCATTTTCTGCTCTTGCTTGTCCAGCAAGCGCTGCCGCTCTTCCTGCTTCTTCTCAATCAACCATTCTATCGAGCGCCGCTGCTTGCGCATCTCCTGCCAATGCAGGCTGCACTGCTCAACCTGCTGGTCAAAGTGGACTCCTGCGCTTTTTTGCTTGACCAAGGTTTCATCCAGCTGATTTAAAAATTTCTGCAGATGGCTATAGGCACTGGCCGTGAGCCCCTGCTGGCCACGATCGGATAACTGGCGGCAGTAATCCAAGCGGTACTGTTCAATCTGCTGCAACTGCAGGAGGTAGTTTTCACGCTCGATACGGGCTTGGTTCAGCGCCAGCGATGCCTTGTGCTCTGCATCGGCGGCCTGGGTCAAAATCAGTTCGAGTGCACTATCAGCTGCCATCACCGCCTCCCGATATATGGTTCAACACGCTATCGACTCCACTATTGGCCGCTAAGGACGGCGCGCAACATGTTCACACACATCTCGTAAGGCACCGCTTCTTTCATTGACTGCTGCAGGTAGCCGTCCAACCTAGGCTTAAGGGCAAATGACTGATCAATGGCCTGATCAGTCCCTGGCTTGTAGGCACCGATGGACACCAAGTCCTGGTTCTTGCGGCAAATCGACAACACTTGCCGCACCGCCTTGGACATCATCATATGCTCCTCGCTGACAATCGCCGGCATCACACGACTCACCGAACGCTCAACATCAATAGCCGGGTAGTGACCGGCATCGGCAAGCTCGCGCGAAAGCACAATGTGGCCGTCCAAAATCGCCCGCGATGCATCGGCAATCGGATCTTGTAAATCGTCGCCTTCAGTCAGCACGGTAAAAAAGGCGGTAATCGAGCCCTGATGCTCACCGCCGTTACCAGCCCGCTCCACCAAGGCGGGTAACTTAGCAAACACCGAAGGCGGGTAGCCCTTGGTTGCCGGCGGCTCCCCAACAGAAAGGGCGATTTCCCGCTGCGCCTGGGCAAAACGGGTTAGCGAGTCCATCAGCAGCAGGACATCCAGCCCCTGGTCACGGAAATACTCCGCGATGGTCAAGGCAGTTTGGCACCCCTTCAGACGCATCAGCGGGGAGGCATCTGCCGGCGCGGCCACAACCACCGCCCGTTGCCGGCCTTCGCTGCCGAGGATCTCGTCGATAAATTCTTTTACTTCACGGCCACGCTCACCAATCAGCCCAACCACCACGACCTGGGCCGTGGTTCCCCGGGTCATCATTCCCAGCGTCACCGACTTACCCACGCCCGAGCCAGCAAACAGACCGATACGCTGGCCCTTGCCGACGGTCAGCAGGCCATTCACCGCTTTCAATCCCACATCCAGCGGCTCCTTGATCGGCTTTCTGGCCAGCGGGTTAATCGGCTCGGCATTGAACGCCGCTCGCTCGCCGGTAAAGATATCGCCCTGGCCATCGAGGGGATTACCCACCCCGTCAATCACCCGGCCGAGCAGCTCCATGCCCACCGGGATCCCGCCCGCTTCGGTGATCGGTGTCACTCGCGCCCCGGGCATCACACCAGTTAGCTGCTCGCTGGGCATCAAAAACAGGGTCTCGCCGGAAAAACCGACAACCTCGGCTTCCATCTCGCCGGTCAGGGTCTCCACCTTGCACAAGCTGCCAACAGGTGCACGGCACCCGACGGCTTCCAAGGTCAGGCCAACTACCCGCACCAAGCGGCCGGATGCGACCGGCCGACAGGCGGTATTGGCGGTTTGGTAACGGGATAGGCGCTCAGCCAGACTGGCCATCACCCTTCCCCGAGCTCGTTACTGGGTGAGGGCTGGGGCTGGCTATTGAGGCCGACAAATTGCTCCAGCATATGCCGCAAGCGGTTTTCCATCTGGTAGTCGACGGTCGAATTACCGGATTCGACGAACAGATCACCGCGATTCAACGCCGGCTCGGCTTGCAGTGTCCAGTGGCGCTCAGCCAAATTCTCGGTGCCATAGGCTTGCTTGATAATGTCCAGATCGTCTGGGTGTAGCTGAATGGTCGTCTGCTGGCCTGCCATCGGCAGCGCGGCAATCCCTTCACGCAAGGTTTGCAAAATCACCTGCGGGTTGGTCTTAAGTTCTACCTGAACCAGCTCGCGCGCCAAGCTCGTGACCAGCTGGACCAGCTGCTGCTCGACGGCGTCATCCACTTGCTGGAGCGGGGTTGCCAGCTTCTCCGCCAGCTGGGTCAAATAACCGACTTGCTCGTCTATTTGCGCCTTGCCCTGCTCCAGGCCCTGCGCCAAACCTTGGGCCAAACCTTGTTCAAGCCCTTGCTGCTGGCCCTGCTCCAACCCTTGCTGCTGGCCTTGCTCAAAACCTTCACTGTGCCCAGCCGCTCGCCCTTCGGCAATCCCCTCTTCGTAGGCAGAATGGCGGATATCATCGAGATCGGCGGCTGTCAACGGTGGCAGCTCAGGCTCGTCATCCAGTGGTTCGACTTGCCAGTCAGGCTCGTAATTGAGGGCGTTTTCAGCCATCCCCTCATGCTCGGGGGAGTAATCCGGATAGGCCCAGCGCTCAAGCTCCTGCGCCTGATGCTCCGACACGCGCAGGAAACCACGACGGCGCTCTAGCGGACGGTCAGTAGACATAGCAGACCTTTACTCTTTGCTGTGGTCGCGGCTTGGCGGCGATACCACGGTTACAAGAATTCATCGGCGCCGCCTCCGCTCAGCATCAGCTCGCCGGCATCGGCCAGGCGGCGGGCAATCGACAAGATCTCTTTCTGGGCAGATTCCACATCAGCCACGCGGATCGGCCCCATCGCTTCGAGATCATCCTGCAGCATCTCAGCCGCTCGCTTGGACATATTGCGCATAATTTTCTCGCGCAACATATCGTCGGCCCCCTTGAGGGCTTTTTGCAGCAGATCTTGCGGCACATCGCGCAGCAAGGTCTGGATACCGCGGTCGTCCACTTCGGCCAGGTTATCGAAGACAAACATCAGATCTTCAATCTGGGTCGCCATATCCTCGTCGTTATCACGAATTTGATCCATGAGCGCCCCCTCAACATTGTTGTCGAGGTAGTTCATGATTTCGGCGGCGGCTTTCAGGCCACCAATTTTCGCAGCCTGAGCACCAGCCTGACCAGCAAACTGTTTCTCCATGATATCGTTCAGCTCGTGCAGGGCCGCAGGCTGGACTTCCTCGAGGTTGGCAATTCGCATCATCAAGTCCAGGCGGACCCGCTCGGGGAATTGCGCCAGGATTTCGGCCGACTGCTCCGGCTCAAGGTAGGACAGCACGATGGTTTGGATCTGCGGGTGTTCATTGAGAATAATGCTGGCCACCTGGCGCGGATCCATCCACTTGAGGGAATCCAGGCCACGCGAGCCGCTGCCCATCAGGATCTGATCAACCAGGTTGTTGGCCTTGTCTTCGCCCAGCGCTGCAATCAAGGTATTGCGAACAAAGTCCTCGCTGCCCATACCAATACTGGTGTATTTCTGGATATCTTCCAGGAAATGGCGGTGAACCGCAGACACTTTTTCCTGGTTCAGATCGGCCATCTGCGCCATCACCCCGCCCACCCGCTGGACCTGTTTCGGCTCGAGGTGACGAATAATGCTGGCGGCATCCTGCTCGTTGAGGCTCAACAGCAAAATCGCAGCCTTGTCGGCCCCGGTCAGGGTGGAGATATCAAATTTCTTGCTGTCTGTCGTTGCTACTTCATTAGCCATCTTCAGTTACCCAACTCTTAACAACCTGCGCCGCCAGATCCGGTTCATTCGCAACCAGTGCACGCACGGCTTTGAGCAGATCTTCGTCTTTATGCAGGTTTGGTAGATCCAAGTTGCTGCTGCTTAGCTCCAGCGTTTCCACGCCATCAAGCTCGCTGCCGATCAGGTCAACGGCGTCCTGACCACCGACCGGTACCGGCAACCCGTTATCATCCAGCGGCGTGCCATCTGCCGCCTGGTTTGGATAAAGCAGCTTGCGCATTGCCGGACGCACCATCACCAGCATGATCACCACAATCACCAACGCCGCGGCAAGCCATCGGATCCAGGTGTTGAAATTCGGGTGGTCCCAAATCGGCAGATCAGCCACCATTTGCTCTTCCGGCACGGCAAACGGTACTGAGATCACTTCCAGCATATCGCCGCGCATTTCAGAAAAACCAACGCCACCTTTTAGCAAGCGGGCAATTTTTGCCAACTCGGCATCACTCAGCGCCACCCGGGTCACCTCGCCGGTTTCCGGGTTGACCACCTGCTTGTAGTCAATGGCAACCGAGACCGTCTGGCGGTCCACGGTACCGGTTTGAGCCCGGCGGTGCCTGATGGTGGTATCGAGTTCATAGTTTCGGGTCGCCTCACGGTGCACCGAGCTGTTCCCGCTCGTGCTGCCCGACTGCAACTCGGCCACTTCCTGGGGAATCGCACTGTCTGCCGGCGGCTGGTTACTGAGCGCCCCCGGAATGCCGGCGACCATGCGGCCATTGTTGATATCTTCTAGGGTGTACTCACTGCGGGTCGACTGCGAGGCCGGATCATATTGCTTGCGGGTCTCTTCCACCGCGCTGAAATCCATCGAGACATCCACCTGGGCGGTATAGTTGCCAAGGCCGAGAACCGGGATCAGGATCGCATCAATTTTCTCGCGCAGCGCTTGCTCCTGCTTGCGCTGGAGCTCATATTCTTTACGCCGTGCCGTGGCCTGGGGATCGGCCGTGCCCGAGCTGAGCAGGCGCCCGTGCTGATCGGTCACGGTGACCCGAGTTGGCCTTAGTCCCGGCACTGCGGTGGCAACCATATCGACGATCGAGTCGACCTCTTGCTGCCCCAACGACGCCCCACTGGACAGGGTCAAAAAGACGGTAGCAGAGGCCTCCTGATTGTGACGGACAAACACGCTTTGCTTTGGCATCGCCAGCAGCACCTGGGCCTGGCGAACCTGGCGGATCTGCTCGATAGCCCGTGCCAGCTGTCGCTCACGGCTCAGCTTCAAACGCTCTTGCTCAAGGCGCTGCGAGACACCAAACCCCATGTCCTGCAACAGGATGTCATCGCCCACGGCCGCCGTTTGGTTCAGCCCCGCCCGGGTCAGCTCAAGCTTGATGGCCGAGAAATTATCGGCTGGCACCCGAATGGTATTGCCATCAAGGGTATAGTTGATTTTTTTCTGATCGAAGTGATCAAGGATAGGGATCAGCTCTGCGGTATCATAGGTACCCAGAGGGCGCATTTCCGGCTCTTTGATCCAAGAAACGACAAGGACAATCAAAGCGACACAAATGGCCACTGACAAAACCAGGACAACCTGGCGGAGCACATCAAGGTTACCAAGCATGTTATCGACACGCGAGGCACTCTTCTCTCCGGCATCCGGGTTCTGGAGTTCCAGTTCACTATCGGCCATTACCGCAGTAGACGGTGAGTGGCCAGCGACAGCGAGCTCATTATTCGTTGATGATTCCGACACGTACTATTTTCCTACATTATCCAGTCGAAATTAAACCGGCATATTCATGAGCTCTTTGTACGCTTCGACCATTTTATTGCGCACCTGAACCGTTGCCTCGAAGGCAACGCTCGACTTGTTTCGCGCGATCATGACATCAGACAAGGAAACGCTGCGGTCACCTTGGTCAAAGCGTGTGGCTAGCTCACTGGATTGAGATTGGAGTTGGTTGACACCTTTAATGGCATCGCCCAGCATCGCCCCGAAATCTGCACTGACCTGCTGCCCCGTCGCCGGGCGGGAAGCATTGGACGCTTCCAGTTTCATCGCCTGCATTTCGGCCTGAAGTCCATTTACTTTCATTTGTCTCTCCCACCCGTCAAAATAGTGTCAGTCAGATTTCTTTAATAATATGATTACGTTAAGTATGAAGGATTTCGTCCGTCATTGCGGTGGTCAAACTGGGATATCTATCCCAGCATCACGCATTTTTGCCAATTTATAGCGCAATGTTCTTGGGCTGATGCCAAGTTTTTCCGCGACATCCTTGCGGCGCCCATCGCAGGCACGAATGGTGTCTAGAATAATCGAAAACTCTTGTTCCCGCAGCTCATTTCCTAACCCATCCGCAGGCATGGCGCTTTTGGCCTTATCCGCAACCTGCTGCTCTGTAGCAATATTTGGCGCTACCGTACCGTCGTCGCTTTCCGAAGGAGCGCCGACCGTTGGCGCGAGCAATGTCTGCAAGCCGTCGGCCTGCAACCAATCGAGCCCCTCCAGCAAAATATCAGACTCCGCCACCAGGTGGCCCTGACACAAAATCAGCGCGCGCTGGATCACATTGTCGAGCTCACGGACATTGCCCGGCCAGGTGTACTGCTTGAGCTTGCCGACCGCCGCGGGGGAAAGCTCCGGCACCGGCTGCCCCTGCTTTGTACAATGGCGCTCCATCAAGTACTGGGCCAGCGGCTCGATATCACCCGGGCGTTCGGACAGGGCCGGCCACATCAGCGGGAAAACATTGAGACGGTAATACAAGTCCTCGCGGAAATGGCCCTTGGCGACATAGTCTTTGAGATCCCGGTTACTGGTTGCCAGCACCCGAACATCGAGCTTGATACTCTTACGGCTGCCCAAGCGCTCCACCTCACGCTCCTGCAGCACCCGCAGTAGCTTGGCTTGCAAGTTCAAATCCATTTCACTGATTTCATCGAGCAAAATCGTCCCGCCCTGGGCTTGTTCAAACTTACCGGGACAGGCCTGAACCGCGCCGGTAAACGCCCCTTTTTCATAACCGAACAAGGTCGCCTCCAGCATATTTTCCGGAATGGCGGCACAGTTAATGGCGACAAAAGGCCCGTCACTGCGGTTCGAGCTGTGATGAATATAACGCGACATCACTTCCTTGCCCGAGCCGCTCGGGCCAAGCACCATCACGCTGGCATCGGTCTTAGCGACTTTCTCGGCCAACGCCAATAGCTTGAGGGATTTCTCATCGGCCGCGATCGTCTGGCCGCTATCATTGCTCACTGGCGCATAACGGCTAACCATATTGAGCAGTACTTCCGGAGCAAAGGGCTTGGCCATATAGTCAATCGCGCCCTCTTTCATTGCCGACACCGCATCTTCAATGTTGGCATAGGCGGTCATCAGCAATACCGGCAACTTCGGCCAATGCTGCTTGATACTGCGAAGCAGACCCAGGCCATCCATCCCCGCCATCTGGACATCCGACACCACGATATCAACCGTGTTGGCCTTGAGCCGCAGCAGGGCCTGCTCGGCACTGTCGGCTTCGAGCGAGTGGTAGCCGGCCAAGGCCAGTGTATCAACCAAGGCTTCTCGCAAACCCTCGTCATCTTCGACGACTAACACACGGCTTGGGTTCATAGGGTCACTCCTGTCGGATCCAATTGATGTTCATTGTGTTTTGATTCTTGTCGCGGCTCGGTATTCGAGCTATCTGCCTGCGGCACGGACAGGGTAAAGCACGCCCCTTTGCCAAGCTCAGATTCCAGCGTCAGCCTGCCCTTGTGGGCATTGGCAACCATCTGCACCACGGCCAGCCCAAGCCCTGTTCCCTGCTTGCGGGTGGTATAAAAGGGCTCCAATATTTTTTGCTGCATTTCCGGGGCGATCCCCGGCCCGTTGTCCAGCACCGCCAGATGGATCCAGCCCCCCTGGGCAACCACTTTGACCGCGACCCGGCACTGCTTACCGGCCATCTGGATAGCATTGGTGATCAAGTTACTGATGGCGCTGGCCAGCGCATTGGCATTGCCCAGTAACGTCAGGGATTCGTCGTCACAATCAATGCTGAAATCAACCTGGCTATTGATCACCTGCGCTTCAACCATACCGTCGAGCTCATTAAGCAAGGTCTCCAGGGTAAAGCACTCCACCACCTTGTTGTCTCCGCCCTTGGCAAACAACAGCATGTCATTGACCTGTTTTTCCAAGTCATGCAGGCGATCAACCAGCTTGCCCTGAAAGCGCTCACGCATCGGCAGAGTCAGGTTGGGTGCCGCCAAGTTGGAGGCATACAGCATCGCGCTGGAGAGAGGCGTCCTAACCTGGTGCGCCAAGGAGGCAACCATCTTGCCGAGCGACGACAACCGCTGCATCTCGCTGACCCGGGACTGCAACAAACGGGTTTCTGTCATATCAGTGATAAAAATCAACTGGCCGCTGTTTGACGCCGAAATGGCCAATCTTACCCTACGGCCATTTTTCAATGAAATCTCATGGCCATCATCGTCACGGGGAGAGAAAGCGCGCTGAATCACATCAACCCAGCGTTGATCCTGCAGCGGCTCACCAAGCAATCGAATGGCTTCAGGGTTGGCCTCACGGACAATGCCGCCAGAATCCAAGAAGATCACCCCGGAAGGCATCACCTCTAGCACCTGCTGGTAGCGACTGACCTGTTGTGACAATGTGCCCAAAGCCGAACTTGTACTGTGCGGGGTACTCTGAGCGGGCTGATTATCATCCATGGAAAACCTAAAACTAAAATTGGGTTTATCACGACGCGTAAAGCAAAGTGGTGTGTTTAGTGCGATACACCCAGCAATACACTGTCAAAAAATGTGTAATGCATGAATAGTGCCAAGATTATATCTTTATTATCAGCACTTTATCTACAAGAAGGGATATAAAAAGGCGCCAATAAATTGGCGCCAGAAAGAAGGTCGTATTTTTGACTAGCGGCTCAGGCCATATTTGCGCATTTTTTCAACCAATGTGGTTCGGCGCATACCCAGCATATCTGCGGCTCGGGCCACAACGCCGCCCTGCGCTTCCAGTGCCTGGCTGATCATGTCTACTTCCAGCTCGGCCAGCATTTCTTTCAGGTTCACCCCTTCCGGCGGCAAATCGCTGTGATTCTGGATATTGTCGAGTTCCGACGCTTGGCTGCTGAACATGTCCGCCAAGGCCAGCCTTTCATGATCATCCACCGACATAAAGCTCTCTTCCGGCTGGAATTCAGGGAACTGGCTGTAACGGTACTTCATCGGCAGGTGGCTGATATCCACCATTTCACCCGGATAAAGAATGATCAAACGCTCAACCAAATTCGCCAATTCCCGGATATTTCCCGGCCAGTCATGCTCCATCAGCGAGGTCACGGCACGCGGGGTAAAGTGAATGGGCTTGGCACCCTGGGCTTCCATCCGCGCCAACAGCTCCTGCAGCAACAGTGGAATATCTTCCATCCGCTCGCGCAGTGCCGGCATTTCAATTGGGAACACATTCAACCGATAGTAGAGATCTTCACGGAACTTCTCTTCGGCAATCATGGATTCAAGATCGCGATGGGTCGCCGCCACAATGCGCACATCGGCTTTGATGGTCTCGCTCCCCCCCACACGCTCGAAGCAGCGCTCCTGCAATACCCGTAGCAATTTCACCTGCATCGACATCGGCATATCGCCAATCTCGTCCAGGAACAGGGTGCCACCTTCAGCCAGCTCAAAACGGCCCTTGCGCGCCGAAACCGCGCCGGTAAATGCCCCTTTCTCATGGCCGAACAGCTCGCTTTCCAGCAAATCCGGCGGAATTGCACCACAGTTGACCGGGACAAACGGCCCTTTGCCGCGCGTCGAGTGATAATGGATATTACGTGCGACCACTTCTTTGCCGGTACCCGATTCGCCAAAGATCAGCACACTGGCATCGGTCGCAGCAACCTGCTCCATCAAATGGCGGATCTGACTGATCGCTTCGCTGCGGCCAACCATGCTGCGGAACAGGGTGTTTTTACGGCCAAATGTAGGCATCTGGAAAGTTTGCTTACCCAGGAACTCTTTGCAATGGCGGAAGGCATCCATCAACTGGCCATAGTGCAATGGCTTATCAAGATTGCCTACATAGTTGGGCAATGCCGCGAGCTCATTTTCATGCTCGCCCATCGAGATCACCGGAATATGATGATGGGTTCGCAGAAAATTCAGCAGATTGGTTAGCGACTGGCTTGAAGAAACCTTACCGAGTAAACACGCGCCCCACTCTTTTTCCCAGTGCGAACTGTTAACCTCTTGAGACGAATAGGCCTCATATTGCTCACCGATAAAGGTAAGGATCACGCTTAAATCATGGCGATGCTGTTGGTCATCATCAACAACGAGGGTATGAACTTGCATAGAAAAGAGTTTGCCTGCCTACTTAAGAGTTATTTCGTGCTGGCATTATCGACATTCATATTAAAATTATGAAAAGAACTGCGTAATGCGACGAGAAACCACTTCAAATCTAATCTGACCATTGTAATTAAAGTACAGAATAAGGCAACCAACGGGGGGCAAAAGCTGTGAAGCTATCCCAATGAATAGCAAGCCAGAGATAGCTTTGGGGCAAAAAGCGAAGTAAAGAGTTGAGCAAAAACTTCACAATAACATTGTGAAGTTTCTCCGATTATTCCGCCAGATGGTGATATTCAGCAGGAATTTGCTCCCATGCTGATTTGATCTCACGCAGCAGGTCAACCACCTCGGTGAAGTTGTCCGGCTTGTTGTTCGAGCTGCCGTCAATAACATGGCGCATCATGAAATCATACAGGCTATCGAGGTTAGTCGCGATATCACCACCATCTTCCATCGACAGGCTGTCGCGCAATGTACCGATGATCGCCAGCGCCTTAGACACTCGCTCACCTTTCATTGCCACATTGCCCTGCTCCATGGCCGCCTTGGCCTGGATCAAACGCTCAATCGCCCCGCCCAGCAGCATCAATACTACACGGTGCGGCGACGCACTGGCCAACTGAGAATTAACTGACACTTGTTTATATGCCTGAAGTGAACCACGCATAACTATTTCCTATTTATTTTTGATACATTTTGTAGACAGACACGGATTTCTTGCCTTGCTTGGCGGTCAATAACTTCTGTCTAATTCGGGCTTTATTCTGTTCTAGCAGCGCTTTCAGATCGCGGGTCCGCTGCTGGACATCCTCAAACGTCTCCCGGCTTAGTTTCTCCCGGTCTGCCAGGATCATCTTGACCCGCTCATGCCTTGCCGCAACCAGTTGCTCGAGCTGCTCGGGGAAATCATCTGGATACTCATCGAGTGCGAGAAGGGCTTCGATCTGCTTCTCTAAAATGGTTAGTTCTTTCATGTTTCAACCTTAGAACACCAGCAAGCTCATCATAGTATTCAGTTCATTGTTCATTTTGTAGATGGCGGCATCCATAGCCGACATCTGTTTGTAAGTCCGCTCTTCATACGCTTCCATTCGGCGATCGAGCTCTCGCTGATCATCTTCCAGGCGGCGCTTTTGCCCCTCAAGAGACTCTTCCCGGTTGGTCAGCGTACCTTCACGGCCAACATAGGAGTCCATCAGTTTATCGACTTCTTTCAGAAAGCCGTTTTCACTGGCGAAGAACTGGTTGAAGGCGGCAAAATTCTCATCCAACGCATCATCGAGCATGTCGTCATCGATTTCCAACACCCCTTCACGAGTGGTAGTCACACCGAAATCAGACAGATAGAACTTTTCACCGTTAACATCCACCGGCGAGTTCATCAGGGTCCGCATCTGCCCAATAAAGGAGCGGGTAATGCTGTCACCAACCAGTGGGCCGCCGGTTTTCTCTTCGACATCATATTTTGACATTTCCTCAACCATCTCGAGGAAACCGTTGTAGCTCTCGGTGAATGATTCCACCGCGCCTTTGGCCTTGGCGGTATCATTGCTGATGGTGATATCGACTTTCTTTATATCAATGTCATCACGGCCGCCGCCTATGGTACCGGTCAGCTTTTCGACATTGAGCTTGACCCCATCAATAACATTATCGAATTCATTGGTATCACTGGTTGCAGTAAGGAAATTATCAATCAGAATTTCTGCATCCAATGCTTCCTGCATCTGGTCCATATCAGGGTTTGCCGTTGGATCGGCCGGATCAAACCCCAGGGTAGCCAGATCACCGTTGGCATTTGAGGCATCAATGGTGATGGTGTTCGCCGCCCCGGTTTTGTCACTAGTAAAGACGATATGGGCCTGGTCACCGATGGTTATCGTCGTCGCGTTGATCCCCGGATTGCCGTTGGCGTTATTGATCGCATCCACCACGTCCTTCAGGCTGCTCTTTGCCGGGTCAATCGTCACCGTCATGCTTTCGCTGCCAAGCGAAAACACCAGTTCACCGTCACCCAGGCTGGCACTCGGGTCGGCGTCCAAGCCATTTGCGCTGACTAAACGGTGGGATTGGGCAAGCTGGTTGATTTCAATCGAGTAGTTACCGTTCTGGGCATGGCTCTCTGCGCTGACCTTGAGATAGTCGTTTTCCGAGCTCACCGCTTTCTTGCTGAGGAATACTTCCTCCTCATCGAATTCTTCAAACATATCCTGCATCTCGGACATGGACGAGTTGACCTGCCCGTAGGCACTCAAACTCACTTCCACTTCCTGCATCTGTTTGTCGATACGCTGTTGCTTGGGCGTGCGCTCCGCTGCCACCAGCATATCTGTCATGCCAGCAACGTCCAGACCCGAACCTAAACCACCAACCGATAACCCCATGCGACCCCTTTACACCTTCTGGCTGAGCGAGACTGGCGGATACTTTGCCAGGCTTTCGTTAATATCTAGCAATTCTTGTGCCGGAACTTGGCGGATCACCTCACCACTTGCTTTATCAATAATGATAACAATAGGATCGCCACCTTCATTGTCCACTTCAAACTTCAATTCACGATTGACATTCTGGAAGTACATGGCCATTTTTTCCGCCATTGCCTCGTCGGGCTGCGGCCGAGACGTTTCCCCCTGCGCGTTGGCCGTTTCATCGGAAACGAGGGACGTTTCTGGCTGCTTGGTAAGATTGATATTTTTTTGAGCCGTATTGATGTCACGACCGGAAGAAGAAGTATCGTTAGGATTGGAGGAGGTGGTGACTGGTATTGGCCGCATAGGGCTGTCAGGTGGAATCTCCATATTTTCACCCTCGTACAATGGTAAAAAGGCATGGCACACTTTGCGCCATGCCTTAGAGGACTAGATGATTACAGTAGGCTCAATGCCGCCTGAGGGTTCATTTTAGCCTGAGCAAGAATCGACGTTGATGCCTGCTGAAGGATCTGGTTCTTGGTCAAATCCGTGGTTTCTTTGGCAAAGTCCACATCCTTGATTCGGCTGTTAGACGCTGTCACGTTCTCACTCACGTTGGCCAGGTTATTCAGGGTGTGGTTGAAACGGTTCTGTACCGCACCCAGTTCTGCACGCTGGTCATCAATCGAGGCGATACCGGCATCCAGGGCATAAACCGCTTGCTGGGCACCAGCTACAGTAGTGACGTCCAGATCGCTCAGCATGTTTTGGCCGCTGTCTGCAGCACCTACTGCAATGTCTGTCAGGCCTGTAGCAACGGCAGTGCCACCTTTAGCTGCTGCAGTAACGGCAAGCGTAGTACCTGCAAGGTCATTGTCTGCAATACCAGTGATGGAAATATCACCTGAAGTCTCATCAAGCGCTGCCACCATACCGGTACCACTCATGCCCGAGTTGATCGCATCGACAATACCAGCAGAGTCTGTGGTACCACTTAAGTCAATGGTCTTGTCAAATGCAGCAGAGCCAGTACCAGAACCTGTGATAGTAATACTACCACCAAGCATACCCGCCGCCGCACTTGCCTGGATTGCACCCGCGGTGGCAGCAGCCCCCTCCTGGCCGAGATTATCGACTGAAATATCACCAAGGGACATGCTGATGGTTTCGTTTGCCGCCGCACCGACCTGGAACTGCTGGGTACCGTAAGTACCGTCCAGTAGCTTCTGGCCACCGAAAGTCGTGGTTTCAGAGATACGGTTAAGTTCTGTGGTTAGCTGATCCATTTCTTTCTGGATAGCACCGCGGTCTTCGTCAGAGTTCGAGCCGTTGGCAGCCTGCAAAGACAGGTCACGCATACGCTGCATGATGTTGGTCGATTCCTGCATCGCACCTTCAGCTGTCTGGGCGATAGAGATACCGTCGTTGGCGTTACGCATTGCAACGTCAAGGCCGTTAGTCTGGCTGGTTAGACGGTTAGAGATTTGCAGACCCGCCGCATCATCTTTGGCACTGTTGATACGCAAGCCGGAAGACAAACGCTCCATGCTGCTGCTTACGTTGTTTGTTGCTGAACCTAGGTGACGCTGGGCCGTCATCGCTGAAACGTTAGTATTTACGGTAACAGACATATTTCGCTCCTTGTTGAGTTACAACCCAGCCTAAGCGGGGGTAAATATCTCTTTTTTGTTAAGTACTTCTGTTAACGGCAAGAGAAAAAATACCTTTAGGATTTTTTTAAAAAAAATTTTTTGGCCAATCGCGAGCCAATGTCAGCGCTCACGCCACATTGGCAAGGAAACAGGTTGCCGCATTCAGCGAACGATGAAAGTTGACGCCTAAAAGCGGCAGGCGGTTGCCGCTTTTGTTGTATGGCGATTAGAGGTAGTTGAACAGGCTGAGTTGCTTGGTTTGGTTAAATGCGGCTTGTGAGGCCTGTAGGGCAAGCATATCTTCATTGAGCTCGATGATCGCCTTGCTGTAATCCAAGTCTTCCAAGCTCCCTTTGGCCTTGTTGAGGCTAAGCTCGAAATCCTTGTGCTGCGATTCGTAGGTATCGAGGGTCTTCATTTCCGTCCCCACCTCGGCACGTCGCTGGTTCATATGCACATAGCTGGCATTTAACTCTTCGATCGAGCGCTGCAAGCTGGCCCGAGCTTCCGGCGATGACGTGGGGTATTCGGAGTATTTAATCGCATCCCCGAGCGTTTCGAACAAATCTATGGTCGAAGCCGGATCCAACGAAACACTGTCGCCATCTTTTAGCTCACCGTTAAATTGGATCTTGAGATCAGCCGCACCATCGCTATACGCTATTCCTGCTGCAGGGTCGTATGGTTGTTGCGGTCCCAGAGAGGCACCGTCCCGGAACAACTCGTAATCAAAGCCCCCCGCACCATTGTCATGGAAATCGACGCGATAGGCTGAACTATCTGTGGATACACTGTTCTCTGCCGAAAGCAGGGACAGTTCTGAGCCATCCTGTAGCCCGGCGTAATCTGGACGGTAATCACCAAACGGGTTATCTATGCCCATAAACACCAAGTCTCCGGGCTGGCTGGTTTTCACGTGCACCGAGGTGTCTATCCGGGCTTCACGGTGACCGCTATCGCCCAGATACTGCATCTGCCCGCTGGCATCGGCAACAAAAGGCTGGGTTCGCACCTGGTGGCCGGCAAAGACATAATTGCCGCCTTCATCCTGGGTGTTGGCAAGGTTGAGCAACCCCTCGTACAAGCTTTCTAGCTCATTCTTAAAAGCCGTCTTGTCGTCACCCGCCATTGCACCGTTGATCATGCCGATCACTTTCTGCTTGGCGCTATCAACGTGGCTCTCGACATTTTTCAGTGAGGTTTCCAGCGTCCCCAACCGGTTATTGGCAAGCGTTATCGATTTTTGAAACTGCTCGATTTGCACCAGTTGCTGTTTGTACTTCTGGGTAGACACCGATGCGATGGGATCGTCACCGGCTGTTTTTATCCGCTTGCCGGTCGCCAGCTGCTCGTTGGTGTTGTTGACCGCCCCTTGCTTGCGCATCAGGTTGGAGGTCAGGTTTTGGTATTGGGAAAAAGTCGACACTCTATTGATCATAACGCCTCCAAGCCTTAAACAGCACGTAGCAGGGTATCAAAGGTTTCGCGGGCCACGCTCATAATGCGCGAGGATGCCATATAAGCTTGCTGAAACTTCATCAGGTTGGCAGCCTCCTCATCCAGGTTAACCCCTGATACACTGGCTACCCGCTCACTCGCCGCATCAAAATCTAGCTGACTAATCTGACCGAATTTTTCTGCATTCATTTTCTGGATACCGACATCAGTCGTTAAGGTTTGAAACAGGTCAATGACACTGGAGCGGCCATTGTTCATGGTCTTTTGGGTTTGCAGGTGCTGCATGGCCATCAGGTTGCTGTTGTCACCTTCTGCTGGTACTGCACCCAACTGAACCATAAAACTATCGCCGGCCATCGCACCACCGGACAATGCCAATGTCGGTACGCCATTATTCATAGCATCGGCAAAGTTGATGACGTTATCTGAAATTGGGTAATTCAAATCCGTTGTCGGATTACCGTTTTCATCGATCAAGGTTTGCTGGGTACCTTGAGCATCAACAACCGATAAAGTGTCGCCACTATTACTGATGATAACTTGATAGCTACCACTCACTTGTGCTGTCGATAAAGGCTCCAGCTGCGCGGTCCCCAGGTTGCCTTCAGCATCAACCACCACCCGTTGTGCCGCAATATCAGAAGGTTCAGTCGCACTCATCGCCATGTGTGCCCCACCGAGGCGGACGGGACGAATCGTAAAGGTTTCGTCAGATGGCGCAGCCGAAAGACTACTTACCTCAATTTTCATACCATCGGCTTGCAGTACTTGCGGATCAGTGGCTTGAATACTCTGGTTCAACACCTCTTCACCTTTGGCGTTGAACATCTGATAGGTATTAGTCACACCGTCAGTACTGGCTTTTAGCTTATAATCACCCACCTGAAGCTTAGATACATCGTCGATAGCCACTGCCATCTCTGCACTGCTACCGATAGGCTTGAGTACCCGCTGGCTCATCGCAACGGGATCATTGATATCCGCATACAGGTTTTTACCCTGCTCACCATTGAGATCCAAACCCTGGCGCTGGATCGTATTGACCTGCCCGGCAAAGCCGATTGCCATCCGCCCCACTTCATCGATGCTGCGTTCAACCACATCGCGGCGAAACCCCACCATCGCACCCAGGATCCCGCCCATGCTGTCGGATTCAATCGGCTTGGTCGTATGGCCGTCATCGACCGCAATCTGGGTTTGCAACGGATCGGGATCGCCGGGTATCACGGTAAGGCGCGATGATTCTGTCCCCGAGACCAGGGTTTGGCCATCACCGATGATCACCGTATTGGCCAGGTTATCTTTGCCTTTGAGCACCGTCACTTTGGTGTACTGCGCCAGTTCATTGACCAAACTCTGCTGCTGGTCAAACAAGTCATTTTTCTCCCCTGCCGGGTTTTCCTGAATGCGCTTGTTCAAGGTGGCAATTTCTTGCCCCAAGCTATTGACTCGGTCAACCGTTGCCACCAGTTGGTCATTGACATCCCGCTGCATGCCAGAGAGTGTCTCGTAGGTACTATTGACGGTTTGGCTGACCAATGCGGCATTTTCCAGTACTGCTTTGCGCGATCCTAAGTCGTTAGGGTGATCCGCCAAGCTTTTTACCGAGTCGTAATAGTCATTCATACTGGCAATAGTCTTGCTGGCATTGTTAGAGATAAATTCGTCCATCACCGCCAGCTGAGCATGGCTCTCATTGGCTTGGTGGAGCTGGGTGGTCGACTGGGTCAGCTCTCTTGCCGCAAACTGATCGTAGGCCCGGCGGACATTATCAATATAAGCCCCCGTGCCATACTGGCTACCACCAATCCAATGGGCGTCATCCGCTTTCTGCTCAGCGCTCTGGCGGCTGTATCCGGGCGTATTGACGTTGCTGATATTGTGGCTGGTCACGTTCAGCTGCTTCTGAGAAGTCCTCAGCCCACTCATACCGATATTGAGCAAATCCAACGCCATCACTTATCTCCAGCCAATATAAACAGCAACATTGCCGTCCAGAAATCTAACATTCACTCAAGATACAAATGCAATATCCATACCAAAACCAAATCCAGCACAATATAAGCAGGCATAAAATTTGCATAACCCGCTATATCCATTCAGAAGCGGCAATCCATGTGATCATAAAGAGTTTGCAATGAAGATAGACTTAACCCCAACCGCGACACTCACGCTGCAGGAGGCCTTCCAGCTTGGAGTCAACACCTACCAGGAAGGCAACAAAGCCAAAGCGCGTGAAATTTTCGAATCTATTCTGGAAAAGGCTCCTGAAGCTATTGATGTATTGCAAGTTTTAGCCGTTCTTGATGCCGACGATGGCCAGTACCTAAAAGCCGAAAACAAACTGCGCAAGGCGCTGTCACTGTGCCCCGACGATACCGCCATTCAGTTGGATCTTGCCCACACCCTGAAGCTGCAAGGACGAAATATTGATGCGCTCGCTTTACTGGGTGAAATCTTGACGGTTTCTCCACAGCATCAAGGCGCGCTGCAATTACAGGGGGAAATACACAAAGCAACGGGCAACCGAAGTCAAAAAGCGGATAAAACACTCAAGCAGGTCTCTCAGCAAAAAGACCACCAGCTAGAGCTAGAAATTCAGAAAACGTTAGAGACCGTTGTCCAATTGTTGACCGGCCAGCATTACCAGCCCGCCGAGCAATTATTGCAGTCAATGCTGTTGCTTTGTCCACAAAACCTCGATTTGCAGCTCAAGCTGGCCACGGTGTATACCTTGCAAGAGAAGTACACCAACGCGACTCATCAGCTGAAGTCAGCCTTGGCGTTGAGCCCGTCTAGTGAAAACATCATTCTGATGTTGGCAAAGCTTTACCGCCATACCAAGCAATATGAGGCGGGGGTTATCGCATGTACAACTTTTGCCAAAAATACCCCACAACTAGGCCCTGAGCTAGGAAAGTTATTCTCTGAACTGCTCATGCTAAAAGGCGAATACCACGATGCCTATGAGATGAGTCGCCAGTTGCTACGACAAATGCCTTCTGACCCCGAGGTATTATGGGTGAATGCCATCTCGTTTTTCAAAAAAGTAACTGAAAAACAGCTATTCTCCAGCGAGTTAATTGAGCAGGCGGCAAAAAAACTGACTGCCGCTCTTGATGCAAACCTAGATAATCATGAGAAAGCCATCAAGCTGTCACAGGGAATGTTTGATCTCACATATTTAAGCGGTGATTTCCAGCAAGCTGAGCAATACCTCAATGCCGTTTCCGAGCACTATCCTGACGATGTAAAAGTACAATGGAACAGGCATATCCTATATCGCTACCACCAGCAATGGGAGCAATATTATCAAGCTTATGAGAGTGGGATTGAGACAGGCGACAGGACAAGTTACAAAGTAAACAAACCTTACTGGACACCGGAGCGCCCTTTTTCTGACAAGGTCCTCGTTGTTCGAGAGCAAGGGGTGGGTGATGAAGTTCTTTTTGCCCACAATTTAAACTATTTGATTGCAAAGGTCAGCCAAGTTTACCTGGCCTGTGACGAACGCCTTGTACCTATGATGCAATTGGCGTTTCCTTCGATAGAACTTATCCCTATCAAAGCGAATTCAGCAACCATCCAAAACCAGATTAAACTCAAGCTACTTGAAAATATTGACAGTTGGCTTCCTATGGGAAGTATCAGTCAGTACATTTTTAAAGAGACTGGCAAACATTGGCATGACGAGAAATTTGTCCAGTTTCCTGACGAGATGCAGCAGTCCTGGCAACATAAAGTCAACGACTCCTCAAAGCCAACATCGTTGAAAATTGGTATTAGCTGGCGAAGTGGGCTGCGTTCCGGTGCACGAAACCGAAACTACTTATCGATCAATGATGTTGCCCACTTCATGAAGCAGTTTCCAAATGCAACGTTTTATAACTTACAGTACGGCGATTGCGACAAAGAGCTGAAAAAGCTGAAAAAACTCACCGGCATAGATGTCATTACCTTTGACGAACTGGATCTTAAAGATGATTTCTTATCGACCGCTGCTCTGATTAACTCTCTTGATGCCGTATTCACTTCGGGGAGTTCCGTGTTCCGCTTAACTGTCGCGGTTGGCAAGCCTTGTTATGTCTTTGTCGCAAGGGAGCAAAATGATTGCTATACGCAACCCATCTCATTTTATGGTGAAGGTAAAGACAAGCGCCACGAAAAGATGTTTGCTTATCCACCTCTTATCGATAACAAGTTCCCTGTTGTTGAAGCAATAGCAAACTGCATAAAGAAAGATTTTGGTATATAGCCACAAGCCCTGAGTACACATACGCAGAAAGTGCAACCGTATAAATGCTAATCGACTGCTACAGCGCGTTAGCTGTAGCAGCGGCAAACGATGACATAGAGTGCAGCACGATGACTCAAAAAAAACAATTAATCATTATTGGCGCAGGTGGGTTTGCCAAATCGATAGTCGATAGTCTCGATCATCAAAGCTACAACCTTGTTGGTTTTATCGATACTTTCAAACAGGGACAGCATATTGGTTTTGATATTATCGCCAATCACCTCGATGACCTCGCCTCTCCCCAAGATTATGTCTATTTTATCGGTGTTGGTGATCCGATCGTCCGCCATCAGTTTTACATGCAGTTACAAGAGAGTGGGCTTGAACAAATCAATATCATCGACCCCACCGCAATGCTCGCCAAAGACGTCAAGCTGGGTAACGGTATTTATATTGGGAAAATGTGTATTATCAACAGCGGTACCAGGCTCGCCGACGGCGTGGTGGTCAATACCCGCTCCCTCATCGAACATGGCAATAATATTCAGTGCTGCTCGAATATTACAACGAATGTCGTGCTTAATGGTGATGTCACTGTCGGCAGCCGAACATTCGTCGGCAGCTGTACGGTCGTCAATGGCCAAATAACGATTGGCGCCAACAGCATTATTGGCTCCGGCTCTGTTGTTATCCGCAACATTGGCGATAATATAGTCGTCGCCGGCTCACCAACACGTCTAATAAGAGAAATCACAACATGAATCCGATATACATTGTTGCCGAAATTGGCTGCAACCATAATGGTGATTTTAAACTAGCAAAACAAATGGTTGACGAGGCAAAAAAGGCCGGTGTCGATGCCGTGAAGTTCCAGACCTTCAAGGCAGAACAACTCATTTCAAAAATTGCGCCTAAAGCCGAATACCAGATAGTGCAGACGGGGAATGACGAGACACAGTTGGAGATGACGCGCAAGCTGGAGCTACCCTATGATGAGTTCATCAAATTGGAACACTATGCCAAATCACTTGGGCTGGATGTGTTTTCGACCCCTTTTGATATGGACTCGATTGACTTTCTCGCTTCACGCCAGCAGAAAACCTGGAAGATCCCATCAGGGGAGCTCCTAAATCTGCCTTATCTCGAGAAAATTGCGCGCCTCCCCATTGCTGGTAAAAAAATTATCCTCTCTACCGGTATGGCGACACTTGAAGAAATTTCCCTGGCACTTAGCGTACTAAACCAAAACGGTATGTCGCCAGGCGACATCACCATCCTGCATTGTAATACCGAATACCCAACTCCCTTTGAGGATGTCAATTTAAATTGCATTGCAGGCCTGAAAGAAACATTCAGTGAGTATCAAGTTGGCTTCTCCGATCACTCACCAGGCTATTTTGCCGGTATTGCATCGGTACCCTTTGGGATTTCGATGATTGAAAAGCACTTCACGCTAGATAAAAGCTTCGAAGGGCCGGATCACAAAGCGTCGGTCACCCCCGATGAGCTTCGCCTGCTGTGTGAGGGGATCCGAGCTGTCGAAACATCTCTGGGCAGCCGGGAGAAAACCGTAACCCCGTCTGAGCGTAAGAACAAAATTGTGGCGAGAAAGTCTATCGTTGCAAAAAAAACCATTCAAAAGGGCGAGCATTTTACGCTAGATAATATCACGACCAAGCGCCCTGGAAATGGCATTAGCCCGATGGCTTGGTACGACTTACTCGGCAAACAGGCAGAGCAAGATTTTTCTGAAGATCAGTTAATTACGCATACAGGCTTTAGTGCACAAGAAGTTTGAGTATTATGTCTAATAAAATTGCCATTATCCCTGCACGCTCAGGCTCAAAGGGGCTGCCCAATAAAAACATTCTCATGCTATTGGACAAACCTGTACTGGCTTACACCATTGAAGCTGCCAGTCAATCGGGCGAGTTTGATCGCATCATCGTATCAACAGACTCGCTCGAATATAAATCCATCGCTGAGCACTATGGGGCAGAGGTTATCATTCGGGATAAGGCGCTCGCTTCAGATACTGCGACCTCTTTTATGGTTATTGCCGATGTCCTTGAAAAGGTGTCTGGCTATAGCCATTTTGCGCTACTTCAGCCAACCTCCCCATTTAGAACATCTGAACACATCAAGCAAGCCATTAGCCTGTTCGATGCCCACCCAGACGCGAACTTCCTGGCCTCCGTGGCAAAAAGTGATAAATGCTCGGCACTTATCAAACCGATAGATGATGATCTGAGCCTAAAATATTTTGATGAGGATTTCAGTCAATATCGCCGCCAGACCCGATGCGAGTACTCCCCTAATGGGGCAATCTTTATCGCCAATTGCCATCAGTATCTTGAGAAAAAACACTTTTTTGGTAAAGACAGTATTGCCTATATCATGTCTAAAGCCGACTCCATCGATATTGATGACCAATTAGACTTTGAACTGGCCATTGCGATACAGAGCAAAAAGAATAAAGAAAAACAGCTACTGCATGCTATCCAGCAACGTATTGATGACAAATTTTCACGTCCTATGCCTCAATCGCCCATTACCTTGTTAGGGCATTCCCTGTTTGACTATTGGGATATCAAAACGATTTCAGCAATGCCAGTCAATAACTTGGGTATCGCCGGGATCAATACCAAACAATATTTGGACTTTATCTTTGATAACGATTTACTTGACACACTTGGAAAGCACACTGTCATTTTTGCAGGAACCAATGACATTGTTGTTGAGGGGTGGGCTCCCTTAGATACGCTGAAGTGGATTAAAGAGACAATACAAAAAATAAGAGCAATCACCCCTACGTCAAGAATCTATGTTATCTCTGTTCCTCCCGTGAGAGGAAGAATGGATCGTAGCAATGCTGTTATTCAACAGCTCAATACCATGTTGAAAGTACATATCCAAGATGCGCAATGGATTCAGTTGAGTGACCGTTTTTATGATGAATTTGGCAATTTACCCGCTGAATTTACCACCGACGGGTTACATTTTTCACCTGTTGCTTACCAGCAATTAGAACTTGAAGTGGCTGAATATCTACAATGAAAAAATTACTGTATGTAACTGGCTCCCGAGCTGAATATGGCATAATGAAGCGCCTTTTATCAGCGCTCATGCATGATGAAGACGTCGATTTATCCATTGTCGCAACGGGAATGCATTGTGAAGAAAAGTATGGCTTGACCTACAAACAGATTGAAAGTGACGGATTTTGCCTGCATAAACGTATCCCTATCGATATTGATACGACAAATAACGCTGCAATATTGGCATCGATGTCTCTGTGCCAAACCCAGTTTGGCCAGTACTTTCATGATCACCCGTATGATGCCGTGATGCTACTTGGTGACAGGTATGAAATCTTGCCTGTCGCTATTGCCGCTGCTATGCATAACCTCCCGATCATTCACCTACATGGTGGTGAAAAAACCCTGGGTAACTATGACGAGTTTATTCGACATGCGATAACGAAAATGAGCAAACTCCATCTCGCTTCTACCGAGACATATCGCAAAAGGATCATCCAGCTTGGCGAAAATCCAGCATCGGTTTTCAATATTGGTGCCCTGGGGGCCGAAAATAGCCTATCGTTGCCATTGCCAACTAAATCTGCCTTGAGCACCAAGTTCGGGTCTCTTGATAAACCCTATTTCATGGTTGTTTTTCATCCAGAAACACTCAATGACTTTCCCCTGAGCCGGCAGATCGAAGAGCTGCTTTCTGCGCTATACCAACTTAAAGACCAATATGATTTCATTTTTATTGGTTCGAACTCTGATACGGGTTCAAATGAAATTACGGAGAAAATTCGTCTTTTTTGTCATCACAATCAGTTTAGATTCATGACCTCCATCTCTCCCGAAGAGTATCTGTCTTTGATCAAATACTCTCAAGGACTTGTTGGTAATTCTTCTTCCGGACTTATTGAAGTACCATCATTACTTGTACCGACAATCAATATTGGCGACCGCCAAAAAGGGCGAGTGAAAGGTGATACTGTCATTGATTGCCGATGCGAGGAAAAGGATATTTACCAGGCTGTCGTTCTCTCTCAGTCAGAGACATTCCAAAACTTACTCGCAATAAGCACTAACCCCTATTTCCAGGATAATGTACTAGAGGCAGCCCTCGAAAAAATCAAATGCTTCTTATCAAGTGAACCAATCAAATATAAAGATTTCTACGACTTAAACCCGTCTTGACAAGTCTATTCTCTACAGGCTCAATGATGAAAATATTACATATTGCAGCATTCGAAGGAAACATCGGTGACAATGCAAGTCACTTAGGTTTTTTATCCATATTGAAAAAGTTAAATATCAATGCGGAAATTGAACGATTAGAAATAAGAAAGTCATACAACAACTATAATCAAGCAGACAAACTACGTTTCGATTCGAACTTTGCCCAGAAGTGTAATCAGTACGACTGTGTACTCATCGGCGGAGGAGGCTTTCTTGATTTCTGGGTAGAGAATAGCGTAAATGGTACGACACTTAATATCAGTGACAAGGTGCTAGAGCAAATCAATGTTCCGATTCTCATAACGAGTATTGGTTGCCATCCCCACCGAAAAGTCCCTGAAGGCAATGAAGCTAAATTCAAAGCCTTCTTAGATTATGTGATAACAGCACCTAACATTCAAATTGCCCTTAGAAATGACGGTTCAATAGACGTCATTAAGAAAAATTTTGGGGATCATTATCTTTCCAAGATTAGCCAGATCCTTGACCATGGATTCTTTTATCAACCTAAATTAAATAATGCCCTGCCAATAACTGGTGAGTATGTTGCTCTCAATATCACCAATGATCAGCTTGAAATGTACAATGAGGGTAGGAAGCTTAGTGACAAATCAGCCTATCTTGATGAACTAAGCCAACTCGTCACTGAAATAATTGACTCAAAAAAATGCAAAGTCGTCTTGATCCCTCATATACATAGTGACGTGGAAGCGATTGCCGAACTCTTCAGTAATATTCCAGATCGCTATAAACGGAGTGACATAGTCATGGCTCCTTACTTTCAGGGGGATATTGCTACTGACTACTTATTTTCGATATACCATAACAGCAAATGTGTTATTGGCTCCCGTTACCATGCAAATGTATGCTCAATGAGTACTAACTGTACAACCATTGGCCTTTCACCCCTGAAACGAATTGAGTTCATTCACAGCCAGCTATCAACACCCGAAGCTTATATACCAATCGAACCAGGTTTTAAAGATAGAGTACTTTCGCTCATTGACCGTGCCCCATCTATTGACAGCCAAACTTTAGAGAATCTTCGGGCCCAAACTCTCGAATTTTACAGTCATTACTTTTCATCTATCAAACGAAAAGATAAAAACATATAAACCTCAAGGTTAATCTGAAGAAGATAGCTTGTGACATGTTTACATGGAAACTCATGTTACAAGTTTCTTCTTTAATGACAACATCCCGTCACTTTTTCAGCTCCACACCCAGCACCACCATCAAACTGTCATTTTGTTGACTACTATTCAACATAATAAAATCAATTTAAGGCATAATAAACGGATAGAGTCAATTTATATTTATTTACCTGAATTTTTATTTTTTCCCAAGCTCCTCTCTCCGCATCAACACTTTGTAAAATCTTTGATAACCAGATCTAACATTTATAATTAATTTAGATTTACACTAGATAAACAGTATAACTTGTATATATAATTAATATAAATTGACACGTACAATTCATAGGCAAAACGTATGAATATTGGTATTGCAACACTGCTGGGTTATGCCATCAAGGAAATCATTGCACCTGTGGTGCTCGATAATATTCGTGAAGGAAACCAGGAAAAAGTAGAGACCAACGAAATTAAGTCGGCGCTGTCTGAGAGTGAGGATACGCTGAAGATTATCTCTTCAATTGTGGATGTGTTTGTTTAAACCATTTTTCTATTACTGTTCTTGCTCCATCAAATCACTCACCTGCTCGAATACCCGCATGACCTTCTCGCTGTACCTCGGATCGGTTGCATAACCAGCCTTGTGGATCTCATTGATAAACGCTTTCGGATCTTGGGTATTTTCCAGAGCCACTGAATATCTAGGGTTCTGCTGCAAAAACTGGGCGTAGTCATTGAAGCTGGCGTCAAAAGAATCATAAGAACGAAACGCCGCGCGCTCTTGGACGGCAATCCCCTGGTGATATTCCAAGGTTTGCGTCGCCACTTTGTCACCTTTCCAACTCGGATCAGCCTTGATATTAAATAAGTTGTTGCTGTTACCGGCCGCATTGCTGATCACTTTTTTCCCCCACCCCGTTTCCAAGGCAGCCTGGGCTATCAGAACCGCAGGATCAACACCCAAGACACCGGCAGTGCGGCGCGCATAGGGGGCCATATGGGAAACAAAGGCTTGTGGCGTATCAAAACGTTGTGGCTGCGGTGATGGTTGAACCAGACCAGGCGTATTCGGACCGGAGGCACCATTGGCCGCGGTTCGCTGGGCGCTCGCCTTGTTGGCTATCTGGATGATTTCCTCTTCACTCATCGCAGACTGGGCAGGCGCATTGCTGGCAGGCAACGACAGGCTTGGGCTGTTTTCACCCGAGCGGTTATCCGCACTGACGTCTTGCCGCTCGAAAGGCAGGAACTTGCCGCCCCTGTCTAGCTCAACAAAGCGCGGCTCTTTGGCCAACGTACCCTCACTCTGCTGAACAGTACTGTCCTCTTGGTGGGCGCCGAGCTGCTGGACAATCATATCGGCCAAGCCCAAAGAATTGCTACGACTGAGTTCGCTGGCCATCTGCTCATCATGCATCTGCTCGAAAAATTTGGCGTTGCGGCTGCTCATCAAGTCCGACTCGAACGCAGCGTTGGCCTCACGCATCGATTTGAATATCATCTGGGTAAAGATGGCCTCAAACTGCTCGGCTGCGGCTCGCAGGCTGGCCTGCTCTCCCTCTTTTCCCGTTTTCACCCCTGCACGTAGGCGATCGAGGCTTGAGATATCAAGAACAAAGCTGGTATCAGTCGGACTTTTCATCTTGTTCTCCCGTTAGATGACGATCAGCTGGCCTTCAATGGCACCTGCTTGCTTCAAGGCTTGCAAAATCGCCATCAGATCTGAAGGAGCAGCACCAACCTGATTCACCGCACGGACCAAATCATCCAGCGTCACGCCCGGCTCGAACAAAAACATCCGCGAGTCTTCTTCAGTCACGGTAATTTCGCTATCCGGCACCACTACCGTTTGGCCACCGCCAAAGGCATTCGGTTGACTAGCCGATAGGTTTTCCTTAATCGAAACCGTCATCCCACCATGGGTGATCGCCGCCGGCTTCAAGCGAACATGCTGACCGATCACTATGGTGCCGGTACGCGAGTTAACGATAATCTGTGCGCCGGAATCCGCCGTCTCGAACTCGACATTTTCAATGGTCGATAGGAAAGCCACACGCTGACTGACATCACGCGGCGCACGAACCCTAACCGATGCCGCATCCATCGCCGAGGCCACATCGGGGCCCAGAAAGTTGTTAATCGCATCCACCATATTCTGCGCGGTGGAAAAATCCGGTTCGAACAGGTTGAAGGTCAGGAAGTCGCCACGACCAAACGGGTTTGGCACTTCCTGTTCGACAATCGCCCCGGAAGGAATAGTACCTACGGTTGGGGTATTGCTGACAATTCTCGAGCCATCAGCGCCATCAGCGGTAAAGCCACCGACCACTAAGCTGCCCTGGGCCACTGCGTAAATATTGCCGTCCAAGCCTTTGAGGAAGGTTTGCAGCAAGGTACCGCCACGCAGGCTCTTTGCCGAGCCGACCGAAGAGACAGTGACATCGATCTGCTGGCCCTGCTTGGAGAAAGGCGGCAAGGTCGCATGCACCGCTACCGCGGCCACATTTCGGGTCCGGAAGCGCTCGCCTTCCGGAATGTTAATGCCAAAATTATTCAACATGGCGCGAAAGCTTTGCTCGGTATAGTACGCCGATGACGACTCGCCCGTCCCTGGCAGACCAACCACCAAGCCGTAGCCGACCAGCTGGTTATCCCTGACCCCCGCCACAGCCGCCACATCTTTAATGCGGGCAGCGTACGCCTGCGGTGAAACGACTGGCAATACCGATAGCATCAACAAGCTAAATAGCACTGATTGAAAAAACTTTTTCATGATTTACATCGCCGCATTGAAGAATCGGGCAAACCAGCTTGGGGTTTGGGTGTCCTGACGATCGCCGGTCGCCGAATACTGGATACGCGCATTGGAAATCCGCGTCGACGGGATCGAGTTCTCGGAGTCGATATCATCAGGGCGGATCGTCCCGCTCACCCGGATGTATTCATCACCGCTGTTGAGGGTCAGCCACTTCTCGCCGCGTACCAGCAAATTGCCATTAGGCAGCACTTCGATCACTTCCACCGAGATCGAGCCGGAGAAGCTGTTGCTTTGATCCGACGACAGACTGCCGGAGAATTTGTTGTCGTTGGTCAGGGCATACGACAGATCATAGTTGCCGAGATTGACCGGACGGCCACCCAGCATGATTGGCTGCATGTTCATATCGGTCGATTTGCCCAAATCCGAACTGGCACTTTTTCTGGCCTGGGTATTTTCTTCCAGCAGCACAGTGACAATATCGCCAAGGCCGGCCGGACGGGAATCGTTATACAGCCCCATTGAGTTGCTACTGCTAAACAGTGAGCCGGTTGAGGTTGCGTAATGTTCCGGTTTTTCCGGCGGACGGACCGAAGACCAGTTCGGATCGCCCTGAACCGCATCTTCCCGCGTCCGGACCAGACCGATGATGCCATCGCTTTGCTCGGTCGAACCTTCAACCGCATCGACATCACTGACGGCGCTATCGAGATCAGAGCCGGTATCAAAATCCTGCGCACAACCCGAGATAATCGCCACCAACAGTGTCACCCTCAGCACCGGCCAATACTTACCCATACCCTACTCCCTGTTATAGCTGCTGGTTAACGTAGCTCAGCATCTGGTCAACGGTTGAAATCACTTTGGAGTTCATTTCGTAAACCCGCTGCGCCTCAATCATGTTGACCAGCTCTTCGGTCACATTCACGTTGGAGGTTTCCAGCATCGACTGGCGGACGCTACCAAAGCCATCAAGCCCTGGGATCCCTTCCTGCGGATCACCGCTTGCGCCTGTCGGCAGGTAAAGGTTCTGGCCAATTGGCTCCAAGCCGCCTGGATTGATGAAGTTAGTCAGGTTGATCTGGCCCAGTACCTGGTTTTCCTGCTGATCGCGAATACGGGCGGACACCTCACCGTCGGTACCGACGGTAATGGCCACGGCATTATCCGGTACCACAATTTCAGGCTCCAGCACATAACCGGCACCCGACGTTACAATCTGGCCTTCGTTACTGACCGTAAACTGGCCGTTTCGGGTATAGCCGATGTTGCCGTCAGGCAGCATGACCTGGAAGAAACCGTCCCCCTCGACCATCATATCGAGAGCATTATCCGTAGTTTGGGTATTGCCCTGGGTGAACACTTTCTGGGTGGCGACCACTTTAGAGCCGGCCCCGAGCATCAAACCTGATGGCAGGGTGGTATCCTGGGTTGCCTGGCCGCCGGGCTGGTTGATGTTCTGGTAGAACAAGTCTTCAAATACCGGGCGGCTTTTCTTGAAACCCACCGTCGAGGCGTTAGCTAGGTTATTGGAAACCGTTGAGATATTGGTTTGCTGGGCATCAAGGCCAGTCTTACTAACCCAAAGAGCTGGATGCATTGGTTAACTCCTCGCTATTATCCGATTCGCATTAATGATGAAGACGCTTTGTCCATGTCTTCTGCGGTTTTCATCAATTTGACTTGCATTTCAAAGTGGCGCTGAAGGTCAATCATGCTGACCATCTCACCCACGGCATTGACGTTGCTGCCTTCCAGAGCGCCGCTGAGCAAGGTTACCCCCGCGTCGGCTTCAAGCCCCTGAGGGTTGGGGGTCGTTGGCTTGAACAGGCCATCGACATCCTTGTATAACTCGTTGTTGTCAGGGTTAACCAGTTTGATCCGGTTAATGATCACCATCGCTTCCGGCGGCGCCCCCTGCGGCAAGATGCTGACCGAGCCGTCTTTCTGAATTTCAATTTTGTTGATTGGGAGCGGCACGAAGATCGGGGCATCGGCATCGCCCAAAATAAGCTGACCATTACTGTTTTGCAGCATGCCCATTTCATCGATCTTCAAATGACCGGCGCGGGTGTAGGCTTCTTGGCCGGATGCATCTTGCACGGCCAGCCAACCGTTACCTTCGACAGCGACATCCATGGCACGACCGGTCATTTTGACCGAGCCCTGCTCGAAGTTGTTGCCCGGACGCTCGGTCATGGCAAAAACCCGGGTCGGCAACCCTTCGCCATAGGCCTGCATACTTCTCGCCTGCTGCAGATCAGCGCGAAAACCCGTGGTATTGACGTTGGCCAAGTTGTTGGCTGCAACCTGCATGCCGTACATATCTTGTTTGGCGCCACTCATGGCAAGAAATAATGCGCGATCCATCTGTCCGTCCCCTCTATCGATAGGCAATAGCAATGCAAAAAGCATACCACCAGAGAAATCACGGCTAATTGACTGATTTTAAAAGATGAAAAGCAAAAAAGGGAGATTAGGAAGCGCAGAGAGGAAAAGTGTTGCCGCTTAACTGACGTTCATGGTCAAGAAACAAACAAATCACAGCAAGGGGAAATCATCGTGTGTCAAAAAACCGACGCGAGCCCATAACAACAGCGGTTATGGGCTTGTCGTCTTGCACTGAACAATTAGCGGATTTGCAAGATGTTCTGCTGCAGCTGGTTGTTCACATCCAAGGCGCGCGAGCTGGCCTGGAAGTTACGCTGGGCGGTGATCAGGTCGACCAGCTCCTGGGTCATATCGATGTTCGACTGCTCCAGGGTACCGTTCTTGATCGAGCCGAATGAGCCTTGCGAGGCATCGCCCCACACGGCTGCGCCCGAATCTTGGGTCACATTCCACAACGTACCGCCAAGCTGGGCCAGGCCTTGCTCATTGGCCACACGGGCCATGGCCACACGGCCAATCACCTTGTCCTTGCCGTTAGAGTACGAGGCCAGGATGTTACCATCGGAGTCAATATCGACATTGGACAGGTAACCTGTGGTTGCACCGTCTTCATCTTCCAGCTTGCGGATTTCAAACGGTGACGCATACTGGGTCGGCTCATCGTAGTTGAAAATCAGGTTCTGGGAACCGTCTGCGCCGCCAAGCTGAATACCCGCCGTCTGGAAATCAACGGTTTGGAAGTTTGGCGGATTGGTTACCAGCTGGCCTCCGGCATCAAACTGTAGATTGTGGCCCAAATGGCCGGCACCGTTATCAACACCATTCTCGATATCGAGGGCTTTTTCACCGCCGCTATCACTGACCGTGTAATACACTTGCCAGGTATTATCAATCGGCGTTTTTACGTAATAGGCCGACATTTTCAGCGGGTTACCCAAGGAGTCATAAATCGTCGAAGAAGTCGATTTGTTATAGGAATCCGGATCAGAGAAATCGAACGGTGTGATCTTCGGCGCTTGTTCGCCGCTCGGCAGGTTCATCGCAACATTCATGTTCTTCGACATGTTCGGCTGGCCGAACGTATCATCGATCGTCATCGGCTTGGGCTCGTAGGAAGCGACCGTATTGGTCTCTTGGTTCACTTCATAGCCAAGCAGGTAATTATTGTCGGAATTGACAATCTCATTGTTGTTGTTGAGGTGGAAAGCACCATTACGGGTCAGGTTGTTGTTCGCCGGCTCGGCCTTGTTAGGCGCGACCGCAAAGAAACCGGTTCCCGAGACACGCAGATCCAGCGGATTATTGGTATAAATGCTCGAGCCTTCGTGGAACTGCTGGGCCACCGTTGCCGTTTGCACACCACCACCGGTCGTGGTCTTCGAGTTTGAGAAGATGGAGTTCGAATAGACATCAGCAAACTCGGCACGCGACTCTTTGAAGCCGTAGGTATTGGCATTAGCAATGTTGTTACTGGTAGTGTTGAGATCTTTTTGGGCCGCACCCAGGCCACTCAGGGCAATATTCATGCTCATCGTTGATTATCCTTTCGCTTGTGCTTTTCCGACCTGAAGTACATCAGCCAAATTGAATTGTTTGTCGAGACCTGCCAGATTCAGCAATACTTGGCCGTCTCCCTGCCCCATCACCACGCTGTTGACGTTGGCATGGGTGAATACGTCGTAGTTCTGTGTTTCGCCGCCGACCAGGCCCGATACCCGAAGTGTATATTGCCCCTCCGGCATCATTTTGCCCTGTTCGTTCTTGCCGTCCCACTCGATATCGTGATCACCGGCCCCTTTGGCGCCTAAGTTGATGGTGCGTACCAGTTCGCCCTGCGGTGTTTCGACCCGCATCATGGCCTGATCGAGCGAGTTAGTCAGACGGACACGACCACTCAGCCCGCCTTCGGTGGCTTTCATACCGGTCGAACTTGGCACCAGTACATCCTGTCCCACCAACGTCGAAGCCTGCAGCGCCTGGTTAGATGTCATCGCGGTGTTGAGCAAGCCGAACTGCTCGTTCATCTGGTTGATACCATCGACCGTGGCAAACGAGGCCATCTGGGCAATCATTTTGTCGTTACCGACCGGCTCGAACGGGTCCTGCTGCGATAACTGCTTGGTCAGCAAAGAGAGGAAATCCTCTTGCTTGAGCTGGTTCTGGCCTGTTGTTTTCTGCTCTTCTTGAACCTTCTTTTCTTGCATCGACTTCAGCTGGTCGAGGTAAGAGAGGTTGTTAGAACCCGCACCGTTGATACTGCTCATTGCCGTTACTCCCTACCTTACTTGCCCATCTGCAATGTTTTCATCAGCATCTGCTTGCTTGCATCTGCCACCTGCACATTGTTCTGGTATGAACGCGATGCCGAAATCATGTTGGCCATCTCTTCCATCACATTGACATTCGGCTTGTAGATATAACCTTCTGCGTTGGCCATCGGGTGATCCGGGTTGTACTCCGCACTCAAAGGCTTTTCGCTCTCGACAATCCCTCTCACCTGAACCGGGACACTCTCGCTACGCTTGTAACTGGCATTCTGCAGCTCGGCGGCAAACACCGGGTGCCTGGCCTTGTAGGTCTCTTCAGCCGAGCTACTGACGCTGTTGGCATTGGCAAGGTTACTGGAAGTGGTATTGAGGCGCACCGACTCAGCACTCATCGCCGAACCCGATACGTTGAAAATATTAAACAAGCTCATTTATTAATCCCCTTTCAGTGCCTTGCTCAGGTTTTTGAATTTTGCCCCGAGAAAATCCAGTGATGCCTGATACTCAATCGAGTTTTGCATAAACAAATTCTGCTCGAGTTGGGCATCAACGGTATTGCCGTCTCCCGTATCCGGCTGGGTTGGCACGCGGTACTTTTGCTCGCCCATAACCTGTGTGGAGGCAGAAATATGCCGACCGTCAGTGCGGCTGAGGCCAACTTTTGCCCCCGAGGTTGCCGCATTGAGGGCCCGCTGGAAGTCAATATCTTTCGCCTTGTACCCCGGCGTATTGGCATTGGCGAGGTTGCTAGCCAGTGTTTCCGCCCGCTTGGCACGCACGCCGACGGTATGCTGGTGAACACCTAATGCTTTATCAAAAGAAATGGACATGTCTGCCTCCAAAATTCGTTATCGAAATGAAAGCAAAGGCTGTGCCAAAAGTTATAAACGAGGGAAATTAGGAGGTTGGCGATGGGCGATGGGCGATGGGCGATGGGCGATGGGCGATGGGCGATGGGCGATGGGCGATGGGCGATGGGCGATGGGCGATGGGCGATGGGCGATCCAAATTGTTTGCAAGAGCCTGACCATGTCAAACTCTTGCTTCTTCTCTAGCCTCTAGCCTCTAGCCTCTAGCCTCCAGCCTCCAGCCTCCAGCCTCTAGCCTCTAGCCTCTAGCCTCTAGCCTCTAGCCTCTAGCCTCTAGCCTCTAGCCAGTTTTACTTGAGCTTGTAGATGATACCCGGGTTACAGCGGATCATTTCGAATTTATCGGTCAAGCCGGTCAGCGACTCCGATGCCCCTAGCAGCAGGTAGCCCCCCGGATTGAGGCTTGCTGCCATCTGGTTAAGCACCTTGGCCTTCATCTCGGGCGAGAAGTAAATCAGCACATTGCGGCAGAAGATCACATCAAACTTGCCCAGCAACGCATAGCTGTCTTTCAAGTTTTGCGGTCGGAAGTTAACCATCCGTTTGACCTTGTCATTCACCTTCAGGCGACCGTCGCCATTATCTTCAAAGAACATCCGACGGCGTTCCATCGACAGTCCCCGACTGAGGGCCAGGTTATCGTAAGCACCGGTGCGGCAGGTCTCCAGCATGGTCTGAGAAATATCCGTCGCCGTGATTTGCACTGGGTTTGCCAGCATCCCCGGCCGACGGTTCTGGGTTTCCAACACGGTCATGGCGATCGAATATGGCTCCTGACCCGATGAGCTGGCCGACGACCATATTTTGATCGGCCGTTTGTTGGCCGCCAACTCCGGCAAGATTCGCTCGGCCAGCACGGTGTAGGGGTAAGTATCTCGAAACCATAACGTCTCGTTGGTTGTCATGGCATCGACCGCGGCGACCCGCAACTCCCGATTACGACCGGCAATCACTACCTGCAACAGTTCAGATAGCGACGCTAATGAAAATTGACTGACTAAAGGGCTGAGCCGGCTTCTTACCAAGTACTGCTTGCTGTCACCCAGGACAATGCCGCACTGGGCTTCCAGGAAACGGCAAAATTCACGGTATTCCTGATCGTTTATCGTTATAGCTGTCATCTACTACTCTGGTATGGTTATTCTGTGCTCGAGTATGCTTATTGTGGCATTGCCGCTTTCACTGCCGCGCCAAGTTCGTCAGGATTGAATTTAGGAATAAAGGCATTCGCTCCGACACGCTCAACCATGGCTTGGTTGAACACCCCGCTCAGGGAGGTATGCAGGATCACATGCAGGTCTTTGAGCTTTGGATCGTTGCGAATCTCAGCGGTCAGGGTGTAGCCGTCCATTTCCGGCATTTCGATATCGGAGATCACCAGAGCCAACTGTTGGTAGATATCCCCTTCCTGAGCCATTTCACGCAGTTTGATGATGGCTTCTTTGCCATCTTTTACCAACACGCATTCACAGCCAATCGACTCTATCGCCCGCTGCACCTGCTTGCGCGCGACACTGGAGTCGTCGGCGACCAGTACCCGCCGTACCGCAGGCATATCTTCAATCAGCTCTTCGAGCACCGTTCCGGTGATATTGGTGTTGACTGGCGAAATCTCGTCGAGGATTTTCTCAACATCCAGAATTTCAACCAGCTCATTATCAATTTCGGTGACCGCCGTCAGGTAGTTCGCCTTCCCGGCCCCTTTCGGCGGCGGAAGGATAGACTCCCAGTTCATATTGATAATACGCTCAACCGAGGAGACCAAGAATCCCTGAATCGAGCGGTTGAACTCAGAAATAATGACAAAGCAGTTGTCGAGATCTTCGATCGGGCGGCCACCTGTTGCCAGGCTCATATCAATAACGGAAATGGTCTGCCCTCGGATATGGGCGATCCCCTTCACCAGCGGATGCAAGTTCGGCATGGTGGTCAATTTCGGGCACTGGAGGACTTCCTTGACTTTAAATACGTTGATCCCATAACGTTGACGTCGATTGAGCCTGAAAGTTAGCAACTCTAGCCTGTTTTGACCAACCAGCTGGGTACGTTGATTCACCGAATCTAATATCCCCGACATATTAAGGCGTCTCCTTGTTGTTTGTTTTTATAATTTGATACGTGTTTACTAAAGAAACAAGTGGTTAAATCACATATCATAGCAAGTTAAAGCTGCTCTACTGAAACACCAGCGCTAGGGCACAGTATCCCATTGTGACTGGCGACATTAAAGAGATAATTACGTGCTTAGCAACTCGCTTAACATCCACCTAATTAGTTTTATCGGCCTACTGCTGTTTTTCTTTAATAGCAATAGCCATGCTGCGGCGGATCAAACGCCTGCCAGCCCCGCCCCCATCAGTATGGCGCCTGAAGCGATCAGTCAGGCCGCCCAGGAGCATGTCACCGCGTTAACCCGCGAGGCAAACGGCACCTTTACGATTTCCGCCCCAAGCCTCGACAACCGGCTGCGCCTGCCGCAATGCCCTGAGCCCCTTACGGCGGATATTCCCAACCAGGGCTCGCTCAGCGGCACCGTTTCGGTGCTCGTTCGCTGCGAGGCGTTAAACTGGCAAATCTACGTGCCGGTTCGGGTCCAACAAGTGCTCGAACGGGTTGTCGCCAAAGCCCCTCTTCCACGGGGGGCGGTCATTACCGCTGCCGATGTCGCCGTCGAACAGGTCGAGCTGCGGCGCCAGCGTGGAGCCTCGTTTGCCAATCCCGAGCAACTGATCGGCTCGAAGGTAAAGCGACCGGTCAGGCTCGGGGAGATCATCCTGGCCAGCGATATCTGCCTGGTATGCCGCAATGATGCGGTACTCATCAAGGCCGGCAATGACGGGCTTTCGATTATCACCGAAGGCACGGCGCTATCGGACGGCTCGCTGGGCGAGCAGATCCGGGTGCAAAACAACCGCTCGAAAAAGGTCATCTCCGGTGTGGTCAGTGCCGTCGGTGAAGTCACGGTTCGCTACTAGTTCGAAATTACCGAAATTTTACGTACAATACCTTAAAGGTTTTGCTATCGTTGCCGATAATACAGTAGCTATAGAGCCTAACTGCACGTTCAAGGAGTTTCTAATGCCTACTATCAATAACATACGCACAAACCAGCCGATGACCTCGGGAGGCCAGGTTTCCAATTCCGAAGCTGGCAAAAGCAAACCGTCTACCGAAGCCAAAGCAACCAGTACCGAGTCTGACTCCGTATCCCTGAGCAGCCAAGGTCAATCTGTGGGCCAGATCCACCAACAGCTTGCGACACAAGAAGCCTTTGACACTGAAAAAGTGAACGCTATCAAAGAAGCGATTGCCAATGGCTCCTACGTCATTGATGCCGACAAATTAGCGGCTAACATGATCAAACTAGAAGACGAATTAAAAGGCCTTTAGGAAACGAGTGAGAGAGTATGTCTACGTCTATAGAGCAGCTTCTTGAACAGCAACAGGTAAACCTGACCTCTCTCACGGCATTGCTCGCGCACGAGCAACAAGCCATTGTCGCCCGCCAGTCGGAACTCATCCTTGAGTGTGCCCAGAAAAAATCAGCACTGATTGATAACATCAAGCTTGTCGACCACCAGCTGGCGGTGCACCCCGAGCAGGCTAGGTTGGCCGAAGGTGGCGATCTGGCGGCGAAAGTGGCCTCATTGAGGGAGATGGCTGACGACTGCAAGTCCACCAATGACGTCAATGGCGAAGCACTGATGCGTGCCCAGCTGAGTTTCCATAAACTCAACAACCTGCTGCAGCAGAGCCGTGGCAAGCACCAAATGACTTACACCAGCGAAGGCATGACCCAGAACACACGCACTCTGGGCACCGATCTGAAAGCGTAAAAAGCCGACTCTAACTTCTTCGCTAACTGTGTATTAGAACATCACTTCTTGGCTTTGGGGAACGGCATAAATTTCCACACTTCCCTGCAAACGCTCCATTTTATTGAGGTCCAGCTGCATCTCTGTCACGTAATTATCACCAACCGGATAACTACGGATCACTTCTGCGCCACGGATACTGCCATCGACGGAGCTATCACTGCTCTCGTAGTTTAACTGCTGGTCATCCATCTCTGAGCGAGCGGAGATCCGGATACCGTAAACCTGCTCGGTCAACTCACGGTAGGCGTCAAGCTTCGATGCCCGCATTGCACGCATTCGCTTCTCTTCCTCACTGCCCCCTGGCTGCTCGCTGATCGATGCATAGCCAACCGCGGTTAAAATGTCGGTGTTACGCACTTCAACCAAAGGCTGACACCCGACCAAAAAAGATAACACCAACAGGCACCAATATCGCATTTTCACTCCTAAGGCTTAATAACTACTGTATTTCTATCGTGGGACAAGGTCTCATCTCGGATGATCCAGCCATTATCCATTCGCATTCTATTGAGGCTATCGAGATCACGGCCGATCCTGTCTGCCGGCAGGAATCCTTGCGCCGAGGCTATCACTACCCGCGAACGGATACCAATAATCCGGGCATTGATCAACACGCCTGCCGACTGGCGCAACATGGTCCCTGCCAATACGTAGTCTACCGGTTGCTCGGCGGAAAGCTTCTGCCAATCACGACTGAGCGCAAAGTCGCCATCCGGCGTTACCTTGATCCCGCCCGTAATCTTGTAGTCAACCACAGTAAACCCGCGCTGCTGCATCTGGTAAATCAGACTCTCCGACACCGCATTGCCCAGCCAGTTGGTCTCATCCATATTTTGCAGGTCAACAAAGGAGGTTACGGCCAATGGCGTGCGGGCCGTCAGGTACTGGTTTGATTCAACCAGTTTGTTAGCCATACCCTCGATGAAGAAATCCATGGTATGCCGCGGCATCTCATCCAAGCTATGTCGGTTACCGGTATAAGGCTCTTTACCGTTATAAATGGGAGAATAGGCACACGATGTTACCAACATTGCCATCAATACAATTACCCATTTTTTCATAATTTACCGCTCCAATTGAAAAGAGACTTCAGACCCATAGCTTGTTATCGTAGCTTCACACAAAAACTTTATTGCTAAACATAAAAAATCAGGAATGCTCTTTGCATTACCTTTGAATACTATGAAAGCCGCCATGCAATCTCATTACCGATAGTGGCACACTCGCTTCAACTCGTAAGCATCCGACTGATAGTTTTTTAGCAATTTTTATACCGAAAGTGGAAGGCATGATAAAAAAGATCCTCCTCATCATTAACAGCCTCTGGCTCATACTTGCCATGCCGGCAAATGCCGCGTGGTATGAAGTCACCGGCTCTGCGGTCATACTGCAAAGTGAAGAGCAAGCTCGCCAGAGCGCGCTGGAAAATGCCGTATTACAGGTGATCCGCTATGCCGGAGCCGATCTTTCCTCCTTCAACCAGGTGAAGCCCTACCTCAAAAACAACCGTGAACATTACCAGTTCAGCGGCAGTGAACTGCGCCAAATCACGGTCACCAAGACGAGGAAGAAAAGCGGCAACCTTTACCTGACAGCACAGATCGAAGTGTTCCCCTCGGCAAGAACTTGCCACAAGGTGCAATATAAAAAAGGGCTATTGCTTGGTGAGTTTGACATTCGCTCTCCACAACATGCCTCGCTAGGCGGGATCTACCAGCTCGGCAACAACTTTACGTCGGTATTGAAGCGCCAGCTGGAAACCCGCTCGCAAAGCTTCGTGGTGGCCGGAACGACCCGGGTCCAAATCAACCCCGGCTACCCTGGCCAAATGGTGATGCTGGCCGAAGATCACGACGCCCAGTACATCATCAATGGCCATATCACCGACCTGACATCGACTCTCGATCAAAAGCTCCTGCGCAGCGATAAAATCAACCGGCAATTTGCTGCCGAACTGCAGCTGCTCGATGGCAAAACGGGTGAAGTCCTGATGCAGAACCAATACCGGGAGGTTGCCAACTGGCCGTTTTCCCGTACCAGCCAGGTCGATACCAGCAGTGCACGCTTCTGGCAGTCGGCCTATGGCCAAGCTATCCAGCGCGTCAGCCAAAACATGATGCTCGATCTGGAAAGCGCCCTGGCCTGCCGGACCAATCTTCCGGAAATTGTCCGCCACTATGGCAATACCGTCCATATCAACCAAGGCCGTAGGCACGGCGTCAAGCAGGGCGATCGGCTTGCCCTGTGGCACAGTGCCGGTTTTATCGATCAGAACGGGATCCCAAGGAACCGCATGGTCCAAACGGAAATCACCCTGGTTGTCGATCGGGTATACGAGAAGTCCGCCGAACTCAGTATCGAGCAAGCTGAGCTGGCCAACAGTGTCCAGCCTGGTGATTTGCTGACCAAACAGATTGAAGATTAGGACTAATCACTTAATTTATTGATATTTTTTTGTATAATGACGGAACTGCTCCCTTAGCTCAGCTGGATAGAGCGTCCCCCTCCTAAGGGGAAGGCCACAGGTTCGACTCCTGTAGGGAGCGCCATCTTCGACAAAGGCCAGCCGGTGAAAATCGGCTGGCCTTTTTTGTTACTTATCAATAATAAAGCCTACTCGCAGCAGGCTTTACCATTTGGCCCCTGTTACCAGGATGCGGTTTAGCAGTAATGGCGCATGAAAAGGTCAATCTGGCTGCGGCCGGTTGCCGGGTTCATGAATACCGCTTTTTCACCCGGAATATAGGAATACTTTCCAGCCGTATTGTAGGCGGAGCGCGAGATGAACTCGACCCAGTTGGTATACAGGCCCACTTTGCCCCGCCCCTTAAAGGCATTGCGGTGCCACTGGCTGTTCCTGCGCAGCAACTCCATATACTCGGGGTGGGTCATACACTGCTGCTCTTTGGCAAATTCGGCGACCACATCGTCTACCCACTGCGGGTTATAGATACGGAAGCCCACGCTCGGGCCCTGGTTTTCCGGGGCCATCAGCTTGACATTGCCCTGCTTGAGCAACTGGTGACGGAAGTAGTTGGCATTTTGCAGACAGTGGGCAAGGATAGTTTGATAGCCTTCAATCCCCATGTACTTCAGCGCGGCATAGGCACCGAATACCCCGACTGCACCGCGTGAGCACTCAATGGTCGATTGCAGGTGGGTCTGGCCCTGAAGATCATGCTCGAAATAAGAGAAATTCTCCGGTTCATTCTCCAGCGCCTTCATATCCTGCTTGTTTTTGATCATCACCAAGCTAGAAGTGTAAGGAACATAGCCCCACTTATGGAAATCCACGGTAAATGAGTCGGCATACTTGAGCTCTTTCACCCGAGAGATCGTCCGCTCGATGCCCGCCAGGGTCACCGGGTTGATATCCAGTGGGTTACGCGCAAAGTCGTAGTCGAGGAAGAAGATCATCGACCACCCCACGGCGGCATCGACATGAATATGTGGTGCCACCTCGACTTCGTACTCTTCACACAAACGGTTACGCAGCTCATAGACCGGCTTGATACGGTCAACCGCAAAGGTATCTGTGGTGCCCATGGTAATCATAATGGTCGGCACCCGGCAATTAACCGCAAAACACGCTCGCAGCTGACGCTCCAGATCCTCGTAGTCCATATCGTGACTATCCGTCACTTTGATACGAATAGTTTTGTCTTTGATATCGACGCCCAGCAACGACAGGTTGGTCATATTGGAGTAATGCCCCCCCTGCGAGTTGATGATTCGAAAATCCGGCACCCGACCCATACCGTGCTGCAGCGCCGTTGGCAGGGATTTTCTCAGCCCCAGCAGATAACCATAGAGATTACAGAAGGTTCCTCCCTGGGTGAAGATACCGGTCGACTGCTCCGGATCATAACCGACCTGGTTGGCAATCTGACGGATCACGTATTTTTCAAGCTGATCGGCCATTCCCGCATATTCGCTGTATGCCAAGTTGGGGTTGGCCATCGCCCCCATCATCGAGCCGTAGATAGCCGGATCACACGGCATGGTCACCACATTCTCCACCGATGACGGGTTCTCCCAGTCCTTCGACAGGGCTGCGGCAAAAGTCAGCATATCATCGGGCATACCATTGGGGACCAGCCGCTGCTGGGCAATCGAGGCATGGCCAGCCAGCAGCTGTTGCAGCGCCAGCCCGTCGGGGTAGGCCGCGATCCGCTCATTGGGGGCAAGCTTTTGCTGGCGGAATTGATGAATACGGTTTAATCCCGGTTCGGAAAAAACCGGCCATTTGGCGGGATCCCGAGAAAAGTAGTCCGCAAATGCCGCATCATAATGACGCTGGAATAGAGAGCCGAGCTGGTTTGCTTCACTGTCGTGTAAAAGTGAAAGACAAGAGTCTGCCATAGTAGTACCTAATATCGTATTAGAGTTTGCTTAAGTGAGGATGTGATGAAAAGGGAGCCGCTAACCGGTGCCATATCCGCCGGCGTCTACGGTCAGCAGCCCCTTGCCTCTGGAAAAATTACGAAACTTTGAAATGCCCTACCATCGAGGCGAGTTCGGTGTTGGCTTTCTCCAAATCATGGGTGACAGCCAGCGTCTGCTCCCCACCCTGTACCAACACCTCGACGATGTCGCGGATCGCCAGCATATTGTTGTTCACCTCTTGCGCCACCGCATTTTGCTCCTCCGCCGCTGTCGATATCTGGCCGCTGAGCTGCTCGATATTACCCACCGCCCCAAACAGGGTTTCAAGGCTGCCCGATACCTCCGAGCTTGTATCTGCTGCCTCTTTGCAGCGCTCGCGGGTGCGCTCCATCGCGGTAACCACATTTTGGGTACCATTTAACAGCTTGGCCAACATCTCGCCGATCTCTGAGGTGCTCTGCTGAGTACGGCCAGCCAGTGCGCGTACTTCATCGGCGACAACGGCAAAACCACGCCCTTGCTCACCCGCCCGCGCAGCTTCAATGGCTGCGTTCAGGGCCAAAAGATTAGTTTGTTCCGCGATCTCGCCAATGACAGACAGAACGGCGCTGATCTGGTTGGCATCCTGGTTCATGTGTTCGATATCAGCTGCCATGACATCAAACTCCTCGATCAACGATGTGACGGTGCTGACCGAATGACTAACGATACCCTGCGACTGGGTCGCTTCGGCGCTGGCGCACTGGGTGATCTCCGTCGACTGAGAGATGCTCTGAGATACCGACTTTGCGGCCTCGCTCATCTGAGTCATCGCCGTCACAACCTGCTCCGTCTCCTGGGAGTGAGCGCCCAACCCCTCCTTGCTTTGCTGAGCCGAGACGCTCAACTGCTCAATACTGGCAGCAATCCCCTGCGAGGCGAGGTTAACCCGCTGCATCATCTGCTGGATATTGCCAATAAACTGATTAAAGCCGACACCGATTTGCGCCAGATCATCCTCACCTTCAGTACTGAGGCGCTGGGTCAGATCACCCTGTCCACTGCTCAAGTTTTGGGCCGCCTGCTTAAGCCGAACCAGTGGCTGGTAGATGCGGTTAAGCAAGAGCGTAACGGCAATGGCGCTGGCCAGGGTCAGCAGTACAATGGCGATCACCGAACTGGAAATCGCATCGCGGACATCTGACAATGCCGTGTACTCATCGATAAACACCATCATGGTCCAGTGGGAACCATCACCCAGTTCAATCCGCTTGAAATAGCCCTTGAAGTCAATATCCAAGTAGTGGATATCCAGCACCCCCTGAGTTTGGCTCGAGAACGCCTCTTCAATGAATCGCCACTGCGGAGTGATCTGCGATGGCCGATAGCCAATGTCAGACGGGTCATCGCTGGCGATAAACACATTGTTGCTGTCGGAGAGGGTGGCAGCACCGCCGGCAAAGTTGACCTGGCTGATTTGCTCTGTCAGTTCGGCCAGAGAGATATCGGTCGTCAGCACCCCTTCACGATTGGCGAGAGGGGTAGAGATACTCACCACCATTTCGCCGGAGACCAGATCAATATAGGGATCACTGATCACTGTGGCGCCCTTGCGCATCGCATTGATGTACCAGTCACGGCTGATAAAAATATCCGACACATCGAAAACGCCGTTATTTCCTCCCTTCGCAGCGAAGGTACGGCCATCCTGATAGGCCACGGCCAAGTTAGCAACGCCATCACTTTTGGCCAGCACGCGAACAAGACTAAGGTTCTCCTGCTCGGTCAATCCCGCATGAAACTCGGAACGGGTGTTCTCCAACAGACCTCGCCTATCTTGCAGCCAGTTTTCTATCTCTCTGACATGGGCTGCCAGTATACCTTCCGTCGTCGCAGTGAGTGATGCCACCATATTTCGCTGCAAGCTATTAATATTTACCATTCCGAGCGTGGTTAAACAGACAGCCATCAATAACATCACTGTCAGGTGTATCCGCGCTTTAAATCCAAGTTTCAGTTTCATCTTGTAAACAATACCAAACATAAATGCCAACTAATCAAGGCAGCACAAATCAAAAAAAAGCATGCTCAATCCAATACGCATGCTGTGTGTACGCTATCTACTTTTTTGCGTTTCAACTCAATACGGCAGGTAAATCATCATTAAGGTGATAGACAACCAGCCTTAGCATGTCCTAGATCTCATGGATCAGGCTTAGCTAACTAGTTACAGCGACCAAGATACTTCAGTGGTTAAACTCACAACCCCGACATTAAATCATGCGCATAAAGTATAATTTGGTGTATCTTGTGGCAGAGAAAAAACAAAGCAACATTATTGACCAGTTAAATGTACATTGTAATGAGATAATAAAATCAGATACCAAGAAAATTGTAACTGCGCGTTGCGAGAAGCCGTACGTGAAGCCGCTGGCGCAAGGGAAGGCAAGGGTTGAGAGACATATCGTACAGCGAGAGGGCCTACCTATATGAAGACCAAAAGATAGGCATCTGAAGGAAGCAAGCTGGCCTTGCGGCTATAATTCGCCACCATGTTGTGGCTTTACCGATTCGTTGCCAATAACAGCTCAAAGCTTGGCTATTGGCAATAGCATGCCACTCGAGCTAACAGAGCAATGTCCTACATCATAAAGTCGATACTGATGTACACATTGCCGAGCTGCCCCAGTTCATGCTCTTTCCAATCATCGAGCGTATCAAACACCCGGTAACCAAAGTCAACACTGGTCTCGGCACTGAACCGGTAACGAATGCCGGTTTGCCCGCCAAAGGTCCAGTCATTTTTATCATGAAGGCCAAATTTGTACCCCAGGCTGCCACCGCCAAACACTTGCCAGTTCCCACTATCGGTAAACGGATATAAATAATCATAAGCAAAATGGATACTGGTTACCCCCGACGAGAAACCATGGGAGTAATTCGCGGCGATTCGATGCTTGTCATCGAAAATCGCCCCAAGGCGAAACACCGGCTCAAACTCGATTGGCGACTCATATTTCGTCCCATCTGTTATTCCTATCCCGACAAATGACTGGGAATCTTTCGTGTTAGCAGCCGAGACTGTAGCAGAGCAAGAAAGTACGCAGGCAACTAGCATCCCCTGATGAAGCCAATGTTTACCCATAATAAAAAACACCGTTTGAAATAATAAGCAAAAACTACCGCAACACGCTTTGGTGAAAAAGGTTTAATGGCGTTAATTCACATGAAAGTTCGTTGAAAGGATGGCGGAAACGCCTGCGGGATAAGCAGAAAAGCTAAAAAGAACTATCCCCAAGCAAGCTCAAGATGCAGGTTCAGCGAGAATTTATAAGCTTACAGACATAGCATTGCATGCGCTGACAACCCTCTGAATCCTGCACATTGAGGTAACTTGGGTGTAAATACGAAAAAACCCCGCCTAAGCGAGGTTTTAAAATTTGGTGGAGCTAGGCGGGATCGAACCGCCGACCTCTTGCATGCCATGCAAGCGCTCTCCCAGCTGAGCTATAGCCCCAAATCTTGAAGCTGATAATAAAAACTTAGTTAAATCATGTCAATAGGGGCAGTTCTAACAATGAAAGCAAAGCGACCATTTCGTGATAAAAATCACACACCAAGCCAACCAAACGCTCAAAAAACAATCGTTAGTCATTGATATATAGGATTTTTAAAAGTTAACAACCCATCTATCAATACGAACGAGTCTATTAACTATCAAAAAAAACGGAAGAGCCTTGCTCTTCCGCTTCTTGTTATCACCAGCTAAACCAGATTAGCTATTGGCTTCACGCTCAGCGATGAACGCCAACGCCATCTTGATACGAGCCGCAACGCGCTCTTTACCAATCAGCTGCATGACCGCATCAACCGATGGAGACTGGCCTTGACCAGTCACAGATACGCGCAGTGGCATACCCACTTTACCCATACCTAACTCAAGCTCTTCACACGTTTCTTTGATCACATTATGAAGGTTTTCAGTTGTCCACTCTTCAAGAGCTTCAACTTTAGCCAAAGCCAGCTCAAGCGCTTCTTTCGCAACTGGACGCAGGTGCTTCTTCGCCGCGCCAGCTTCAAACTCGCTAAAGTCCTGGTAGAAGTAACGAGACTGCTCAGCAAGCTCAATCAGAGTATTACAACGCTCGCCGACCAGCTTGATCACATCCGTTACCGCCGGGCCTTGAGAAGAATCGATTTCTTTCTGATCCAAGTGCCACTGCAGGTACTTGGCAACATACTCAGGCTCTGCCGTCTTAATGTAGTGGTTGTTCAACCACAGCAGTTTGTCTGTATTGAACGCAGACGCTGACTTGCTGATTGAGTCTAGGCTAAATAGCTTGATCATTTCTTCTAGCGAGAAGATTTCCTGATCACCGTGCGACCAACCCAAGCGAACCAGGTAGTTAAGAAGAGCCTGAGGCAGGTAGCCTTCGTCACGGTATTGCATCACGCTTACCGCGCCATGGCGCTTAGATAGCTTCGCACCATCATCACCCAGAATCATTGCACAGTGTGCAAACTCAGGCACAGGTGCGCCTAGCGCTTGGTAAATATTGATCTGGCGCGGGGTGTTGTTAATGTGGTCTTCACCACGAACAACTTGGGTGATACCCATGTCCCAGTCATCGACAACAACACAGAAGTTGTACGTCGGGCTGCCATCAGTACGGCGAATGATAAGATCATCCAGCTCGCTATTAGCAATTTCAATACGACCACGAACGTGATCATCAAACACCACCGTACCCTCTTTCGGGTTACGGAAACGAATAACGAACGGGGATGCTTCCGTCGCCGCAGCATTCGCCGCCACAATCTTAGGGTGGTTAGCATCGTAGCGAGGCTTCAAGCCCGCAGCCATCTGCTCTTCACGAATTTCGTCCAACAGCTCTTTCGGGCAGTAACACTTGTACGCCTTATCTTCAGCAAGCAGTTGATCAATTAGCTGGTTGTAACGATCAAAACGTTTGGTCTGGTAGTATGGACCTTCATCCCAATCCAAGCCCAACCATTCCATACCTTCAAGAATGGCATCGATCGCTTCCTGTGTAGAGCGTTCCAGGTCGGTGTCTTCGATACGAAGCACAAATTCGCCACCCATGTGTTTAGCAAACAACCAAGAATATAGAGCCGTACGTGCACCACCTACGTGCAAAAAGCCTGTTGGGCTCGGTGCAAAGCGAGTTTTAACCGTCATTGAACATTACCTAGTTTATGGATAGGCAGGGGCGCGGAAATCACGCCACTGCAAAAAAATATGGCGGATATTCTATCACTGTTAACCAAATCTACAATCTTATCTCTTTGAAGGAGGACTATCAGGCCCCCTCCCCTTGCAACCGACGCTTCCGAGCATACATTTTGCCCCCCAGAGGCTCCCCCAACAGTTCCCCAAGGAGCTTCATGATGCTTGGTTTAGCGAGAATGACCCGATTGATAGGCAAGCAGGAACAGGATTATAAGCAACAGAAGAGATGCATTCATTGCGACAACGATAAAATGACTCACTCTTGGACTTTTTAAACACCTAAAAATTTACAATGGTAATCCCTTCGCCCCCAGTTATCTTAAAAATAAAACCTCATGAATAGATTAATAATTTTTCTTATTAATTTACTCGGCAAAAATAATAGCTAGAAAAACACAAAACATTGAATAAAAATAAAAAAAACATCAAACAACAAATGTACACTTAATTAATTGTATAAATTTAGGTCAATTTTCGAAATTTTTTTGATCTTTTCCTTTTCCTATACATAAACTGAAATGAAGCGATAAGCAACGGAGTTAATTATCTGAATTTAAGCAATGGACGGCTTGCTCTCTTACATCTAATGACTAATTGAGGTTTGTATGAAAAATGTAATTGTTGTAGCAGTGGCCACATTATTATTTATGTCAGGTAATGCCATGGCTAACTCAAGTAATAGTTCTGGTGGAGCTAAGGCAGCCTCGGCAACAGGACCATGGGTTGAGTGCCTATTACCGGATGGAAAGGTAGATTATACTCCATTGATGATCTGCAAGCTGCAAAAGAAGGGCACGGTAAAATACTAGTTCTGCTTGCGGGAGTGGGATCCTCTCCACTCCCAATATAAATCACTGTTGGACCACCCAGTCAATAAAGGCCGCTCTTTTTTCAGCCGGTAAACGTAGGAAATCTGCCTGTAGTAAAATTAGCGCTTGATCAGTGGATAGTGCCGTGCTCGGTTTTCGGGCTGACGGGGTTGCCACTGCGGTGGTTGCCGTTACAGCCATTGTTGTTTCGCCATATTTAAGCGTAGGTTGTTGTACCTTAGCTGCTGCAACAAACCCTTGCTCGAGATTATAATCATCTAGCTCGCGCTCATAATCACGTACAATACCCGCACCTCGGGGTAGAACAGCTTGATGGAATTCGGAAAAATAATTACCGGCTTTTTCTATTCTAAATGATGGTTCTTTATCAAAGCCTTTAATTTGGTCCTCACGAATAATTGACCGACTCGCACTGACATTAAGATCACTGTCTGATACATTAAACGTCAACACCACCGGTTGCGTTAGGAATTTCTTAAACTCCCCATTATAGGAAACCAACTTTGAAACACGCGTAATCAACTGATTAGGACCATCATCTAACTCAATTTTACTTGGCGCTTTCGAGAAAGCTCCCAACGGCTTACCATTAATGGCCAAGAGTTCAACATCTCGGTCAAAAGACACATTAACCGCAGCTTGTGAGTTTGTTGCCATGAGCAAAGCAGCCATTCCCAGCCACGTCTTCAATTTTACTTTCATATGTCCCTCTTAATGAAAATGCGAGCATCCCGAAAGATGCCCGCAATATGTTTTCTAATCAGTGTTACGCACAATTAGAAGTAGTATTCAGCACCGAATAGGAAGCGTGTGCCGTCTGCGCCCTTATCATTACCTAGCATGTCGTAGTTACGCACGTCGAAGTAAATCGCTGTGCTTGGTAGCAAGTACATCACACGACCAGTGATTGCCTGAGAACCTACGTCTTTCGTCGTCACCTCAGTACCGTTAATTTTTTTCGTTACCGCTTTATCTGTGTCAGATGTTGCTGCATAACCAATCTTATACACCCAAGTCTGATCCATCATGTACGCCACAGTTGCAGAGTATGCATCTTGCTGATTATCAGTAGCATCGTTCCACATCGGCTTATAAGCGGCTGTTAAAGTAAAGTCGCCTAGATTCAGGCTACCACCTACGATAGCGTAAGAGATGTCACCTGTTAGTGTCTTATCGCCAACTTTAGTTTCAGCATCTTGCTGGTTGTAGTAACCTGCATGAATATTGAAGTTGTTGCCGGTGTAACCCGCCGCAATCGAAGCAACCATTTCATCCGTTGACGTATTCATACCGCTAAGAGTTGCCTGAATTTTCACGCCGCCCCAGTTGGCAGAGTCAAAACGAATGGTGTGGTTGGCACGGTCAGCAAAGCCCGCATCAATGGCATTGTGCCAGTCGAACACATTACCCAGGCCAGGGTTGGTGTGTGGATAGTCAACGTAATCGTAAGCAGCAACTAGCTGACGACCGTATTTGATTTGACCAATACCATCGAACTCAAAACCTACGTATGTGTCACGGCCACCGAATGCACCAAAGCCATCATTGTTACCTTCGCCGCCGTTATCAGCATTGCCTGTTTCCATCTGGTAGATGAAAGCCGGTGCCATTGCGTCGTACTCTACTTTACCGCGAATACCGATACGTGATTCGATTTCAACGTTAACGTTATTATCTTCATCCGATGCATCGGCACTCCAAAACTGCAGGTTACCTGCTGCCTGTCCGTAAAGGACAACGTTCTCACCCATCAATTCGATGGCTGCATTTGCATTACTTGCTACTGCGGTCATTGCAATGGCCGCGCCTAATAGAGAACGTTTGAACATTTTATCCATGGAAAACTCCTAAAAATACTAGCTGTGTTTACTTGTGCCCAAAAGGTTGGCCGCCGTGGGCAACAAGTAACTCTCCCGATATGTCAGCCGGATGGATACTCCGACCAAATCATATTTTTTAGTTCTGAGTTGAACTGCTGTGTAACTTCACCCCTAAGACTACTTTCACAACAAAAAACATCAAATAGAACTTAATTTATTCTTCGAAAAATATGACTCAGTGCAAACTTTAAGCTGATTAGTGATCCGGATCAACACAACAAGCACACACTCAAACCAAAAACAAAAAAACCTTTTTTTTCATATACATGGTCACATATGGCGCAGTATGGAATTGTTAAATGCACATTTTGGCTACCTCTTGTAGAATTGTTCTACATCTCATCACCACAACATAAAACAGCACAAAACCGCACAAAACCGCTTTGCGTTTCGAGGTAAAAATTAACCACAAAAAAAGTCACAGACATAAAAAAAAACGGCTCTAAAGACATAGCTTTAGAGCCGTTTACCGTTAATTCCGTTAATAAATTATATTTTGACGTTTTTAACGAGCCATGAAATCGACCAGTGCCTGCTCATCCCAAACCTCAATGCCAAGCTCTTGAGCCTTAACAAGTTTTGACCCAGCAGCTTCCCCAGCCACCAGCAAGTCAGTCTTCTTCGATACACTGCCCGTCACTTTGGCACCAAGGTTTTGCAGGGCAGCTTTAGCCTCCGAGCGCGTAAGCTGAGACAAACTACCGGTCAAGACCACCGTCTTGCCATCTAAAGGCAATTCAACATCAGCATCGCGCTTTACAATCGCTGGCCAGTGAATACCCACCTCGATAAGCTCGTTGATCACGGCCAGGTTGTGCTCTTCCCGGAAGAAATTGTAGACATGGGCAGCAACGATCTCACCTACGTCCTGTACCTCTATCAGCTTTTCTTTACTCGCAGACTCAATGGCTGGCAAGGTTTCGAAGTGCGAGGCCAAATTAGCGGCTGTTGCCTCACCCACCTCTCGAATGCCGAGTGAATACAAGAAACGCGGCAGCGTAGTCTGTTTGGAAGCGGACAAGGAATCCACCAGTTTTTGCGCGGACTTCGGCCCCATTCGTTCCAGTACCGTCAATACCCCGGCCGAAAGCTTGAACAAATCAGCCGGGGTTGCCACCATTTCGCGATCCACCAACTGCTCAATGATCTTTTCACCACAGCCATCCACATCCAGCGCTTTACGAGAGACAAAGTGCTTCAAGGCTTCTTTGCGCTGTGCCTGACAGAAAAGGCCACCGGAGCAACGGGCAACGGCTTCACCCTCGACCCGTTCAACCTTGGATTCACACACCGGGCAAGATTCCGGGAAGACAATCGGCATGGCATCAGCCGGACGGCGAGATTCAACCACAGAAGCAATCTGCGGGATCACATCACCGGCACGGCGGATCACCACGGTATCTCCAACCATGACGCCAAGGCGGGCAATTTCATCGGCATTGTGCAGGGTGGCATTACTTACCGTCACCCCACCGACAAACACAGGTTCCAGTTTTGCCACCGGGGTGATGGCACCGGTGCGGCCGACTTGGAACTCGACGTTGTTAAGTGTCGTCAGCTCTTCCTGCGCCGGGAACTTATACGCGATAGCCCAACGCGGGGCCCGGGCAACAAAGCCGAGCCGCTGCTGAATAGCGATATCGTCAACCTTGATCACTACGCCATCAATTTCATAAGGCAGCGCTTCACGTTTGTTGCCGATTTCCTGATGGTAAGCAATCACTTCACCCATATTGGCAAGCCGGCGGATCTCAGGACACATCGGCAATCCCCAGCCTTTGAGCTGCACGAGGCGGTCATACTGACTTGGGACCAGCTCGATTCCTTCGACCACGCCCACGGAATAGGCATAAAAACTCAAAGGTCGGGTTGCGGTGATCTTAGAGTCCAACTGACGCAGACTGCCCGCTGCCGCGTTACGCGGATTGGCAAAAGTCTTCTCTCCTTTTTTGAGTGCTTTTTCATTCAGCGCCTCAAAGCCTTTTTTCGGCATGAAAACTTCGCCGCGGACTTCCAACCGCTCAGGCCAGCCCTCACCCCGGAGCTTCAATGGTATCGAGCGGATGGTGCGAACATTTTCGGTAATGTTTTCACCCGTGGTGCCATCACCGCGGGTCGCAGCCTGTGTCAGTACCCCGTTCTCATACATCAAACTCACAGCCAGGCCATCTAGCTTCGGCTCACAGCAGTAGGTAAGGGAAGGCTCAGACAACAGGCGATCCAGCATTCGCTTTTCAAACGCGTGAAGATCATCGTCATTGAAGGCATTGTCCAGTGACAACATTGGGATTTCATGGGTGATCTGGGTAAAGCCGTCAAGCGGCTTACCACCAACACGCTGGCTCGGTGAATCAACCGTCACTAGCTCTGGATTTTCCGCCTCAATCGCCAGCAACTGCTGCATCATCCGGTCGTATTCCACATCCGGTATTTCCGGGTTGTCTTCTACGTAATAGCGGTGACCGTGATAGGCAAGTAGTTCGCGCAGCTCATCGAGCTGCTGCTGAATGTCGTGGCTCATAAGTGTACCTGTGCTTATACCAAGCGTTTCACCTCAAAGGGTGTTGCTTGGGGAGGATATAAAAAAACAAGGCCCCTTATACCTATATGTATAAAGGGCCAATTTGTGTTCGTTAGGCGCTACAACAGCTAACTAGTTAACTAACAGTGTAGCGTTGGGCTTTGTCGCGATAGCCGCTGATACGGTGCGGCGTGATGAGGTTACGCTCATGATCAAGCACATCACCGCCTAAGCTATCAGCAATGCGCTGGACGGTTTGCAGCATCAAATTGAAGTTTTGATCAGCGCGGCCTACCTCGCAAGGCAGCATCAAATAAAAAGCGACACCCGGTGTTTCAAAGCTTTCGCTACCCCCTTGCGGGAAATGGGCAGGATGCACCATGTTCGTCACGCTAAAGATAGCTGGCCCGGTTCCCGCCGCATCCGCATGGCGATGGTAAACGGAGTTCTCACCAAAGATCAGGTGGTTTTGCTCAAACGCGTTGAACAGACGGCTACCGCGGAACAACTCGCCATTACGGGCATGAACATTCAATACCAAGTAATCAGGAGGAAGGACTTCTTTCTCGGCTGGTTTCTGCGGCTCTTCAACAGGCTCAGTTGACTCTACTGCAGGCTCTGCAGCCACAACGGGTTCAGAAGCCTCAGCATGTAATGCCTCGGTCGGTGAGTCCGTGGCATCAAGCTTGCTCGTCACCGGCTCCGCCGAGGCAGGCATTGCTGATTCAGCTGCAGCCGATTGCGATTTAGCTTCAACGCCAAGAGCTGCAGCTTGTTCAGCCGCTGGCGACAATGAATTATCAAGCACCGGTTCGTCTTCAACCGTAACTTGCTCAGCGCTTGCGACATTTAAAACAGGCTCCACTTTCTCAACCGTCCGAGCGGACTGCTGCTGAGGTTGTGGATGACTTGGCGGCTCTGCAACTGCCACACTCTCTGCCTGCGAAGAGGCCGGCTCTGGAGCTTGCGGCTCGGCAGCCACTGGCTTATCAGCACGCGTGACCGCGGCTGGTGCACTCTGCACTGCAACCGGCGAGGCAGCAACAACCGCTGGCTGCTCCGGGGCCGCTCCGTCCAGCAACGGGTCAGCATCCAGCTTCGCACCAAAGTGCAATTCTGGTTCTTTCCTTTCATGACGAGGCGCTTCAGCATTGAGGGGCTCAGAGTTAACAACTCTCACACTACCGACCCCATCCTTATCAAAACCTTCCGAATCTCGGGCAGCCTTATCCAACTTGCCCAGTGGTTTCTCACCAAATTTAGCAGGCTTTTCCTTCCTGCTGCTCCACAAACCGTGAAGCAACAACCCTGCAATGGCAAGAGCACCGACAATAATAAGAACCAGACGCAATTCCTGCATATGAATACTCTGAATTTACTTGTAACCCATTACCGGGTAAATCAACATCCAGATTACATCCTCTGGATAAAACCAGTGGGGTAACCTCTACTACTTAGCTTGGCACTTTTTTATCACAGCCTGACATGGCGTTATGACAATACCGTGCAAATTAAAAGCCAACATCAGCCCTTTACTGAAGCAGTATACAACAGTCATTATGGACTTAACTTTACTCTAATGTATCAAAACTCAAATCAGAATGAGAAGGTGAATGTCGTTATTCGTGCAAGATAGTGCTACCGTGCACAAAAATGTACAAGCTTTGACCACTTTTGCCGCCAGCTGACGCACTCATCACGGCGTTAATTTGCTTACAGCAACGATTCACCGTTACTATCACAGCCAACACCGAAATATACACTCTCGTTTCTTGCCAAGGAGCCTATATGCAATCACCCCGGCAACCCACCCCTCAACGTTCTGCCCCGCTGAGTGGTGCCGGTTATTTCTTTCGCGGTATTTCACTGGCGACCCAGCCGGGCACGCGACGCTTCGTTCTTTTTCCGCTGCTGATCAATATCGTGTTGTTCGGCACGGCCTTTGGGCTGGTATTAAGCCAGCTGGGTACCTGGATTGATGGCTGGATGAGTCAGCTACCCAGTTGGCTCGACTGGCTGTCTTATCTACTGTGGCCTTTGCTGGCCATCGCGACGCTGGTGACCTTCTCTTATCTGTTCAGTACCATCGCCAACTGGATTGCCGCCCCATTCAATGGCCTGCTAGCCGAACACCTGGAAGCCAAACTGACGGGACAGAAGGCGCCGGACACCGGGATCACCGGCGTGATGAAAGATCTGCCACGTATCATGCACCGCGAGTGGGTGAAACTGAAATATTACCTGCCAAAGGCGATCGGGCTGTTCATTTTGCTATGGATCCCGGCCATTGGCCAAACCATCGGCCCGGTACTGTGGTTCCTGTTCAGCGCTTGGATGATGAGTATCCAGTATGCTGACTACCCGTTTGATAACCACAAAGTACCATTTCCGGCCATGCGCGATGCGCTGAAAACCAAGCGCGGCACCTCGCTGAGCTTCGGCAGCCTGGTGATGCTGTTTACCATGACTCCGGTTCTCAACCTGTTTGTCATGCCGGTTGCGGTATGCGGCGCGACAGCCATGTGGGTCGACCATTACCGCGAGCAGCATAGAAACTATTGATCCGGCAATAGGCTATTGGCCATAGGCGAGCGGGATGAAGTCGCTCGTCTACACATATCCTATAGTTACCACCTCCAAACGGCGTTCCCATACTATACTCTTTGCTCTTCCTATAGCCCATCGCCGCTCTCGCCTATAGCCGTTATATTCCGATATTCACCCCACTCACCGCTCACTCTGCTTGAAACTTGTTCGGCGATACCAACAGTCCCATATAACAATAAGATATAACTACAAATTACTTTGCAAACGCCGTTTAAGGGTTATGCTTAACGTGTCTTATGTTTTTAACGCGTTACGAAGGAACGACAACAATGAGCAAGATTTACGAAGATAACTCCCTAACAATCGGTAATACTCCGCTCGTTCGCCTTAACCGAGTCAGTAAAGGTAACGTATTGGCTAAAATTGAGGCTCGCAACCCTAGCTTCAGCGTAAAGTGTCGTATCGGTGCCAATATGATTTGGGATGCCGAGAAAAAAGGCATTTTGAAAGAAGGTGTCGAGCTTGTTGAACCAACAAGTGGCAATACCGGTATTGCTCTTGCTTTTGTTGCCGCTGCACGTGGTTATAAGCTAACCCTGACCATGCCTGAGAGCATGAGCCTTGAGCGTCGTAAGCTACTAAAAGCCCTAGGTGCAAACCTTGTACTGACCGAAGCGCCAAAAGGAATGAAAGGGGCTATCGAGAAGGCGGAAGAAATTGTCGCCTCCAACCCTAACAAATACCTGCTGCTGCAGCAGTTCAACAACCCGGCCAACCCAGAGATCCACGAAAAGACCACGGGCCCTGAGATTTGGGATGCCACTGATGGCGAAATCGATGTCTTCGTCTCTGGTGTGGGAACAGGCGGCACACTGACTGGCGTAAGCCGCTTCATCAAGCAGCAGAAAGGCAAGGCAATCACCACAGTTGCGGTGGAGCCAACAGAATCACCGGTTATCACCCAGGCGCTTAACGGCGAAGAAATCAAGCCGGCTCCCCACAAGATCCAAGGCATCGGTGCAGGCTTTATTCCCGGTAACCTGGAGCTTGATTTGATTGATGAGGTTGAACGCGTGAGCTCGGAAGATGCTATCGATATGGCACGCCGCCTGATGGAAGAAGAAGGCATCTTGGCAGGCATTTCTTCTGGCGCCGCAGTGGTAGCAGCAAACCGCATTGCTGAGCACCCGGAATATGCAGGTAAAAACATTGTTGTAGTGCTACCGAGTTCAGGTGAGCGTTACCTGTCATCAGCCCTGTTTGCCGGCATCTTTACCGATAAAGAAACCCAACAGTGATCACACTTTTAGGTGTTACCACTCTGATTGTTACCCAAAAGCCTCCCTATGGGGGGCTTTTTTGTTGCATTTTGCCCCTAGCTTTAATATAAATCCGTTGTGTTTTATTTCTAGCTTCAAAATAAAGCGGTCAAAAATCGGACGGCCAGAGGTTGGAACAGAGAGAAAAGTCACAAAAAATTGACTTGGATTAATCTCAAACACCGAACTGTTGGGTAGTTTATAATCCCAGATAGCGAGCTTAACATAAACAGGTTAAGCTTACTTTCAGTTACGTTAATATTAAATAAATAATATCTATATCGGGGTGAAAAATGTATCAGAAGCAAGTTGAGATCACTGCAGAAAACGGTCTACACACTCGTCCAGCTGCTCAGTTCGTTAAAGAAGCTAAAGCTTTCGACGCTGACATCACAGTGACTTCAAACGGCAAAAGCGCAAGCGCGAAAAGCCTATTCAAGCTTCAGACTCTAGGTCTAGTAAAAGGCACAGTAGTAACTATCGCTGCTGAAGGTGCTCAGGCTCAACAAGCTGTTGACCACCTAGTTGCTCTAATGGACGAACTGCACTAATCCGCAGTCTGTTTATTACTTCCCCTAGTTTTAAGTCAATTTAAGGTAAGGCTATGATTTCAGGTATCCTGGCATCTCCTGGTATTGCTTTTGGTAAAGCACTACTTCTGCAGGAAGAAGAGATTGTTCTAAACAAAGCTCCTGTCGCTGCAGACCAAATCGAGAACGAAATTCAGCGTTTCTTCGATGCTCGAAAAAAATCTTCTGAGCAACTAGAAGTTATCAAAGAAAAAGCACGCGCAACCTTCGGTGAAGAGAAGGAAGCCATCTTTGAAGGCCACATCATGCTGCTGGAAGATGAAGAGCTTGAAGAAGAAATCATAGCCTTCATTAAAGACAACAATGCTTCTGCAGATCTTGCTATTCACTCTATCATCGAAGAGCAAGCATCTACGCTGGAATCATTGGATGATGAATACCTGAAAGAGCGCGCAACGGACATCCGTGATATCGGTAACCGCTTTGTGAAAAACGCACTGGGTATCAGCATCGTCAACCTAAGCGCTATCAACGAAGAAGTGATCCTGGTTGCTAACGACCTGACCCCTTCTGAAACGGCGCAAATCAACCTAGATTACGTACTTGGCTTCATCACTGATATCGGTGGTCGTACTTCGCACACCTCTATCATGGCGCGTTCTCTAGAACTACCTGCCATCGTAGGTACTAACAACATCACAGCTCAGGTTAAGAACGGCGATATGCTGATTCTTGATGCAATCAACAACAAGATTGTGATCAACCCATCTGATGCTGAACTAACCAAATTCAAAGCGATCCGTGACGCGCACGTTGCCGAGAAAGAAGAACTGGCTAAGCTAAAAGACCTGCCAGCTATCACCCTTGACGGCAAGCAAGTAGAAGTTTGCGGTAACATCGGTACAGTAAAAGACTGTGACGGCGTTAACCGTAACGGTGGTGAAGGTGTTGGCCTTTACCGTACTGAATTCTTGTTCATGGACCGCGACGCACTTCCTACCGAGGAAGAGCAGTACGCAGCTTACAAAGAAGTTGCGGAAGCAATGCATGGCGAGCCAGTGATCATCCGTACTATGGATATCGGTGGTGACAAAGATCTACCGTACATGGATCTGCCACAAGAAATGAACCCATTCCTAGGCTGGCGTGCGGTTCGTATCAGCCTTGACCGTCGCGAAATCCTACGTGACCAGCTACGCGGTATCCTACGTGCATCTGCACATGGTAAGATCCGTATCATGTTCCCGATGATTATCTCTGTTGAGGAAATTCGCGAACTGAAAGCTGCGATTGAAGAGTACAAAGCAGAGCTTCGTGCTGAAGGCCACGCGTTCGATGAAAACATCGAGATCGGTGTAATGGTTGAGACCCCTGCTGCTGCAGCGATTGCTCACCACCTGGCAAAAGAAGTTGAGTTCTTTAGTATTGGTACTAACGACTTAACCCAGTATACTCTTGCTGTTGACCGTGGTAATGAGCTGATTTCTCACCTTTACAACCCACTATCACCTGCAGTCCTAACTGTGATCAAGCAAGTTATCGACGCTTCTCACAAAGAAGGCAAGTGGACAGGTATGTGTGGCGAGCTAGCGGGTGATGAGCGTGCAACCCTACTACTACTAGGTATGGGTCTGGACGAATTCAGCATGAGTGGAATTTCGATTCCTCGCGTTAAGAAGATTATCCGCAACGCTAATTTTGCTGACGTTAAAGCAATGGCTGAGCAGGCGCTTGCTATGCCTACTGCTGCTGAAATTGAAGCTCACGTAGAAAAATTCATCGCAGAAAAGACCATCTGCTAATATAGCTGCAGATAAAATAACAACGCTTAGGAGCAACGATATGGGTCTGTTTGACAAATTGAAGAAGCTGGTTTCTGATGACAACACTGAAGCTGGTGCTATCGAAATCATCGCACCACTTTCTGGTGAAATCGTAAACATCGAAGATGTGCCAGATGTTGTTTTCGCAGAAAAAATCGTTGGTGACGGTATCGCTATCAAACCTGCTGGCAACAAAATGGTTGCACCAGTAAACGGTACTATCGGCAAGATCTTTGAAACTAACCACGCTTTCTCTATCGAGTCTGACGACGGCATCGAGCTATTCGTTCACTTCGGTATCGACACTGTTGAACTGAAAGGTGAAGGCTTCACTCGCATCGCTGAAGAAGGCCAAACAGTTAAAGTTGGTGACACTATCATCGAATTCGATCTAGCGCTTCTAGAAGAGAAAGCGAAATCAACTCTGACTCCAGTTGTTATCTCTAACATGGACGAAATCAAAGAGCTGAACAAACTTTCTGGCGCAACAACTGTGGGTGAAACTCCAGTTCTTCGCATCAAGAAGTAAGATTGTCACAATCTTTGCCAAAAGCGCTGCCCTCGGGCGGCGCTTTTTGTTTTTCCGTTTGCAGCAGCAAAAATTCGCCAACAAGTACCACAAATCAGTCGCCCACCTCAGCTAAAAACAGACGTTTAATCAAAGATAGTTAATCTTTTTGTATAAAAAACATCCAGCACTATAATTAATTAAGCTATCAATAATAAAATTAGCAATGTTAGTGATTTCTTGTGCACTCTAACCGAAATCACGCAAATTTATTCAAAATGGAGTTAACGGTGATGCTACAACGGTTAGTTTTTGGGTGCTTTCTAATCACATGTGCCTACTCTTCACTGGCCACTCCGATTGCGTGTCTGGATATCGGTAACGGCAACGGCTCAGCAGACATGAGCTGTGTGGTAAATTCAGGGGACATATACACATGGCAAGCTGCCGATCCCGTCACCCCGTCCGCTGAGAAGTCATATACCCATACTATCGGACGGGTTGCTAATGACCGGGTTGAAGATGTCGCCAGTGTTCTCGCTTTTTTATTTGATACCGGAATTTCAACTGACGGCGGCGTTAACCCTCAATATTGGAATTTTCTACTGGATCCTACCGGCAGCCAAACCGCGCTAAATTTAATGGGCAAATCGGACGACAACTATGGCTCGCTTACCGATGCCGGAGGGTTTACAAGTGGCTCATTTTCTATCCCAGATCCGGCCACAATCATGACGGTCAAAAGTGCAACATCCTTTTCTATAAATATTTTCAGTTCACAGCAGCAGCGAGGGGATTGGTCGACAGCAGGGATCACCAATGGTGGTGGTAACCAGCCAGCATTATCCCATATCTCTTATTGGGAAAGCGGTTCTTTACTCAGTACCTATTTAGCTTCCATCCCAACACCGTCTCTGCTAACTACTTTGACTCCCCCTCTGGACCCTACCCCTTTACCTTCAACGCTGACTTCATTAAGTCCTCCTTTGGCGACAGTTCCGGCGCTTTTTTCCCTGACGCTGTTGGGTCCTTCTAGTGCACCAATTCCTACACTTGCTTCCTTCACTGCACCAGCAACCCCGTCAGCGGCGATCTCTGAGCCACCTTCGTCTGCTTTATTTTCTCTCGCCCTACTGTTAACTGGGTTCTCTCGTTTTCGGCAGATAACGCGCAACGGGTGATTTGATGCGCCATGGCGCATCGAGAGTAAGCTGGATGAATTGCCGTTCATAAAAAACGGGAGCCAAATGGCTCCCGTTGACTGTCACAGCGCGAAGCGAAAACCTTAACACTGTTGTGAAGCTAGGCCCCGCCCCTAATCCTATAGCGAGTTAAGTATCTCTACCGATGGTGCAAAGAAGTAAGCACCGGTTACCGCCGTCGTAAAACGCAGCAACTGATCGGTTTTGCCGTCGGTGTGGCCGTACATGCTCTCCAGCATGGCCTTGAAGTTGTGTTGAGTATGGCAGTAGGCAATGAACAGCAGACCGTGATCACCGCTGACAGAGCCATACGGCAGGCTATGGCGGACAATCTTCAGCCCCTTGCCTTCTTCCTTGATATCCACCCGGCCAACGTGTGAGGCGGCCGGTACGTCTTCCAGCTCAACCGAGTCAGGTTTGGTTCGACCCACGACTTTCTCCTGCGCCTGGATGTTCAAGCGGTTCCAAGCCGGAAGGTTGTGGACAAAGCGCTGCAGCATCACAAAACTACCACCGGCAAAGTCACCCTCTTTGATCAGGGCGACGTCTTGGCGCGCTTCTAGGGTGTTCGGATTCTCGGTACCGTCAATGAAGTCAGTCATATCGCGCGAATCAAGGTATTTGAAACCGTAGGTTTCATCCATGATTTCAACGTGCTCAGCAACAGGCGAGATAAACTGGCGCAACAGGTAGAAGTTCAGATCATGTCGGCTTGAATTGACATGAAGCAACACATCGCCACCGGTTGCCGGTGCCGTGATCTCGCCTTCACCTAGCGGGACAAACTCCTCGAACTCGGCCGGCGAGCCTTTTTCCAGTGAGGCCCAGAATGCCTGACCAAAAGCGATACTGGCTCTTAGCTCAGCCCCCGGCTGCTGGCTGTTGATCTCGTCAACCAGAGTGTGGACTTGTTTACAACGCTCAACAAGCGCCTTGGTATCACCTGTTGCCTTGATAACAACATACAATGCGAACGGTCCTGCTTCAGGCAAAATCAGAGGTTGTGCCGTAGCCATATTTTTCTCCTAACTTATTATCATCGCTGATACCCAACCCGGGCATACAACATTATGTATTTCAAAGTATAACGAGAATAGCTTAAGGAAAATTGATCATTATCAGCAGAGCAGGAATACGCCAGGCAAATCAGTAACCCCATATCTTTGACCCGCTCTCGCCCTCGCCGGTCTCGGGAGCAGCCACGGTAGAAAACCGCTTTGCTGTTCAATTTGTGTCTATTTTACCCTGCTAAGCTGGAGTAAAATTTATACAAACACAACCCATTAGCTCAAACCAATAATAAGGATAAGATCATGGAAACGGGTTCATCATCATTTCCGACCAAAGAGGTCGCAGGTACCCTCTACCAAGCAAATCAGACCCAGAAACTGGTGAATATTCACCAGGCCAGCATGAACAAGTTCGAAGACGATCCGCAGGAAGATCCGGATACCGTCGTCATCACGGCCGACACCAAAGCACAGACCCAAGAAGAGCAATTGATCATCAAGAAAAAAGTCGCCGATGCGATAAACGATCACCTGCCTAACAAGCCTGACTTCTACAGCCAGAGCATCACCCCTGATCCCGGCACAGGCAGCGGCAATGTGCTTGATACCTCTGTATAAATCTGCCGGCTGAGCACAACATCAGAATCTACAGACACCCAAAAGCAAAAAGCCCGCTGTTGCGGGCTTTTTTAGTATAGGGTGCGGGCAGCAAATACCTTACACCGACGTCACTTCGACCTGGAGCTTCACTTGCTTATCGCCATTGTTGTCCAAGCCTTCAAACATGGTCGGAGTATTCAGGCCCGTTGACAATGTTGGCGACACCAGTGTACGCCAGCCACCATCATCAAGACGCTCCTGGACCTTGAACGCAATTTTGACCTCTTCGGCCGAGACCTCCAGCAGCTCTGCGCTTCCGACCAGTTCCCGGCGACTATCTTCACTATCGATATTACTACCAAAAAAGACCGTCTCTTCACCAGGCAGTAGTGACAGTGAGGTATTAACCGACTGGGTACTTCCAGACGCACCAGTCAGTTCAAAATTCACATCTAATAGCCAGTCGGCCATGGCTAACGGGCTTAGCAGTGCGCTGAACAGCACCAACCCTTTACCCCAGTCATTCATTGTCTTTACCTCTCTACGGGCTTGTCCGCAAATGTATTTCTGACCCTGGAGCTTCTGAGCAGGTACCCTCCAAGCCAGAATGTCAGCAGCAGGCTGACCGCCCGGGTCCAGCTGAAGGCCCCGTGGGTCAACATCAGCTGATACATTTGCAAAACACAATCTGTTGTATAACTCAGCAGCAGGATCCCTTTCCCATGCAGCCATACGAAATTAATTAGTTTTTTATTTTTGTGGCGGTATCCGGCCATCCACATATAGATAAGTGCCGGAAGGCCTAATAGCATTGCCAGATAAAGGTTATCTCGCAACGGATATAAAATCTCCAAGACCTGGGCCCCTTGTTCGCGGCTTGCGCCCGCCATGACAAAAACCACCCAGCCTTTGGCACTGAACAACCAACACAGCCATAACATGGTCGAAGGTTTCAACAAGCCATGCTTGTCATAGGCGTCTATCGGATATATCACTTACTTTCCCCGTTTCTCACTGCTTACTGTGCAATGGAGGCTTACCCCTGATATTTCAATAGCCAACTTTGTCTATGGCCGTTGTGGGGATCATTCTAAAGCGGGACCGATATAACAACACTGTTCAGTACTAGGCACACCTTAATCTATCTGGTCGCAACTACCAGCCAAAGTGGTAAATTCTGTGGTTCAACGCACTATTTGGGTAGTCGTCTTGTCGACATGATCACGTTTTGTGGGATGAGAATGACGAATTTTCTAGTTTTCTTACAAAAGTCACATCAGAAATAAATATGCTCAGTTTCTAACGCTTTAGTGGAATATCCATTAATATTCATTGTGTTAATGAATATTTTACCACCATTACCCCTTGTTCAGTTTCTGTTCATACAATGTAAGATTCCTACCACTTTGGAAGGCGGGGAAGACAGAAAAGTGCCAATTGATATTGGCAGCGGTATAATCGACCCAAAGAAATCATGGATCGGACAAACAATGGCAACCAGCAAAAATCAAGGGGCGCCGTCCCCAGAGACCCAAGCAGAGGCAATGAAGATTGCCCGTGCGACGCAAAAACCAGGCCAGACCAAAGAACAGACCAAGCTGATCGCTCAAGGGATCCAGCACGGTATTGAGCAATATAAGAAACAACAAAAAGCCAAAGCCCGCGAGCGGGACAAGCTGCGTAAAAAACAAGCCAGAGATAAATCGCAAGATATTGAACAGCCCGCTACAGATGCGCCAGCAGCAGAACAAGTGGTTGTGAGTAAACAACATTGGCTACCCTGGCTATTGCTTATTGCCTCTTGGGTTGGGTTTATTGGCTACCTTCAATTCAGTTAACGCATATGAGGATTCATGGATGACTCAACAACAAAGTTTTCGTTATTTTCCTCTGCTAGCACTTCTGACTGTTCTCACCGGGTGCGGCAGCCCGAATTCGGCCTACAGCCACACGGTAAAAGTCAATCAAATCTGTGGTGAGAAACCAAACTGTGTCAGCACGCTGGATAACCGCGAAGAGCACGCTTTGGCCCCTTTTGAACTCAGTAAAACAGGGCTGGAGCAATGGGCGCATATCGAGAAACTGGCGCTTTCCCTTCCCGGTGCCTCCCTCGCTAAACGCACTGACGATTACCTTCATGTAGAGTGCACCAGCAAAGTCTTCCGCTTTGTTGATGATTTTGAGGTACAACGGCAATCAGGGCAGCTTACCGTCCGCTCGGAATCCCGCACGGGATATTCCGATTTCGGTGTCAACCGTAAGCGCGCCGAGGCATTCCGGAAGCTGTTGGCACAAGAAGGTTACCTGAAAAATTAGCCATAGCAGGCACACCTCTACAGTTGCAAACGATTCTCAATTAGATCTAAAATAAGCTCAATGGCAAATGGAGGATCGAGATGAGTATCGCCAGTTATTTGATGTTCGGCATCTTGGGATTCCTTACCATGCTCGTGATCCAAGGGCTAGAAGCTGCTGTTCAGATCCCTGGAGCTTCCTCTGCGCTCACGTCGTGGTTAGCGATTTATGGCACTTGGTTAGCCGTTATTGCCCATGGGGTTTATCTGTGGTGCAAAAACCCAGCCCACAGAATCGAGTAGGAGGAGGCCTCACGGCCTCCGTCCTCTCACACCACCGTACAAGCGTGGGTCGCATACGGCGGTTCCGAATATATTTTCAGTGACTCATACCCATCTCTCAATGAGTACATGCCCATCTCCTTGAACCGTTTCGTTGGCATGGCCTGATTGAGCTGCGGCGATAAAGCCAGATGCCACCATCCTTTCTCTGACATCGCTAGCTTCCAAGCATTGCGCTCGTTTACGCCTTCTTGGCGTAACCATGTCGCTATGCTGTGTCTGCGTTTTCGCTGCTTGAGTCGGTAGCACCGTAAGCGCCGTCTTATCCATTCATCCAAGCGCTGCATCGCGCTTTTCCGCATGGCGAGCTTGAAGTAGTGTTGCCAACCTCTTAGATATTGAGTTAGTTCGACTATTACTGTCTTCAACTCTCGTCCTCGATTCCGCTTCGTTATTTGACGCACTCGCTTCTTCATGTGAGTTTGTGCTGTCTTCGAGATATGGATACTCCCATCTCGTTGGAAGCGATGGCCTAAGTAAGTCCGCTCTGTCACTCTTGTTGCCGCACTCTTCTCCCGGTTGACCGTGAGTTTCAGTTTCTGCTCCAAGAACTCCGTTATCGAGGCTTTTACTCGATTTGCGGCTTCCTCACTGTGTACGTAGATTTGGCAGTCGTCTGCATATCGGCAGAACTTATGCCCTCTTCGTTCAAGCTCTTTATCCAACTCATCTAATACGATATTTGATAGCAGCGGAGATAATGGGCCACCCTGTGGTGTCCCTCGTTGCCTCTGCTCGACTAACCCGTTTCGCATTATGCCTGCCTGTAGGTATGACCTGATCAGCTTCAGTACCCGTTTATCTGTGATATCTTTCGATAGCCTGTGCATCAGCCTATCGTGGTTCACGGTATCGAAGTATTTCGCTAGGTCAACATCGACTACATAACCCCGCCCCTCCCTGATGTAGTGGCTTGCTGCCGCCAGAGCATGGTGGGCACTACGGTTGGGCCTGAACCCGTAACTGCTGTTGGAGAACTTAGGTTCGTAGATATCTGTCAGGACTGATGTGATGGCCTGTTGGACAATCCTATCAAGTACCGTTGGGATACCTAGCTGCCTCACTCCCCCACTAGGTTTAGGGATTTCTACACCCAAGACGGGTTGGGGTTGATAGCTACCGTCCAGAAGGCTCTGGCGGAGCGCTTGCCCATTGGAAGACTGCCGAAGCACCGAGATAGTGGCTGCTATGTCGAGTTTATCAACCCCAGCACATCCCTTGTTCTTCTTTACTCTTCTCAGGGCTTGGTTCAGATTCGTTGATGAACAGATCTGCTCCATCAACTGAGTTGAGGTCACCAAGACTCGTCCTCCTGTCTACGCCAAACATGCTTGTCATTCTTCGTAGCCATGAGCGTCACTTGCGGTGTTGCCCATTGGTACGTAGAGATATTGTTCATCTTGCTATGACTCCACATGATTGAGTGTCTAGTGACTGCTTCTTGATATATTCAGTTCCGGCCTTCCCTTGGGTTGTACTTCCCCAAGGTACTATGCCTTCTGCTGACTTCTTATTAACCGTCACGCAGCATCACTGCTGCACTAGTCTCGTCCGAGACAGCTAATAAGATCTCCCGAGGTAAGACGTTGTTCTTTCACTTGGTTGTGCCTGATTTACCCGTACACACTTCCCGTCGAGGCATTGGGCTATTCTATATATGGCTAGGTTACCCAAGTTGTACTGGCCTACTATCAGATTTCTGTTCGTCACAACCAAGTTTTGCCGTTTGCTTCCTTCAGATCCCACCTCACGGTGGACACCCTTGCATAGGCTAACGGTTCTCGCTCGACTGAGCCCGTAGAGGACTTTCACCTCCTAGAACAACGCCATGCTCGGCGCACCATTAAAAAAGCCATGCAGCATATGCATGGCTTTGTTTTTATTCGGCAAACTAAACACTACCGTTAGATATTTTTGTCCTTACCCAGCGACAATAGCCAGATACAAATCACAGCTACTGCAGCAAAACCAGACAGGATGATTACAGGCATGGCTGCATAACCCATTACATGCCAGATGATTGACTCTAATGTACTCATTGTTTCTCCTTATCTGAGGCTTACTGCCAGCCTTCAATACCAGACATATCAGGTAGTTTGTGGGCAATCCCCTTATGGCAATCTACACAGGTCTTATCGCCGGACGCCAATGCCGTAGAGTGCTGTTTCGCGCTGCGGCTTCCCTGCTCAGAGAAGTCCATGTACTCAAACTCGTGACAGTTTCGGCACTCTTGTGAGTCATTTTCCTTCATTCGGTGCCACTCACGGTTGGCGAGATAGCCCCGGCGCTCCTCAAACTTCTCTTCGGTACTGATCGTCCCCATCGCATAGGCCACCAGCTCTTTCGAGGCTTGTACCTTGCGAACAATTTTATCAGTCCAGTTATGTGGCACGTGGCAGTCAGAACAAATTGCACGAACACCCGAGCGGTTGGCAAAGTGTACCGTTTCCCGGATCTCTTTGACGATCGGAGCGTGACAGCCAGCACAGAACTCTTCGGTGTTGGTCGCTTCCATACCGGTGTTGAATGCGCCCCAGAACAGCAAACCGCCCATGAAGCCCATGAACAGCACCAAACCGACAGCGACCTTACTCGGAGATGTCAGTCGACGCCAAAACGTTTTCAATAGTTTCATCTTATAGCCCCTTTAGCACTGATGGCTATAACTAGCGCAGCGCATCAACACGCTGGAAATCATTTTCAACCAACGGCTTAGCATCTGCTTGTGGTACGTGGCACTGCAAGCAGAAGTAACGTGCTGGTGATACATCTGACAATACCTGCCCTTCACGCGGTGACTGGTAGTGTGTCACGCTGATCTTGGTCGCGCCCATTTCATTGGCATTTTTCCAGCTATGGCAGGCTAGACACTTATTGGCATTTTTCGACACTTCGTAGTTACGGATGGTGTGCGGTACCAAAGGGGGCTGGTAAACATAATCACTATCAATCGTGCCCTGATCGCGAGGGTAGCGTTTCATTGGATCCGCCGCGCGGGTTGCTTCCAGCTCGCTGGCACCACGTAGTGACTCCAAGCCACCGATACCACCCGGGTTGTGCAGCTCTTCTGCACTGTGTACAGCACCAGCCAGCATCATGCCAAATGCCATTACTGCTAGAACTAATCGTTTCATTGTATTCTCCGCCTACAGGCTAAATTCAGGTCAAGGTCGGGCTGTCCGGCATGCCGCCAGACAACCAACCTCTTCAATTTGTTGCTATTTATACTTTGGTGATCTTCACAGGACACTTCTTGAAGTCGGTCTGCTTGGATAGCGGATCGGTGGCATCAAGAATCAGCTTGTTCACCAAAATACGGGCATCAAAGAATGGAATGAATACCAAGCCCACAGGTGGACGGTTACGACCACGGGTCTCAACGCGGCAGCGAACTTCACCACGGCGAGAAGCAACCAGTACTTCATCACCACGACGCAGGCCTCGTGACTGAGCATCATCTGGGTGGATGTAACACAGTGCATCCGGCACCGCTTTGTAAAGCTCTGGTACTCGGCGAGTCATGGTGCCGGTGTGCCAGTGCTCAAGCACACGGCCCGTTGACATCCAAAGATCATATTCTTCATCAGGCACCTCGGGTGCTGGCTCGAACGGGGCAAAGATGATGTTTGCCTTGCCGTCTTTGTGGCCGTAGAAGCGGAAACCTTCACCGGCCGGTACATATGAGTCATGACCTTCAGAGAAACGCCACTGGGTCTCTTTACCGTCAACAACCGGCCAGCGCAGGCCGCGTACCTGATGGTATGTATCGTATGGGGCCAAGTCGTGCGCTTTGCCGCGACCGAACGCCGCGTATTCTTCGAACAGGCCTTTCTGCACGTAGAAGCCTTGCGCTTTAGCATCATCATTCAATGGCTGGGTTTCAGACATTGGGAATTTATCGACCTGACCGTTACGGAACAGGATGTCGTACATGGTTTTGCCACGGTACTGTGGTGCTTTTGCCAGTAGCTCTTCACCCCATACTTCCTCAACCTTGAAGCGCTTGGAGAATTCCATGATCTGCCAAAGGTCAGACTTAGACTCGCCCTGGGTCTCAACCTGCTGGTACCATGCTTGGGTACGGCGCTCGGCGTTGCCGTAAGCACCTTCTTTCTCGACCCACATTGCGGTTGGCAGGACAAGATCAGCCGCTTGCGCCGTTGCGGTTGGGTATGGGTCAGAACATACGATAAAGTTCTCTGGGTTACGGTAGCCCGGCAGACGCTCTTCATTGATGTTCGGGCCAGCCTGCATGTTGTTGTTACACATTACCCAGTAGGCATTCATTTTGCCGTCTTTGAGCATACGGTCGTGCAGTACCGCGTGGTAACCCGGCTTAGGCGGGATCGTACCTTCTGGCAGTTTCCAAATCTTCTCGGCAACTGCACGGTGCTTAGGATTCGCCACCACCATGTCGGCCGGCAGACGGTGAGCAAAAGTCCCCACTTCACGCGCCGTACCACACGCCGATGGCTGGCCGGTTAGCGAGAATGGGCTGTTGCCCGGCTGCGAGATCTTACCGGTTAGCAAGTGGATGTTGTACACCAGACTGTTCATCCACACACCGCGGGTGTGCTGGTTCATACCCATGGTCCACAGTGACATCACCTTGGTGTTAGGATCGGCGTACTGTTTCGCCAGCTCGATCAGCTTCTCCTGCGGGACACCCGACATTTCAGCGGCTTTCTCGACGGTGTACTCGGCAACAGAGGCCTTGTACTCATCGAATGTCATGGCATGCATGGCACCAGAGTTGGCATTCTTCGCTTTCTGCTGGCGAGGGTCTTCGTCACGCAGGCCGTAACCGATATCGGTATCGGCACGCTTGAAGTTGGTGTGCTTGTTGACGAAATCCCAGTTAACTGCATCGTTCTGGATGATGTAGTTAGCGATGAAGTTACCAATTGCAAGGTCAGTTTGCGGCTCGAAGATCATGCCGTTGTCAGCCAGCTCGAACGAACGGTGGTAGTACGTCGACAACACGTTTACTTTCACGTGCGGGTTGCTCAGACGGCGGTCAGTCAAACGGGTCCACAAAACTGGGTGCATTTCCGCCATGTTCGAGCCCCAAAGCACGAACGAATCTGCGTTTTCGAAGTCATCGTAACAACCCATCGGCTCATCGATACCAAAGGTACGCATGAAGCCCACTACGGCAGATGCCATACAGTGGCGTGCATTCGGGTCGATGTTGTTAGAGCGGAAGCCGGCCTTCATCATCTTCGCTGCGGCATAGCCTTCCATTACGGTCCACTGGCCTGAGCCAAACATACCTACGCCCGATGGACCATGCTTTTTAAGTGCTTCTTTCCATTTCTCGGCCATCACATCGAACGCCTGATCCCAAGAGACCGGCTGGAAGTCGCCATCTTTATGGAACTTGCCGTCTTTCATACGCAGCATTGGTGTCTGCAGACGATCCCGGCCGTACATGATTTTCGACAGGAAGTAACCCTTGATACAGTTCAGGCCCTTGTTGACCGGCGCTTCCGGATCACCCTGAGTCGCCACGACACGACCATTCTGTGTACCGACTAGTACTGAACAACCTGTACCACAAAAACGACAAGGCGCTTTATCCCACTTAATTTTGGTTTCGTCAGAACTAACAATTAAGTTAGTTGCTGATGCTGGCAGCGAGATCCCCGCTACAGCTGCTGCCGATGCAGCGGCGTTTGCTTTCACAAACGCACGTCTTGTCATTTTCATGAATCTTCCTCAGATTGCGAGTCGAAGTGTTCGATTTGGTGATACACTAAAAACGTGGTTAAAACGTGTTCTAAGTTATTGATTTTATCTATGGTGTCAGTCACGTAGCCCTGGTTTTCGGTTTCCAGAACCACAATGATCTTCCCTTCTTCACTGTCGCCGTAAATTTCTGCATTCGGCATTACAGCAATCTGCTCTTTGACAGAGGCCAGATACGCCGGCTTGACATGAACAACCAAACTGGAAATGTGTACTTCTTGTAATGCCATCGCTAACTCTCTTCGTTATCGTTATTCACCATGGTAATTGCCGATGCCGGGCAGACCGACACACATGCACCACACCCCGTGCAAACTGAGCTCTCCAGCTCAGGACGGGCAACACTGCCCGGTTGCAGTTTGAACCGAATCGCCATCACCTCGCACGCATCACCGCAGCTTCGGCACTCAATGTTGTGGTGGGCCAGGCAACCCTCATTAACCTGTGCCACCAAAGGCCATGGCTGCTCTGATTGCGGCTGAAACAGCGGCTCGGGACAAGCCTCGGCACAGCGGTAACAGAATGTGCATTCACCACGCTGAAAGTCGACGGAAGGAAAACCTCCGTCGCCTTTGGCAATAATTTGTGTTTCACATGCATTGATACACTTGTTGCACCGGGTACAGGTGTCGGTGAAAATCTCTTCTTCGACCACCCAGGGCATCCGCTGCAGGTCAGGCTTGCGACGCCGTGTCAGTAATCGACGACGGGAACGATCAAACATTGACTCTATCCTTCGTAAAATATTATTAATAAAAATAGTGATTACGGGCAGCAGCTTGGCTATACAAAGCAAGGTGTACCAATAGACAGCTTCAATGAATTACAACAAATAATCACAAGCTGTCATTTTTTTACACGACAAGTGTAAATCCCGTAATAAATGCTTAAATACCTAGTAAGGGCTAATTGGGGGTTAAATTTGTCTTGGATCAATAAATTTAAATGCTCAGCCTCTCAGTATAAAAAAGCTATGTTTTATCGAAGGTGGCTACTACTCACCCCATTTGCACCGAAAACCACCAGTCTGTCTATTAAATGTAGACCAGATTAAAATAGAAAAGCGTATTCAACTTATCTTTAAGATAGCGTTTTAAAAGGAAAATCTGTGAAAAACAGGCCTCTAAAGCCCGTCACTACCACTATTGCCAGGGCGATGCTCGCAATCCTGCTTCTTTCCGTGGTGACCACCAGCTTTGCCTTACTGACTTTGGCTTCCAGTTTGAATGATGCCGAAGCGGTCAACGTCTCCGGCTCATTGCGCATGCAGAGTTACCGGTTGGCTTATGATATCCAGACCCAGTCGCCTCACCTTCAAGCACACCTGGATATGTTTGAGAAGTCCTTGTTTTCGCCTTCAATGGCGGCACTGGAACACTGGACGGTACCGACCAATATCAAGATGCACTACTACAACTTGATTGGCCGCTGGGAAGACTTACACCCTTTGCTGCATAACGGAAATGAACGGCTATTTCTCAGCGAAGTCGTAAATTTTGTCGACCGTATCGACCAATTTGTCTACGAGTTACAGGAATTTTCCATCATCAAGCTACAGCTCCTGTCGATCGTCGGCGGACTGGGACTGAGTTTGATCCTCATTGCCGCGCTGTTTACCATCCATTTTACCCAACGCAAAATCGTCACCCCGCTTAACCAAATGGTCACTGCCAGTGAGCAGATCCAAGAAGGCAAGTTCGACCTTACCCTCGATGTCAAAAGTGACAACGAGTTGGGGATCCTGGCCGGCACGTTTACGACCATGGCGACCGAGCTCGGCAAGCTATACCGGAACCTCGAGAAAAAGGTCGATGAAAAAACCCGCCGTCTGCGCCAAGCCAATGAATCATTACAGGTGCTGTATGACTGCTCGCAAGAATTATCGCAAAGCCGCCTGAGTACCAAGAACTTTGCGGTGATGCTCGATACGCTGCTGGCCATTGAGGGGCTGACCGCAGCCAAGCTGCTCATCGAAGAGAGCAGTGGCAACAATACTGAAATCCTCGCCGGCGAACCATCGGGCAACAACTGGCATTACCATGACCTCGAACTCGACGGCCAGGTACTGGGCCAATTATGGTGGCAAGACACCCTCCCTTGCCCCGATAAGAACCTGATTGAAAACATCTCCCGCACGCTGGCCCGTGGGATCTACTACAACCGGGCCCAGAAGCAGTCAGAGCAGTTATTATTGATGGAGGAGCGTGCTACGATTGCGCGCGAGTTGCATGACTCCCTTGCCCAGTCTCTGTCGTACCTTAAAATTCAAGTCACCCTGCTCAAAAGGCAGCTAGGGCAAGGCGATCAGACGCAGACCATGGCAATTATCAGTGATATTGACCAAGGGCTCTCCGGGGCTTATACCCAGTTACGGGAGCTACTAAGTACCTTCCGGCTCACAATCAAGGAAGCAAACTTTGGTGAAGCATTGGTAGAAATGCTAAAACCTCTAGAAGAACAGAGCGATGCTTTATTGATAATAGATAACCAGCTTTCATCGCTGAGTCTGGATGCCCATCACCAGGTGCACTTATTGCAACTGATCAGAGAAGCAGTACTCAATGCCATCAAGCATGCACAAGCTGATGAAATCATTATTACCTGCCAGCAAGATAACGAGACTGTGACGATCAATATCAGCGATGACGGAATAGGTTTTGATCCGGCCGATGAAAAACTCAATCATTACGGCCTAGCAATTATGACCGAGCGGGCTTCACGCCTTCACGGTACACTGGAAATCAATACAACCAAGGACTCTGGCAGCAAAGTCACCCTTCAGTTTCAGCCTGAGTCCCAAGGATAACAATATGACGTGTTGGAAAATTATGATTGTTGATGATCACCCCTTGATGCGCCGGGGGATCAGCCAGCTTCTAAGCTTTGAAAACGACTTCGAGATGGTTGGCGAAGCCAGCAACGGCGCCGATGCCGTCGTGCTCGCGCAGGAAAAAGAACCAGACCTGATCCTGCTCGATCTGAACATGAAGGGGATGTCAGGCCTTGATACCCTCAATGCCATGCGCGCGGAAGGCATCCAGGCCCGCATAGTCGTACTCACGGTCTCTGACAGCCGTTCAGATGTCAAAGCCCTAGTCAATGCCGGGGCCGATGGCTACTTGTTGAAAGATACCGAGCCAGATCAACTCATTGCCTTATTAAAACAAGCCATGTGCGGTGGCCAGGCTTTCAGTGATTTAGTACGTGAATATCTGGCCGACAGCGCCGAGCAAGACTCGCTGCTCGATACCCTGACGGATCGGGAAATGCAGATCCTAAAAGAGGTGGCTAAGGGCTACCGCAACAAGCAAATTGCCGATAACCTGTTCATTTCAGAGGCAACCGTAAAGGTCCATATGAAGAGCTTGCTGAAAAAGCTGCAGGTGAAATCCAGGACGGCAGCTACCGTTCTTTATCTAGAGTCGCAGGGACAATAATGATCAAAACAAGGCCACTGCTTATGCTGCTGCCGGCAATGATGCTGGCAGGGTGCAGTACGACGCCACTGTCAGATAATGCCGGAGGAGTCGTACTGACCTGGGATACCAATGATATTCACAATACCTGCGAAAGACGGGGAACGCTTATCGGCTCCCAAGGCAGTTGGTACAACTATTGGCTCATCAGCGATAAGGCGCTTACCCGGGGGGCATTGAACCAGCTGCAGAATCAAGCTTATGAGCTTGGTGCGAACAAGGTCTCACTATACAGCCCACCCGACTTTTCAACCTCTGTGACCTTGATAGGCAATGCCTACTATTGTGAATAAGTTCAGCAATAAAAAAACCGCACAAGTGCGGTTTTTTTATCAACTCGATACGGAAGAGATTATATCCCTTTCTTTCGATTCAACCCAGTTGACATCAAAAGGCCCCCAGTCGCTTAGCTGGTAGTAGCCATCATTATGGCGCTTACCATCTTGAACAAAGGCCAATTCAATGCCAAACCCCGGCAGGGCTTTAAGAACATCCTGAATGGTACGTCGCGGCCAACCGGTAATTTCAATCAGCTTAGGAACATTGGGACGCTCTAGCTGCTCAACGAGCAAAGCGAGATAAAGACGACGGGCAAAAACCGGATTCAATTCCATTGAGACCTCCATAATTTAAGGTTTTTATTATTCCGACTTCTGCCTGCGGGGTGTTGAGTTTGATCAATATGAAGGAGGATTTCCCGGTTTTGGTCGTGATTTTCGGTGATCTAGGTCTCAAAACATCAGAACATGTCAATCAAGAAACAAAAAATACATGTTTAAACAACAACTTGAAAAATCACACAATTAGGCGCAAAACCCATTCCACCTTGTCTCCTATACTTTGGACAACATCGCCATCAACCCAAGGAGCCGCCATGATCCCAGCTTTCTGGTGTATTATCGCCATGATACTGATTAACTATATACTGGCGGGGATCGGGGGGTGGTTAACCGTCCGCCAAACCGGCAAGCTCGACATCAACCAACCTCGGCTCCAGGACCGCGAGCTCACAGGTGCCGCCTCAAGGGTTAAAGCTGCCCAGGCCAACGGCTGGGAAATCCTGACGGTATTTTCGAGCTGTGTGTTCATTGCCCATTTGGCAGGGGTGCCCGCCCATGAATCCGCCCTCCCCGCGTATCTTTTTATCATCAGCCGGGTACTTTACTTCATTTGCTATGCCTTCAAGCTCAGCCCATGGCGGACCATTGTATTCGTGCTCGGGATCCTGGCCAATATCTGGCTGATCAAACTGGCGATCCACTACGGCGGCTGAAGCCATTGCACCCCATGGCTATTCCCGCTATAAAGGGAGACCAAGTTCACAAAACAAGTCAGCCAGAATAACTATGAGTACAATTGCTTACGGCATCAAAAACTGCGAGACAATCTTGTAGGTAGTGCCGTAACAACAGTTTTCCAGATTGTCTGTAGGGTAATTAGGGGCATAAGTGCCGCTTGGCGTGTAAAGCCAATGATGTTGAGCAGTACGTTAGTTACGCGGTAGTAATTCTTGCCAAGGGCATTAACTTCAATACCGTCCTTTTCTAGCTTCATCCTTTCCCGACCTACTACTTCTAGAAGGCCAAGCTTATAGAACCGAGCAAAGGCACGCTTAACTGTTCGTAGGTTGCTATCTGTAGCTGAACCGAACACTGCCAAAGCAATGTCTTCTTGCCTGCGGTAGCAAGTCCAATCCCTAGCTTTATCTGCGTACTTAACAACGTCCCGTAGGATAGCCTTGTAACGGGCATGACGTTTATAGGAGAAAAGCGAATAGTCTGACTCAATACGGTCAGCAATTGCTTTGGCTGTGAATGGAATGTCGAGGTGTTTCGTTTGTTTTTTGATCATATCGTCTTCTTTGCAATGGTCAGCATCGTTGAGACTTGGTAAAATATGACCCATGTCACGTACCTGCTGATCATACGGGTACGTGCGGTAAAGACTGACGCCAATCAGTTTTTACTTGTGGGTGCTAGAGCTGGTTGGTAGCCAGTTCAATCACCAAGTCTGCGGGTGACGCTATCGTCTTATGCTCACCCGTAGGCGAACCCTTCCGATTCTACAACTCCCTTTGCTTCAAACCAGAACAAATTACTGCTTTAGGCACTAACCGATCATTTTTTGATCATCACTGTCCCGCTACAGAGACATTACTGTTAATTCAAATAACAATTGTTTATTTATTGTTCGCTCTTAATATTACTTAAAGCGATCTCGATCTTACCTGTATTGTTTTTATGTATTGTTTTAATGTCCTGTTTAGTGGTGACAGAAACTAGGTGACAGAAGCTAGGTGACACTTTGTGATTTTATTAAAAGGAAACAACAGTTTATCCACATAATTTGTGTGTAAACGCTATTGGAGAAAGCAGCATGGAAGCAGGCGTACAGAAAATCATCAGCGACAACCCATGTTGGTACGCAATGACAGGAAATCAGCGAACCAAAGAACTTCTCAATCGATATTTTGGGCATGGTCTGCCGCTCACCAAAGCAATGGAGAGTGAGCTAGGGAACTGGCTAACAGAGATTCAACTAAGGGGTGTCCTCACAAATGAACTGCACTTAGCCAACGGTGCGGTCTATTTTGCTTCTTTTAGACAGGGATGGAAGTCTAACCCGATAACCGTCTTTAGGTTTGTCAGAAAGGATGAAAACCAAGCTAGTTGTTACGGTGAGTCTGTCTATGAGGATGAAGGGAAGCTGTTCTTACTGCCCCACTACAAGTTAGATTACACAGTACCCGACGAACCGGTATTGGCCTTTGGGTTAGAGCGTGGTGAAGATATGCTGCTCCACTACTGGATAACTGAATGTATGGCTAAAACTGTTAACATTTAGTTCTTCATAGCTCGGCGATCATGAAAAGTAGTAAAGCTGCTTAAACATAGTGACAGTAAGTGACAAAACTATAATTAAACGTGCTGTTTGATCGAAAAACTACGTTATTGATTTTCATGTTTTATAAAACTGCCTTGGTAGTAGTCAACAAAGATAGCTATATCACTGCACTGTATAAGCAACCAGTTGTTGAGATGAAAACGTGACATTTATCCAGTTTTGAAATTTAACGACCAATAATTTTTAAAAAACTGCACTAATCAAAATGCCACTATAGAGGCGCTGAGAGCGATTTTAAGAGCCGCTACTATACATCCATGCCTAGTAAAGCCTTAATAGAAGTTATTCAACCAGTGACCATTTTAGAGCCGTTAAAATGGACGTTTTTATTGTTGACTATTTAATACAGCAAGGTATTATACGCCGCCTCTGACGGTTGGTTGACTATTCCACCAACTCGTCATAAAGTGCATTTGTCAATTTGAAACAGTTAATTAAAAGTTAACTTGTAGTTATGGGTTTCGATCCTAAACTTCAAATTGAAACAGAATTTGTCGCGGACTAGTCACCCGAGACGTTAAACAAATAGTCGCCTAAGGAAGTAGCCATTCCAAAGTCGACTCTAAATAAACAGTCGAAGGTTACGTATTTCCTATCGACTATAAACAAGCAATAAGCCTGCCAGCTCCGATTGGCGGGCTTTTTGTGCATGGGTGTTTACAAAGCCCTACATTCATGTTACAATGGTCGCATATGGTGAAAAATTCCATATGTGCTTTGGGACGGTTGACCCCTGACCTAAGCAGTACAACTAAGTGATCGCTTCACTTAGAAAAACCCTAAATACGTATCCTCATAAATCGGAGAAATTACCTTATGAGAAACCAAAACCAAGTAACACCAATGCCGAACACATCTCGTATCGGCCTACCTCTTGCTCACCTGTCTGACAAAACCATCAATGATTACGCCAAGAACCTTTGGCAAATGCGTAAAAACAAACTATCCAAGACAGCTCTCGTCTTCATGGCTATTGCTAATCAACCTGGTATCAGAACAAATGAAGTTCGACCACTAGCTAATGATTGCAGTAACGTCCCTAGCCTTGTTGATGACATCAATAAGAAAATCATGAACAAAGGTCTCATGATTATTCGCATGGAACCTGTCGGTGTAGCACCTAACGAAGCATTTCATCACTGGTATCTTGTCGAAGCACCCATTATGCAAGTACCTGTTGAAATGGCAGTGAATGACCCTATTCAGTAACTGCTAAAGAGCAAGTGACGAAAGCACTGTTGCCTTAAAGTAGCAGTGCTTTTTGTCGTAGGTGAAATTCACATTACTAATTCATAATTATCTAAGTCATTTACCATACTGATTGTATTGTTCCGCTTACGGTCAATTCTCCCCCACTCATAAAGCATTAACTTGCACACATCTGTCTGTTCCCGTTTAATCGCCCCACAAAAATCAATACTACGGAAAGCCAGAAACGCCAACGGATTGCGCTTACAAAGCAGCGAGCCTAATCATGAACAGACGTTTATTCATCCTCGGAAGCCTTTCAGCCCTTTTTGTCGGCTTTGATGCAGAAGCTAGAAGAAGAGGTGGTCGACGCAAGAGCCGTATTACCAGAACGAGCAAACCAAGAAGAACCACAACTTCAACATCATCAACCCGAAGAACCAACAAGAATCGTAGGGAAGACAACAATCGAACTATTCGCGTGACGACTAATATGTTCGGTAAGCCAGATGGAAAGAAGATTGGAACTGCAACTAGAGGGAAGAGGTACACTCTAAACAAGACAGATGGAAGCTGGTCTTATATAAAAGTCGATGGGATGAACGGCTGGGTTCGTAGCTACTACCTGTAATTGATCAAAATACTAGCGTCTTTGCCCTTTGCAGAGGCGCTCCTGCTTAAAATCTTCAAGACAACACCACGCAAACTCTCACAGATTTCACGTAGCGCACGATGTTAAAGCTCATCTTGACACTGCTCGTCTTCCAATGAACATTACCAGCTGTGTAGCTTATTCCCCCACACGCTGTAGTGAACATAACTACAGGGGTATTACCTATAAGCAAGACAAAACATTGCACCAAGTGCAAAACAATCAAAGCTATTACTGATTTTCATAAGAATGGTAAAGACCATAGTGGAGTTCAGCGATACAGAGCATCATGCAAGCTGTGTGAGGCCGAAAGAGATAAGATTAAGTACCAAGCCAAAATAGCTAAACGCTTAGCTAATGGAGAAAAAGTCAAAATACGCTGTAAGACCACCTTGGAAACTATTCCGACTAATACTCTTCCATGTCTTCAAAAAGGCTCATGGATGAAGTCTGTGTCTGGAACGTACAGGCATCCTGCTTATAAGCATGGACATACCAAGCATCATCTGTTTAGAACATGGCTACAGATGTTAAATCGTTGCCATAACCCAAGAAACCCACAGTATAAGGACTACGGTAAGCGTGGTATCACTGTCTGCATTCGTTGGCGTGAGAGTTTCGAGGCATTCTGTAAAGACATGGGAGATAAACCAGAGCCTAGCATGTCAATAGATCGTGTTGATAACGATAAGGGGTATACCAAACAAAACACACGCTGGGCAACACGAAAACAGCAATCGACAAATAATAGGTCTAATCGTTGGCTTGAGTACATGGGAGAACGTTGGCGACTGTGTGACTTAGCAGAGTATGTCGGAATAGCACCAACAACATTGGCATCTCGCATTGATAGAGCTGGTATGAGTGTTAGTGATGCAGTTGAAAAACCCTTGAATCAGCATAAAAGTCCAGACGTATACAAAAAAAAGGCTGCTGAACTTGGCATCAGTCCAAGCACGTTGAGATGTCGAGTGAAGAAACATGGCTGGCTTATAGCTATAACAAGTTCATTCACGCGAGGTCGACCTAAAAATGTAGAAAAACATTAGGTTCCCCCCAATTGCAATTTGTAGCCCATGAATGAGAAAGGAATCGATTGTATTAAACAGAGCGATACCCCCCATATACCTCCACCTTTCCTGTATTTTCGATTAACTGGATTTAGCTTAAATGTAGGGAGATAGCACTCTCATATTTTTTTGTGACTACCATAGAGGGCATGCTTTGTAGTCACCATGTGTTCGGTCATTGGCACATGTTCAGTCAGGCTAATCAAGGCCGTTGTGTCAAGGGCTGTCAGGCCAACCCGTAAAGTGTTCGATCTAGAGTGTACTTTAGTGCGAACATATTTTTATTGACATACATGTTCGCTCTGTCGTAACTTGAAAACCCTAAACCGAACACCATGTAAATCGAGCAATAAATGAACACTAAGTACATCCAACTACTGAACACCATCGGACAACTGCGAGTTGACCTGAAAGATAGCGGTCTAGGTCTGAAAGTCCGAAGGGAGCAATTGCAGAAGGAACTAACCAAACTGACTCAATACCCTGAGTTCAACGCAGTGAAGCAGACTGACCACGAGTACCAAGCGGCTATGACCACTAAAGCTTGGGATAAGGTCTACACAGCGTCTGGTGGCCTACTGACTACCATTGGCATTTTCACTGATGGGCTTAAGTTCGACACTCCTACCTCTACCCTGATTGTGTTCAGTGCTGAGGGGGTCGAACAGCAAGACGTAGTAGCCAAGCGCAAGCGTCAACCACGAGGTCTACTAGCAACAGTCGAAGCAGCCAATAAGGGAGAACTTGACCTACCTGTTCGGTCTGAGGTTGAATGTTCGGTCAAGCCTGAGCCAAAAGCTGCTGAGGTAATTGATCAAGAGGAACAAGTAGTGACTGTTCAGTCTAAAGATGATGTTCAGCCAAGCAATAAGCTAGAACACACAGCAAGCCAAGAACCAGTGAAGGCCGAGGAAAAGTTAGACCGTGTTGAGCTGGGGCAAGCCAAGGTTATTGCCTATGTTCGAGTGTCTGATGTGAGTAGGCAGGACAGCAGCACACAGCGTCACACTATAGAAGAATATGCAAAGACTAAAGGCTTTCATATCACTGAGTGGCGAGAGTTCAGCTTGTCAGGTAGCAAGACCACTAAGTCACAACGTGGTATCGACAACCTTGTGGAGAGTGTTCAGTCTGGCGATAAGGTATTGGTATCTGACATTGCTCGATTAGGCCGTGAGTCAGCTTTGGGTACACTAGGCACAATCAGCCAAGTCATCGAGCAAGGCGCTGAGTTCCACTTCTGCTATACCAAGACAATCATTAAACCTGAGAACCAGAATGATCCTGCTGTTATCTTCATGGCACTGGGTGAGGCTTGGGCTGCTGTTAAGTTCGCAGAGGAACGTAGTCATAAAGCCAAGGCGGCAGCAGCTAGGCGTAAGACTTCTGGCCTACACAATGGGCGCAAGAAAGGTGCTGTCATCAAGAGTAAACTGGATGAGTACGCTGCATTCATCACCTCTGAGCTAGACAATGGCACAGCCAAGACAAAGATAATCGCTAAGCTGGCAGATATGGGCTGTAAGGTAGGCCGAACACAGTTCTATGCTTGGGTAGATAAGCGAACAGGTGGTAAGGGTATTGATAAGTCCCTTGGTCGTCAGGGTGTCAGCAAGAAGGATGCTAACTGATGGCTCGTAAGCAGGGGCAAATAATCAAGCACTGGCTAGATGACCATGGATGGCTCATTGACAAGGTACTGAGTCACTGGCAAGGGAATATAAGCAATACGGCCTACGACCTCAGTAACAGCCTACGAAGAGACGGAGAGCATGTTAAGGCGGTGACACTACGGAGTCAGCTAAGCCGCTGGCTCAAGCGTAGAGAGCAGCTGCTAGGGCTAGCAAAGCTTAATGGAATAGACATAGATTTAGATTACACAGCGGTCATAGAACTACTACAGGCCAAACAGGCTGATGGCAAGCTTATGGGAGAAAAAGAGTTCACCACTGTTGGCAAATAATGGTGAACTTGGAGCTTCTATTGTGAGCAGAAATCTAACTTTTGCTACAAAAAGTTAGAGCTATAAGGTACAGCACCACTTTGTATCTGTCATGGATTTCTACGCCTGAAAAATGCTGACTGGGATTAATTTGATCAAGATTGTAGAGAATAGATCATGTATCAAACAGTACCTATCAGATTCCCTCCTGGTCATTCGTGTGGAGGCATTAACCCACATGCTCTGATAAAAGGTAAGTTATTTAGCCGTAGCTTAACTGATAATACGACATAGCGAGCCTAGGCATATGACAATGTCTCATGTCTTGGCTTCTATTTACCCACATGTCTTGAAGGGGGTCGACTGAAAGCTTACATACAGTCAGACCAAAGACACTCCCATTAGATATACCCTGTGTTAACCATAGGCCAGCACATAGCAGCAGACAGGTACGACTAATAGCGACCATGGATAAAGAACTTAATAGATGATTAAGGCCAAGGACTCTAATAGCCATACTGACAGCAAACCATAGGATAACCATAAGATAGCCATTAGCTAACTGACAGCTACCCTAATAGCTCATACCAAGGATAAGAATATATAGGTCTTTAATCCAAGGATGCTATAAGCCGAACCATAGATGACGACACTCACGTTGGCGTAGACTATTAGATAAGGGAGACTATCTCATACCACAAAAAGCCATTAATAGCAACAACCTAAACGCTGTGCGGATTGTCTAAATTACTGACTAGTAACTATCCTTTTTTGCTTTTGGCCGTCTATACGTCTATGTGTAGCCAAGCTGGTTCACGTCAATGCACTATCGGTTCGTAAACCATCCGTCCACTCACAACCAACCTCACGCCATAATCGATTGCACTTCTGAGAAGCCCTGAGAAGCCCCCTGTAAAAACATCTGTTCAAGATAATGTCATCGTAAGCAAAAGCAGTAAAACCCATCATATAGCCATACAGGTGCACTAGTATTTACCCACACGTCTTGAGAAGATGAACCAAAATACCATTGCGTAATTTTCTTAATGAATGTGGTTTGCGTATTCCGGCCCATGCTGAACACTCATTCCGGTTCAATGTGAACACCTATTCTGGTTTAACATGAACACCCATTCCGGACTCAATGTGAACACTTTTACCCACATTTCCGGAATCCCTTTCAACGTATTGATCTTCAACTTATTTGGTAACCTGTTTCCTATTTGGAGCAGGACTATGCCAGCAAAGAGGATTGCAATGCGTAAAATTCGAGACGTACTCAGGCTGAAACTGGATGCCAGGTTGTCGATTCGGCAAATCAGCGCAAGCACAAAAGTCAGCGTTGGTGCTATCCAGAAACTGCTCCAGAAAGCACAAGCACTGAATTTGACTTGGCCGCTTCCTGATTCACTGACAGATGAGCAACTGGCCCAACTGTTTTACCCCGAAGCCGATACGCGGGCCTCGAGCCGATATCAGGTTCCCGACTGGGCTGCTGTCCATCAAGAGCTGAAACGCAAGGGGATCACCAAGCAACTGCTGTGGGAAGAATATACCCAGCAATACCCCAACCGCTGCTACAGCTACTCGCAGTTCTGTGACCGTTACCTTCACTGGAATAAACAGCAAAGACGCTCCATGAGACAGCTGCATAAGGCCGGGGAAAAGTGCTTTATCGACTACTGCGGCCAGACGGTTCCCATTATCTGCCAGAGCACCGGTGAAGTCCGGCATGCCCAGGTGTTCGTTGCGGTTCTCGGCGCATCCAACTATACCTATGCGGAAGCCACAGAGTCCCAGTCATTACCGGACTGGCTGCAAAGCCATGTTCGGGCATTCGAGTTCTTCGGTGGTACACCGGAGATGTTGATCCCCGACAACCTGCGCAGTGGCGTCAGCAAAGCATGTCGTTATGATCCGGAACTCAACCCGAGTTATCAGCAGGTTGCTGAACATTATCAGGTAGCCGTCATGCCAGCTCGCCCTTATAAGCCCAAGGATAAAGCCAAGGCTGAAGTGGGTGTGCAAGTCGTCGAACGCTGGATCCTGGCACGCCTGCGCCACCACAGCTTCTTCTCACTGGCTGAGTTAAACCAGTGCATCAGGGCTTTGCTTGAAGAGCTGAACCAGAAGCCGTTCAAACAGTTACCCGGCAACCGCAAAGAGGCCTTCGAAAAGTTAGACCGGCCAGCCCTCAAGCCCTTACCGTGCACGCCTTACCGCTATGTTGCGATCAAACAGGTAAAGGTGAATATCGACTATCATATCCAGTATGAACATCACCACTACTCAGTTCCGCACCAGTATGTTGGTGAGAGGCTGGAGCTGCATGCCGGAGAACGGCTAATCCAGCTCTATTACCGCCAACAGCTCGTCGCTTCCCATCCCCGGAAACGCTATCCCGGCATAACAACCGATGAAAGCCACATGCCGAAACGCCATCAGAAACATCAGCAATGGACGCCCGGTCGCCTCAAGCGGTGGGCTAGCGCCATCGGGCCAGATACCCTGCAATGGGTCAGCGAACGTATGGAAGAAAAAGCCCACCCGGAACAAGCCTACCGTCTGTGCCTCGGGCTACTCAGCCTGAGCCGACAGTATCCAGCCCAGAGGCTCAATACCAGCTGTAAACTTGCCAACCAGGAAGGTCTGGTCAAGCTCCGGCAAATCAAATCAATCCTGGCGAGCAACCGTGATCAGCTATCCGAGCAGGAAGATGGCAACCCATGCTTGCCCCAAGATCACGAAAATATCCGCGGGCCCCATACCTTCCACTAGGAGAATGCCATGACACAGCAAACACTCAACCGGTTACGGGAGCTAAAGCTCAGCGGGATGGCAGAGGCACTGGAGCGGCAGCAAGAACAGCCTGGCACTTATGAGGAACTCTCGTTCACCGAGCGGCTGAGCTTGTTGGTCGAACAAGAGCAGTCAGTCCGGCAGCAACGCAAGCATGACCGGTTGATCCGGCAAGCCAAGTTCAAACTTAATGCCACCGTTCAGGAGATCGACTACCAGCACCCACGCAATATCGAACGTTCACGCATCGCCCGGTTGGCGCAACGGGACTGGCTTGACCGGGGGCAGAACCTGCTGATCACCGGGCCATGTGGCAGTGGTAAGACTTATCTCGGCTGCGCTCTTGGCCATAACGCCTGCCTGCAAGGCTATAGCGTTCGTTATTACCGGACTTCAAGGCTACTGCTGGCCCTGACCCAGTCAAAAGCTGACGGCACATACCATAAGCTACTGGCCCAGCTTGCCAAAGTCCGCTTGCTGATCTTGGATGACTGGGGACTTGAACCGCTGAAAGCCGCGCACCGTAACGACCTGATGGAAATCATGGATGATCGTTATGCTCAGGCCTCAACTGTGCTAATCAGCCAGTTACCGACTGATCAATGGTACGCACAAATCGGTGACAACACGCTGGCAGACGCTATCTTGGATCGCCTGATGCACAATGCTCACAGGCTGCAACTAAAGGGAGAATCAATGAGGAAAAAGCTCGGAACGTTGACGGAAGATGAACACTTAAGCTAAAAAACAACTGTCGTGATACGTTGAAAAGTTAAGTGTTCACGTTCAGCCGGAATCGGTGTTCAACTTCGCCGGAATACGCATGGTTATTTTTTGTTGACATTTTTAAAGTTGACGCTCTCTGATAATAACTAAATTTATGGCGTTCTCACGTTTAACCTAATTATATGTCTGGACGCTACTAGCTATAATTTAAAGGGAATTAACATTAAAGAAATTAGCGCCTATAAAGAGTTCTATGATTTATACGTACATGAAAAGCTTCTTGATTTAAAGCGAGATGTAACTCCTTTCGAGCTTGCCGTCAGCGCAAAGCTATTAGAGTTCGATAAGTCAATTAAGCTTATTGTCAGCTCAATGAAAAGCATGTCATGTACAGACCGTGATATTCAGCGTATCAAAAGCAATATCCTAAAATCTGTAGTGTCTCGTGACTTCCTTGATGAAATTGAAAAAATTAAAGTCATGGAAGAAACAAAAAAAGAAATTGAAAAGGTTAAAGCAAAAGAAAAAGAGATTCTTGCAAACCTTGAACTTAAGAAACTAAAAGGAAATATTTAACATTAAGTCGAACAAACTAACAAACTTTACCCTAGAAGAATCATTAAACGTCAACCTTCTTTCAGTAATCGACACCAAAGAGATGTTGAAAGTAAAGGTTGCCAGCATTACTGATGGTGAATTTAGCTCGGAACTATCTCGAACCTATCAGAATATGATTGACGTCCTGAACATTACAGAGTCATCAATCAAAAAGTTCCTGATTGATATTCACCCTAAGCTGTCATGCAAGTGCATCCACAATGTACCTGATGATACATACAATGATGAAGACTTAATTGAGCCTTCATGTTTTGTGTCAGTCAGTGATGAAAATGATGAGGTTTCTATTAATGACTAATGAATATGTCTCTATGTCTGTTGAACCTGCAAATTTAGATTCACCAGAGGTTCAAGCAATATATGAGCATGAAGCGTCATTAAGAGATAATAGCATAAATGCTACATACCAAACCTATGACGGACTTGCTGGAACTTCTGCGCAAAGAAATAGCACAGTACTTCATGCTGAGTATGGGGTACCTATTTCTATTGAAGGTGTAACGGTATCAGAAAATGGTAATGATGTTGTTTTTGATACTAAGCCTAAAGAATATGATGAAAGCGCATTAGGAATTTTAGACAATTTAGCTTTAAAGGAAGACATGGAAGAAAGTTATAAGTTGTCTTCAAGTGTTCCAGAAGATAAGTACATGGAGCTTTATCTTAATATGCCAAGCGACTTACAATCAAAACTATTAAAAGCTCAGTCGTCTAATGGCCGGTACTTTACACATAAAAACGATAACGATCATCAAGAAACTTTATGTAAACTTGCTGACTTTTGTGAGGACGTATACGCAAACGCAGATAAATACTCACAAGAATCATTAAGTATCGTGGATGATTTTGGTAGGTCTATTAGTCTGTGGGAATGAAAAGAAAACCTCAGCTAATTAGACGTCATAGGTTAAGAGCCTACGTTGACATGATTAAGAAAAACAAGAATAAGAAATAAAATCACTCTTGATTAATTTTATTATAAGGAAATTAATATAGCATATCCAGACGCAGGAAAATTCCCTGCTGATCAAACAGTAACATCGCCGGGTGCAATTAATAATGGTACGTCTCCACGTGCTTTGTATCTTAAGGTTTTCTCTGGTGAAGTTCTATCTGCATTTAAACCTAAATGCCTAGCCCTAGAGCTAACCAATGTAAAAACACTTCAAGGTGGTAGTTCTACCCAATTTCCTCTAATTGGGCGTGTAGAAAAACCTCGTTATCACAAGCCTGGTCATTTGCTTGATGCACAGAAGATTCCAACAGTGGAGCGTATCGTCGCTGTAGATGACATTGCAGTTAGTAATGTCTTCGTACCTGACGTAGACACAATGCTATCTCACTACCAGCATCGAGAAAAATACGCGAAAGAGTTGTCCAGCGCTATAGCCGAAATGGTTGACCGTAATGTTTGGCGTATGTTGATCAAGGCAGCAAAGATTAAAGATGCCGCTACTGAAAAGACACACCTAAAAGCAGGACTAGAGTCACTTAAAGGCCAGAAATATACCAAGCCAGTTACTATTGAAGAGAATGTCGCTGGTAAAGGTGCTACAGGACGTCAGCTAGTTCAAGCAATTTACCGTGCTCGTACACGATTAAAGGTAAACCATGTCCCTGTTCAAGAAGCAGTAGCTATTGTCCGTCCTGAGCATTACGAATTACTAGTTAATGCAGCTCAAGAAGCTGGCAACATGGCTTGGCTAAATAAAGATTACATCAACAGTGGTAATAATGTTGAATCAGGTTTACCTAATGGTGGCATGCCTCTTCTTCGTATCGCAGGTATTCCTATTTACGAGACAGAGAACTTCCCGTTCGCTGATGAGTCAGATAAAGACAAATACCCTGACGATAAACCTCTAGCTGAAACTGATGGTGGTTCAGGGCGAACAGATCGTTATTATGTCGATTCATCGAAAACGCTAATGATTGTCTTCACCAAAGACGCTATTGGTACAGCTAAAATTAAAGACTTGAGCATTGAGCACGTTCCTGAGCCTTTGCGTCTAGGCCATAACATCATTACTAAGATGTTTGTTGGTCATGAGATTTTACAACACGAATGTGCTTGTGAAATTAAGGTTTTTGAAAAAGGAGCTGACGATACTGATAAAGATGGCCTAACACCGGACATTCCTAAGGTAACTGCTTCTGCTTACGCAGCAAATGAAGATGTCTACACTGCACCAAAGACAGGTTGCAACAAAGCGGCTTAACCGCATTTAGCAGTCACAATGAACGAGCCATAATGCTCATCATCAAGTAGTGACGCTGTGATAACTAGAAAATCTAAAGGGAGACTTAACGGTCTCCCTTTTTTTGCTTAGGCCAATGACAGAACATCAATCGCTGTGCAGCCTAAAGACGTTTTCTGTCACTTTTGTGCGTTAATGTATATGTGGCTGTCAGGCTTATCAGGCATAATGAGCTAACTTGCTGATTTGTCATCATAGGTCAGCAACCTTCCCAACAATAGGGAATTGTGTGCCATACAGTCAACGCTAGGAAAAGAAACTTTATGACTGCGAACCTCGAACAACTGGTAATTAAGACCGAAAAAGATTTCTTGAAGTATGCGATGGACGTTCTAGTCTACGATAAAGAAGAGAAAGATATTGTTTTCGATGGTTGGCCGATTGTTGACATTGACATTAAAGGTGACAGGTATCATAGTTCGCTGCCAACTAAGCTCATGGAGAGTTTTGTCGGCTTTCAGCAAGAGGTAGATAAGGCATACACAACCCTAATTTACGATACTTCGAACAGGCAAAAATTAACAAACTCCGATAAGGAATCTCTGGAGTTAGTATTTACGATTCGCAAGGGTTCAACGGGTGCTACAAGTAGTGGTGACTGGTTCAGCTCTATCTGCGAAAAATTGGATGTGGTATTTAAGGATATGAGTGGACGTCAAAAATTAGCTTTGCTCGCAGTTGTAGCCTTAGCCATTTCTGGTACGTACTCTGGTACAAAGTACATGGATGGTCAAAGTAAGGAAGCTGTCGAGAAGCAGCGCACCGAACAAATTGCTTTAATGACTAAGGCTATGTCTGAGAACTCTCAACACAGCGTGGAAGCCATGCGAGACGTAGTGCTTGCCAAAGCCCTAGAAGAAGCTCCAGAAAAGGGGCACAGAGTTGTCGCGCATTTGGATGAAGGATACAAAGGCATAATCAAAGCTGTACCTGACGCTGAAAGGGTTAAAATTGGTAAGGTTATTAAGCTTAACAATGCCGACATCAAACGCATCTCAACCAAGCCAGATGTAGTCACAGAAGTTAAAGACTGGACTGGTTACTTTGTCATTGAATCAATGTCGAATAACAAGGCCAAGGGCTATATGATTCTCGGTGTATCACCGGAGAGTGATGATGCATCGTTTAGTATCAGGGTTGACCATTCATTCATCACAAACTCTGAAAAAGACACTCTGCATAATGCTTTCAGAGATGGTGAGCCAGTACACCTTGATTATCAAGCCAAGCTTAAGAATGGTGAGATTGCAGAAGCCAGACTGCTGCGGGTACTAGAGAGTGAGCCGGATATCGATGATGAATCAAAGATTGCATACACCCCAATCTCAGACGTAAACAGCTAACATTAAGAGCCTCGCACATAGCGGGGCTTTTTTCCGCCCTCAATCACGCCACAGGAACACATCAACTTACCGTTCAACACTTCACTACATCGCTCAGAATGGCTTATAGGAGGAGTACCTTTTCCCTTCCTGGCCATTCGTGTGAAGGCTTCTTTCCTTAGTCGCGGGTAGCCCCACCCTATTAACTTTCCTTACATGAAACGCTAGAAAATACCTTAGTAGTATTGTATCGCTCCTGCCGCCGGCACCTGAACTTCAATCATCTGCATGAGCTTTAGGTTACACAGACAGTCAGGAACTAGGGCAGGTCAAAACCAGAGGTTCCTTTCGTAAACTCCAATATGCTGTCAAATAACTCTTGGTCAATTTCGTCTTCTGATTTTGCTATAGCGAAGTTATCACGACGGGCATTCGTCCCAATCAAGTCAAGAGGCGCAGTATCGTTATCACTGGCAGCAAAGAAAATGTCGTAATTATTCGAGATGCCAAATAACTTTTTCAAACTACGCCGACCATATAAAGACGCAATTGGGTAATGTTGATTATCAAAGCATGTAATCGTTACACCATCATCACAATAGCTATCGTTAGTGGTTACGACAATCTTCAACAGTATCCGCCTAAGCTGCGTATTGAACCTTGTACGCCAATCAACATACCCTATCGCCTCGAACGAGTTTAGCTCCGTGAATATGTCATTATACTTGCTGTCAGTGTAAGCAAGTGTTCCTGTTAACTGTTCAACATTTGCAATGGCTTGCTTCAAGTCGTTATCAATGGTCCTCTGTTCTTCTGTCAACTTGTCCAACTGCTTAAGTAACAACTCATTGCTGTCACGCTCCATGAGAACTGCCATAAGTCGATCTGATTTATTCTGTACTTCCTTTTGGGATTGTTCTAAACGAATAACTTCAAGCCTTGCATCACTTAACTGCGTATTGTTGTTTTGATTACCATCAAGGATTGATGGAAGAAACGTAAATGATGACACAAGCAATCGTTCTAATCTTCTATAGTTCAGCGGTTTACTCGTACAACTTTTTTCAGTCTTTCTTGAACAAGACAGGTAGTAATATTGACCATACTTTTTGACGTCTGCTTTCTTGTTCTTTTGATGCACAGCCATAGCCGAACCACAGCAACCGCACTTAATAAGGCCAGTGAACAGATTAGTCATCTTGCCTTTCCTGTAAGAGCCTGAACTACGCTGACGGCCTTTAAGCTGACGCTGTACTTCGTAGAAATGCTCAGGATTAATTAGGACAGGATAATAATTAGCAGCAGGGTCAGCTATCGGCTCACGCTTGCCTGTCTCAGGGTTCTTCTTCATAGGCGTAAACTCTCCTATATAACCCCTGTCTTGCTGAACAGCTAGAACATTGGCAGCTGACCACTTGGGAAGCTTTCCGGTCAGCATTGAGTAGCCCTCTGCGTTTAGCCTTTTGGCAATAATGCCGCTGGCAAACCCATTAATAGAGAGTTCAAAGATATAGCGAACAGTTTTAGCGACTGGCTCATTTATCAGGAAGTCTGTCTTATCGTCATTCCAAAGTACCCATGAAGGTATCCGAGCATTCTTTATCTTCTTGCCATTAGCTAGATCATCCCTAGCAGCTTTCCATGCCGCTGCGGTACGGATTGATTTCTTTTCACTTTCTTCAAATGCCGTCTGCGCCTTAACAAGAAGTATCATCAGCTTGCCAAGGTCTAACTTTCCCTGCTTATAGACCTGTTCATCCTGTAGGGTTACGACGGTAATACCAAGGGCGAGAATTCCTGAGATAAGCTGATAGGCGTCCTCAACTGCCTGACGACTTAAGCGGTCAACCGACTCAACCAAGAGCCAACTATCGCGCTCTATGTGTCCTTCCCTAACAGCCTCTAGAAACTCGCCTAACGCTCCCTCACGATTGTTACGACCACGGAATGCAGATACACCTAAGTCTTCTATAGTCGTGTCTTGAAGCGATAGGTCGTGCCTGTAGGCATATTCCCTAGCTAGTTCTAGCTGACGCCTTGTTGAGTCCCCATCCTTTTGACGGAGAGTTGAGAACCGAAGGTAGCTGTAGGCTTTCGGCCTACTAACTGGTAACTGTTCATTCATCAATACTGTTCACTTTTAAGTAGCCTGACCGTTTACCGACATTTTACCGCTTCCAGTAACTATGAATAATTCAAGTAATCAGGCAAACCAAGGAGTGTCATTCACCACTTGAATACTGCTATCTGATTCCTCACTAAATGCCCCCCCCTCACCGAACGGGTCACTAAAGTCCATGACAGCTGACGTTGTAGCTGGTTCATACGTAGAAGCGAACACTTCGGCATTGTCAGGCACATAGCCGTTTTGCTGACTCCATTCCTCATGTGTTATTGGCTCGAAGAAGTCTTCAACAGAGTTAACCAGTCCATGACCGTGATCACGTTCTTGCGCACACCCTGTGGATGCGGCAGTATTAGGGTCATAACAAGACACCGATGCAGACTGGCTGCTCGGCTCAACACCCTGCTCAATGCCAGTCGCACAATCAGCCTGATTAGAGGAATCACATGACGACTGTTGTTTACGGCACTCCCCTAAAGAACTGCGATACCATCAAGAAGATGAAGAAGTGGCTAGAAGCCGAAAACATCGAATATACCTTCCATGACTACCGTGCCGACGGCCTTGACCGTGGCATGCTAGAGCAGTTTGAGGCCGAGCTAGGCTGGGAAGCTATGGTCAACAAGCGCGGTACCACCTACCGCCAGCTGAGCGACGAACAAAAAGCCGGCCTTGACCAGCAAAGCGCGATCGAATTGATGCTGGAGCACCCGGCTATGATCAAGCGCCCGCTGTTGGTTCACAACAACAGCTACCACTTGGGCTTCAAGCCTGCCCTATACCAAGAAATCTTCCAAACGAACTAAGAAAGGATACAAGGATGTCAGATAGCCCGGTTCTCGCCCTGGCGAAAGACTTTATCAGCCGCCAGTCAGTAACCCCTGAAGATGCTGGCTGCCAGGACGTGATGATCGAGCGCCTGGAAAAACTCGGTTTTAACATCGAAACCATGGTGTTCGAAGATACCACCAACCTCTGGGCTCGCCGCGGCACGGAAGCCCCGCTGTTCGTTTTTGCCGGTCATACCGATGTAGTACCAGCCGGTAACCTTGATAAATGGCATACCGCCCCTTTCGAGCCTACCATTATCGACGGCTACCTGCATGGCCGCGGCGCCGCCGATATGAAAGGCTCACTGGCCTGTATGATAGTGGCGATTGAGCGCTTCCTTGCCGACAACCCTGATCACAAAGGCTCGATTGCTTTGCTGATCACTTCGGACGAAGAAGGGCCATTCATCAATGGGACCACCCGGGTGATTGATACCCTGGAAGCCCGCAATGAAAAAATCGACATGTGTATTGTCGGTGAGCCATCGAGTACCCATGCTGTCGGCGATGTGGTGAAGAACGGCCGCCGGGGTTCGATTACCGGTGATGTCAATATCAAGGGCACCCAGGGCCATGTCGCCTACCCGCACCTGGCCGATAATCCGGTTCACCGTGCAATGCCGGCACTGGCCGAACTGGCTGCAACAACGTGGGATAACGGCAATGCCTACTTCCCGCCGACCAGCTTCCAAATCGCCAACTTGTCTGCCGGTACCGGCGCATCGAACGTGATCCCGGGCGAGTTCCACGTCCAGTTCAACTTCCGCTTCAGCACCGAATTGACCGCCGATGATATCAAGCGCAAGGTTCACTCGGTACTCGATGCCCACGGCCTTGATTATGACTTGGCCTGGACTTTCAGCGGTCACCCATTCCTGACCGATGAAGGAAGCTTGCTGGATGCCGTCGTAGAGTCCATTGAGGAAGTGAACCACAAAAAACCGGAATTACTGACCACTGGCGGTACCTCCGATGGTCGTTTCATTGCCCGTACCGGTGCACAGGTTGTCGAGCTCGGCCCGGTCAATGCAACCATCCACAAAGTGAATGAGTGCGTAAAAGTCGCTGATCTGGAAAAGCTGACCGACATGTACCAGAAAGTGATGGAAAAAATCCTTTAATGGTTAACCACCCAATCCAAGTCCGGCAACATACTGCCGGGCAACTGACCGGGCAAGAGACCAGCCATCTGGTCTCTCTACACCCTGACGGCGGGCATCCTTTTGTCCACCGGCAAATGCTAGCTGCCTTTGAGGCATTAAAAGAAGCCGCCAATAAAGCAGGCTTTGACCTCCAGGTTGCCAGCGCTTTCCGCCCGTTCGAGCGCCAGCTGCTGATTTGGAACAACAAGTATACCGGCAAGCGGCCGCTGCTCGACAGCAACAGCCAACCGCTTGATCCAAGCGCTCTTACCGAGCTTGATAAAGTCCACGCGATAATGCGCTGGTCAGCCCTGCCCGGCGCAAGCCGTCATCATTGGGGCACAGATATCGATGTTTACGCTGCAAACTGTCTGCCGAAAGGTGAACAGCTTCACCTGGAGCCGTGGGAGTACCAACCCGGAGGTCACCAAGCTGCGTTCAGCCAATGGCTCAGTGGCAATATGGCGCACTTTGGCTTCTACCTGCCCTATGCCGAAGATCGCCATGGCGTCGCCTGCGAGCCTTGGCATATCAGCTACTTCCCGGTAAGCAAATATTTACTTTCACAGCTCACACCTGACCTGCTCAAGCGCACACTTAGCCAATCAGAGCTTGCAGGAAAGTCGCACATCCTGGAAAACCTTGATAGTCTCTATAGTAGGTACATAGAGAATATCTGTGAGGTGTAAATGGAATGGCTACTCAACCCGTGGGTTATCAGCATCATCGTCGTGAGCGTGGTGGTCAGTAACATTGCGGCGCTGAAATACACCGCTAACATGAAATTTGGCTACAAGGACAAGGTCAAATACATGTACGATAAAAACAAGCGCGAACAAGAACTTGATGAGCTGATCGAAAAGCAAGCGGCTAACGACGAGAACAAAGACTTAAAGAATCTCAAAGATCAGGCATAAAAAAACGAGAGCATCACGCTCTCGTTTTTTTATATCTAAATCTGTCGGACTCAAAGCTATTTGGAGCAATGAGTTCTAAGTCAGCCCACCAAGAACAAAGAGCAAGCACGGAGTTTATGATAGTAAATGAGCACTGCTCTACCCAACTATCATTGCTTGTTGTTTTATCTAAGCCAGTTCATGTGAGAGCCAAGAGGAAGCGCGGAGTTTACGGATGTAAATGAGCACTTCCGATGCAGTTATCGCATTAACTGGCGACGATAAATCAATTAAGCTCGAGGGAGGTAGTCTGCGACGCCTACCCACTTATAGCTTGTCAGCTCTTCCAATCCCATCGGGCCGCGGGCATGCAGTTTCTGGGTCGATACCGCCACTTCTGCCCCTAGGCCGAATTGTGCGCCGTCGGTAAAGCGCGTTGACGCATTCACATAAACTGCCGCTGAGCCTGCTGCATTAACGAAACGCTCTGCCGCCATCAAATCATTGGTCATGATGGCATCTGAATGGCTGGCGTTATGCTTACGCATATGGGCGATGGCCTCTTCCACGTCTTTGACGATCTTGATCCCGAGGGTAAAGCTTAACCATTCGGTATCATAGTCACCTTCGGCGACACGGCGCAAGCTTGCTGCTTTGCCTTCCAGTAACTCGTAGGCATTTTCGTCAGCGACCATGTCAACATTGCTGCTGTTCAGGCGTTCAGCCAAACGAGGTAAGAAAGCTTCTGCAACCTTCTCGTGTACCAGCAGGGTGTCCAGCGCATTACAGGCCGACGGACGCTGCACCTTGGCATTCTCTACCACGTCCAATGTGCGGGAAAGATCAGCGGTTGCGTCAACGTAAACATGGCTAATACCGAAACCACCGATGATCACCGGGATGGTGCTGTTCTCCTTGCACATCTTGTGTAGGCCCGCACCGCCGCGAGGGATGATCATATCGACATACTGATCCATCTTCAGCAACTGGGAAACCAGTTCTCGGTCTGGCTTTTCGATATACTGCACCGATGCCGTTGGCAAGCCGGCTTTCTCCAGTGCCACCTGGATCACCTTGACCAGCTCCATATTGGAGTGGAAGGTTTCACGGCCGCCGCGCAGGATACTGGCATTGCCGGTTTTCAAGCACAATGCCGCAATATCAATGGTGACGTTCGGACGCGCTTCATAGATCACGCCAACCACCCCGAGAGGGACGCGACGGCGGCTAAGGCGCATGCCGTTTTCCAGCACCTTGCTGTCCAGTTCGGCCCCGACCGGATCATTTAGGCTGATCACATTTCGGACATCGTTGGCAATCCCCGCCAGACGCTCGGCATTAAGCAGCAGGCGATCCACCAAGGCATCTGTCATGCCCGCTTCTTTGGCAGCGGCGATATCTTTGGCGTTGGCCGCCAAAATCACATCTTGGTTGGCTTCTAGCTCATCGGCGATCACAGCCAATGCGCGATTTTTCTGTTCGGTTGCTGCTGTTGCGAGTTCAAAGGCAGCCTGTTGCGCCGCTTGGCCCATCAGTTGAAGATTCATATTCTTTCCCTTACGGTTTCAATAGGTGTCAGATAACGACCAAGTCGTCTCGGTGTACAGCAACTGGGCCATATTCATAACCCAACACCTGATAAATATCCTGGCTGTGTTTGCCGGCAATTTTCGCCAGATCTTTGCTTGAGTAACGACTGATCCCTCGGGCAAGCAACTCACCTTGGATATTGAAGATCCGAGCCACTTCACCACGCTCGAACTCGCCTTTTACTTCGCTGATCCCCTTCGACAGCAGGCTACTACCGCGCAACTGCACGGCCGCCGCTGCTCCTGGGTCAATCACGATATCACCAGCCGGCGGAGGCCCAGCTAAAATCCAGCGCTTACGGCTTTCCAGCGGCGATTCCAACGGCAAGAAGCGAGTCCCCACCGACGTGCCCTGGGCCAAGTCAGCCACTACATCGGGACGGCTGCCAGCGGCGATGATCACTTCGATACCGGCACGGCGGGCAACATCCGCTGCCTGCAGTTTGGTTGCCATACCACCGGTACCAAGACCACCGACACTGCCACCGGCAATCTTGCGCAGGGTTTCATCGATGGTATGCACCTCACGGATCAACTCGGCCTCTGGGTTATCGCGCGGATCCGCGGTGAACAGCCCCGGCTGGTCGGTGAGCAGCAATAGCTTGTCGGCCCCCGCCAAAATGCCAACCAGCGCCGAAAGGTTGTCGTTATCCCCCACTTTGATCTCTGTCGTGGCAACCGCGTCGTTCTCATTGACGACCGGGATAATCCCATTGTCCAGCAGGGCAACAATCATGTCGCGGGCATTGAGGTAGCGTTCGCGATCGTCGAGATCGGCACGGGTCAGCAGCATCTGCCCGACATGCAGGCCGTAAATGCCAAACAAACTCTCCCATTCCTGGATCAGGCGGCTCTGGCCAACCGCTGCCAAAAGCTGTTTGCTGGCCATGTTTTTGGGCAGTTCGGGGTATCCTAAATGTTCGCGGCCGGCGGCAATAGCACCGGAAGTTACGATAATGACTTTGTGGCCCTGACGGCGCAACTGGGCGCACTGACGAACCAACTCAACCATATGGGCACGATCCAGCTTCAGCGTACCACCCGTCAATACGCTGGTACCCAGCTTGACGACGATAGTCTGTGGACGGTGCTTAACCTCTTGGTTTTGAGACCCATCTCTGGAATCTGCGGTTACCAAGTTCTTGTTTTGCTCATTTAGGATATTTGTCTCTGCCATGGGGATAAAACAAAAAGAATAAGTAGAATGATGTTGTATCAATACCCTCTATAAATCACAAGAAAAATGCGCCAACTAGGCGCATTTTTCTTCATTTAAGCTAAGGCTTAATAATTAGGCAACACTGCCAAGCTCTGGCTCTTTCAAGACTTTTGAAGGCGATAGCGTCAGTTCGAACTCATCTTGCAACAAACCTTCCAATTTCGGATAAAAATCCTCTAACGTTTGCTGCACCGCTTTCTCATGTTTAGCCGGCACCGGATCAGCCACCCACTCACCCGCATCGTTGTAGCGCCCAAAGCCGTAATGGTACTCAAAGCCTTGTTCGTTAGCTTCAATAATGAACCACCAGCCCCAGAATTCACGCTCTTCCGGGGCCTTTTTGGCACTGACACAACTCGAGAGGCAATCAAAGAAGAAGTGCCCATCAGAGGACAGAGGCTGACGCAAGTATGGTCCCAAGGCCGTCAACTTTGTCATCAAACGCCCGTGTGGCGGGAAAGTCTTTTCTTTCGTCATAATCATCTCCATCCCTAGCAATCATTAACCTTTTCCATTTAAGCCGTAAACCGCTCATTTGGCAACAATTTATTTACAAGGCGCACAATTTGACAACTTGGCTTACTCTGCAAGCTTCTCCTTGAGCCAGTCCACTACTGTCGTCATCGCCCGGTGGTAGCCGTCGTGCAACGGCTTGTCCGGCAGGGTCACCGCCTTGCCACCACGGCTCGACATAGCGATAAGTTGATTGTCAAACTCCGAGCAGACAGGATCGCTCTTAAGGCCAATACCCAGCATCGGCAAGTCGATCTTGCGACGGCCCAGTAGGCCCTGGTTCTTGAGTGACCACGCTGGCAGATGAGACAACAGGCTGGTCTTTGACACCCCATTCTTCCCTAACCGTGAGGCAATCATATCCAGATACATGCGAGGCATGGCATCCAGCCGCTTGGGATCGGCCAGACCACTATGAATGATACCGCCAATACTGACACAGGTTTTCAAACGGGTAGGTTCAAGGAAACCGAGCCGAATCGCGGCATTACCGCCAAAGCGCAGCCCAAGCATTGCTATCCGGGTATGGTCAACCCACGGCACGTCCTTAACTTGCTGCAACAAGGCCTGATGGAGGCGGCTGGTATCTTCGGTCAGCGACCAATGGCTGCTGTGGCCGACAGACGGCATATCCAAAGTGATCATCGCAAAGCCTGCTGGTCCGAAGTATTTTTGGTACAGCCGCAGCAAATCCGACTGCAACATATCCAGCCCGCCACTAACGATGACCGTTGGAAGCAGCTTGTCGGTACGCGGCAGGTGGATAAACGCCTGGAACGTCTTGTTCTCGTACTTGACATCAATGGTGCGCATTTGATGCGGCAGGCTATCCATGGCATCTCGGTAGGCCTGGTTGGCTTGCAACTCAGCCTGGGCGGCCAAGTCGTCCCCCTTAAGGTGTGGGTAGGCACCGATACTGTAATACATACTGGCAGTGATGAGTTGTTCGGCGGCTTTTTCCTTCTCGCCTTGTTCAAGCAACGCCCGCGCGGCCTTATGGTACATGGCACCTGACTGGCACCACTCATACACCCAGTTACCCGGTTTGTAGCCAATAACGGTATCGAGCAAATCATCACGGGTTCGCGGCGCTTCGGAATTGGCGATTCTTGCTAGAATCGCCTCCAGTTCAATCGGATCGATCCCCTGCCAGATCCATTGCGGGCGGCGCATCACCCGATACCAACCGATCTCGGTATCACCATCCAGCGCACTGTGGATTGGGGCATCGACGACATGGGCCAACTTCACTAGGCTCGATGTTTCTTTGGATGTTTGCCTAGGGGCAAAGAGCTTTTCGGACAGATTGGTTTTGGACGGTTCGGACACGTTCTGCTCCATTTCGGTTTGCACACACATTCAATGCAGACTTGAGCACTTCCGGTCTATGGCAAAGCACGCTATTCCGGTTCAGTCTAAAGGTGTGCTTATTGTGTTTATATTTTTAAAGTATACCACCCAACAGGTACTTACTGTATGAGCCGTTAGACAATTCCCATGAGTTGCACAAGCGTTACTGGGGAAATGCCAGGACTAAGCTATGCTTTTACTTACCAATCAGTACTTCATACGGTGGTAAGTATGCGATATGTCTTTTGCCTAGTTGTTTCGCTTCTCTTCTCTTCATCGGTCCTCGCTTTTGGCAGTGGTGGCTCCTTGGGTGCCAACCCTGGCGAAGCATCGGGCGCGGTGAATGCCAAAACCCCATTATGTCTTGACGCCTCCGGTGAGCGTATACCCGATAGCTACCAGATCAAATATCAGCGCCAATGCGAAATCACCGGTAACACCATGGTTGATATCATCAACTACAACAACTATTACCGCAATAAGCCCAGTGGGGAATCCCTATCGGATATCAAGACCAAAGCCAGCTAACCCAGTGAAGTTACCGGCATAAAAAAAGGAGCCTTTAGGCTCCTTTTTAACTCGTTGTCAGTAATATTATTGCTTCGCGATTGGATCAACAAATGTTACTGCCATATCCCATGGCTGCTCAATCCAAGTTTCCTGCGGGATATCAACAACGTAGTCATCAACCAGGTGCTTACCAGCAGGCTTCGCACATACAGTTACGAATTTTGCTTTAGGGTACATTTGACGGATCATTTCCGCCGTACCGCCAGTGTCCACCAGATCATCGATAACGATGAAACCTTCACCATCACCTTCAGCTTGTTTCAACACTTTCATATCACGCTGGTGATCATGGTCGTAGCTAGAGATACATACAGTATCAACATAACGAATACCAAGTTCACGCGCCAAGATTGCTGATGGAACCAGGCCACCACGACTAACGGCAATGATACCTTTCCACTGATCGGCAGGAAGCAATTTCTCTGCTAGCTGGCGGGTATACATTTGCATGTTGTCCCAAGTGATGATGAACTTATTACTCATATCCGATGAACCTCTGAGTCAGCAGAAAAACTGCTGTATGTATTTATTTACTGTTATAGAAAAATAATCTTAGCAACGAATAGGGCAGCAATGACCCAAACGCTAATATTTACATCGCGACCTTTGCCACTCATTGTCTTAACGGCAGCGTAGGTGATAAAGCCAAGGCCAATACCTTCAGCGATGGAGTATGTTAACGGCATCAGTAGGCAAACTACAACTACTGGTGCTGCTTCTGTTAAGTCGCGCCAATCAACACTCACCAAACCCGACATCATCAGGATGGCGACATAGAACAGGGCACCTGCTGTCGCATAGGCAGGCACCATACCTGCTAGCGGGGCAAAGAACAATGCCAACAGGAACAAAACGCCAACCGTCACAGCGGTAAGGCCGGTGCGGCCGCCAACAGCCACACCCGATACGCTCTCAACGTAAGAGGTCGTGTTCGATGTACCTAATACCGCTCCCACTGAAGTCGCCGTACTGTCGGCCAATAGTGCACGGTTTAGACGAGGTAGCTTACCGTCTTTGTCGATCAGCTCTGCTTTGGTTGCGACACCGACCAAGGTGCCCGCAGTGTCGAACAGGTCGACGAACAAGAACGCGAACACAACTGAAATCAAGCCTACTTCCAATGCTCCGGAGAAATCCATCTGCATGAACGTTGGGGCAATGCTCGGTGGTGCCGACACAATACCGGCATAGCTCACTTCGCCCACCAGCACACTGATTGCGGTAACCGCCAGAATGGCAATCAGTACCGCCGCTTTGTAACCACGGTGCACTAGGGCAATGGTCAGGAAGAAACCAAGTGACGCCATTGCCGCCGGGAAGCTAGTGAAATCGCCAACCTGCACCAGAGTCGCAGGGTTATCAACGACAATACCTGAGCTTTGCAGGGCGATAAACGCCAGGAACAAACCAATACCCGCCGAGATCCCGATACGCAGCGCATGAGGAATTGAGTTGATAATCCACTCTCGCACCTTCAGTACACTCAGGGCAATAAAACACAGGCCGGACAAGAATACCGCCGCAAGCGCAACCTGCCACGTGTGGCCCATTCCCAGCACCACACCGTAGGTGAAAAACGCATTCAGGCCCATCCCCGGCGCCTGAGCCACTGGGTAGTTAGCCACAAAGCCCATGATGAAACAGCCCACAACCGCAGCCAGACAGGTCGCAACAAATACCGCGCCTTGGTCCATACCCGTCGCCGACAGCATAGATGGGTTTACAAAAATGATGTAAGCCATCGTCAAGAAGGTAGTCAGACCCGCTAGCAGCTCAGTACGTACATCGGTACCGTTCTCTTTGAGTTTAAAAAGTTTCTCAAGCATTGCTCTCGATTCCTTGGAGATATTAAGCAATTGATATTGGTTTAAGGGATGAGCCGAAGCCGGTTCTCGGTTTCCACACATCACGAATTTTCAACAAATAGAAAACGATTGCGTCCCTATTTTGGGTGGCGATTATATGCTCGATAATTGTCAATTTCCAGTAAATAACGCAATTATCATCAACGAATACAATCAACCGAATAAAAAACCAACCAAGCAATATGAACTTGAAATTTAAACCAATAAAAACAACAACTTGAAATTTTAACAGCGCGGCTACATTTTGTTCAATTAATATTTTCCACCTATGCGCAATCGTTAATATCCACCATGAAATTGCATGAATTAACAGTTAACAGCAGATGTAATCGAATACACCTCAAAGGCATAAAATAAAGCTATCGTTAACGCCGGGAGGTATGACTGACAAAAACAGCTTGATGGTTCAAGAAGACAAAAAAAACGCCACTCCAACTGGAAGTGGCGTCAAGAATGTGACTAAAACCGAAATGCGGTTTCAAGAAATTCTTAAAGAAAGGGGGGTGAACAAAAAAAAATTGACCACTCAGATCCTGCCCGGCAATGTAGAGAACCAAGCAAGACGCAAGAATTAGTAGCCGAACGAGCTTGGGTATTTAAAGTTACCGGTGTATACAGCGCGGTTGTTCCAAAACTTGTTTACAGATTCAAATACTTTCATTTTTATCACCTTAACTATTAAGCAATGACTACACGTTGTACGTGTTTGGCCGTCTTGGCCTGACTTAAACTCGGTTCCTTGGAGGCGATATCTCGGGCTCATCCTAGAGCAAAATTTTTGTGTCGTTCGTCTTCGTTCAGAAGATGGTGAAACTATACCCTTGCCGTAATAAACTTTCAAGCATTTTCTTTAACCTCGTCACACTTTTGCCGTTATTGAGTGTTAGAACAACAAAAACTGTAATTAAGTTACAGCGCGGGCGCTCACATTTTCACTCCTTTGCGACCAAAGTGTAACCCCTCCCCCCTTGAACTACTACATAGTTACAACATATCTTATTCAACCATGCGCAGAGCTAAAACTACAATGAATGAGGGATAACATGGCGGCATTTCCATTACTCAGAAAAGTGTCTATTGGTAAGCGTTTATACTTGCTGAGCTTTATCGTCACTCTACTGACTCTTCTGCCGCTGGCGCTGTTTATTGCCAACTATCAAACCAACATCCTGGAGCAAAAAAGGCTGAAAACCCGCCACCTGGTTGAAAGTGCCCATAGCCTGCTCGGCTATTATCACTCCTTGGAACAGCAAGGCACCCTAACCCAAGCACAAGCCAAGCAACATGCCATTGATGCACTTGCTACCTTGCGATATGAACAAAAGGATTATTTCTGGATCAACGACATGGTGCCCACCATGGTCATGCACCCTTTCAAACCCGCCCTCAACGGCCAGCGTTTGGATACCTTAACCGATCCCAATGGCACAGCTCTGTTTGTCGAAATGGCCAATATTGTCCGCCAACAAGGCCAAGGTTTTGTCGACTACTATTGGGAAAAGCCAGGATTCAGTACGCCAATCGAGAAGATCTCGTTTGTGAAAGGCTTCGCCCCCTGGGGATGGATTGTCGGCTCGGGGATCTATGTCGATGATGTCAAAGCACTATTGTTGAGTGAGTTCCAACAATTCAGTGTGTACCTGCTCAGTGCATTAGCACTCAGTGCGGTACTGGCTTGGGTGATCACCCGCTCTATCACCATTCCATGCCAAGAAACAGCCCGAGCCATGCATGATATCGCCAAGGGAGAGGGGGATTTGACCCAGCGCCTCCCCTGCCAAGGGGATGATGAACTCAGTCAACTGGCCCGCTCGTTCAACACTTTCTCTGGCCATTTATCCGATATGCTGCGTGACATCGCCCCAGCCAGCGATCAAATCAGTGCGGCGGCAAGCCAGCTCAACAGTGTCGCCACCCAAACGGCTGGCAGCGCCAATCAAGCTTATCGCGGTATCGACAGCGTGGCCGCCGCCATGAACCAGCTCCACACCAATAACCAAGACATCGCCCAGTCAGCGCAACAAGCAGCCGATGCCGCCGATCAAGCCCAACAATACAGTACTAACAGCATTGCCGTAGTCTCGAACTCTGCAAAAGAGATGCACGCGCTGCTCACCTTGCTGGATGAGGCCAACCACAGTGCCCATGCACTGGACAGCGACTCACAAACCATAGGATCGGTACTGGATGTGATCCGCGGCATTGCCGAGCAAACCAACCTGCTGGCCCTTAACGCAGCCATCGAGGCAGCCCGGGCGGGAGAGCAAGGTCGTGGCTTTGCGGTTGTCGCCGATGAAGTTCGCACCCTGGCCAACCGAACCCAATCAAGCACCAATGAAATAGAAGCCATCATTGCCAGCCTGCAAGACAAGGCAGGCAGTGTAAGCAGAGCCCTGGTCAAAACCCGCCAGCAATCATCCAGCACGGCCGAGCATGCCGATGAGGTAGCCCAGACCCTATCGGCGATTGGTCAGCAGATCACCACAATTTTAACGCTCAACCAGCACATTGCCGAAGCCAGTGACCAACAGTCACAGGCTGCAGAAGCCATTAACCAGACCCTGCACCAACTCACCGAACATAGCCATCAGACAGCCGAACACGGGAGTCATATTGCTGCCGCCAGCACCCAGCTGCTGGCCAATGGGGAAAGCCTCGAGCGCCATATCAGCCACTTTAAGATTTAGCTGTTACCGTTTCAGGCACAGTGGTATCCTTGAGGTTAACCGCGATAGTTAATTGTTCTGAATAACTTTGCAATATAGTTAATTTCCCGCTAACTCATCGCCTATAACCAAAAGTTTATAAAGGAGACTGCTGTGTCAGAAATCAGTCAACTGTCACCTCAGCCAGTGTGGCAATTCTTCGATCAAATCTGCTCAATCCCGCACCCATCCAAACATGAAGAAGCGCTTGCCCAGCACATCATCCAATTTGCCCAAGGCGAAGGCCTTGAGGTACGCCGTGATGCCGTGGGTAACGTCTTCATCAAAAAGCCAGCGACACCAGGTATGGAAGATCGCAAGGGTGTTGTTCTTCAGGCCCACATCGATATGGTGCCGCAGAAGAACGAAGATACCGACCATGATTTCCTGACCGATCCTATCCAGCCATACATCGACGGTGAGTGGGTAACCGCAAAAGGGACCACCCTAGGTGCTGACAATGGCATGGGGATGGCAGCCTGCCTTGCGGTACTGGCATCGAAAGATATCGAACACGGCCCACTGGAAGTGCTGCTGACCATTGATGAAGAAGCCGGTATGACGGGCGCCTTCGGCCTAGAAGAAGGCTGGCTGGAAGGTGATATCCTGCTCAACACCGACTCAGAGCAAGAAGGTGAAGTCTACATGGGCTGTGCCGGCGGTGTCGATGGGTCACTGGTTCTCGCTACCCAGCGCGAAGCAACACCTGCGGACTACCAAGCCGTTAAACTTGTTGTTAAAGGCCTGAAAGGCGGCCACTCTGGCTGTGATATCCACACAGGCCGAGGCAATGCCAACAAGATCCTAGGCCGCTTCCTATTTGGTCATGCCGAAGAGCTGGGTTTGCGCCTCACCTCGCTAACGGGCGGTAGCCTGCGTAACGCTATTCCACGAGAAGCGAGCGCTGTCGTTACCCTGCCAGCAGAGAACGTAGACAAGCTTAACGAGCTATTCGCTTACTTCCAAGAACTGCTTGTGGCTGAGCTTGGCCGTGTCGAAACGGACATCAATCTATTTACCGAAGCTGCAGAGCTGCCAACAGACGTACTAGTAGCCGCTGACCAGCAGCGTTTCATCAACATGCTAAATGCAACTCCTAATGGTGTGATCCGCATGAGTGATGACATCGAAGGTGTGGTTGAAACCTCACTGAACGTCGGTGTTATCACCACAGAAGCGGATAAAATCACGGTACTTTGCCTGATCCGTTCGCTAATCGACTCGGGCCGCAGCAATGTAGAAGGCATGCTCAAAGCCGTTGCTTCACTTGCAGGTGCTAGCTGTGCGTTCTCTGGCACCTACCCGGGCTGGAAACCAGACGCTGACTCTGAAGTGATGCACCTGTTCCGCGAAACGTACGAGGGCATCTACGGCCGCGTACCGAACATCATGGTGATCCACGCCGGCCTTGAATGTGGCCTGTTCAAGAAACCATACCCAAACATGGATATGATATCTTTCGGTCCGACGATCAAGTTCCCGCATTCACCGGACGAAAAAGTCCAGATCGACACCGTTGCCCTGTTCTGGGAGCAAATGGTTGCGATCCTGAAGAATATTCCAGTAAAGGCGTAGCCGTTGCTTTCTGAGTAACCGATAAGAAAAGCGAACTCCTGTGAGTTCGCTTTTTTGATCCTGGCTATTGGCTATTGGCTATTGGCTATTGGCTATTGGCTATTGGCTATTGGCTATTGGCTATTGGCTATTTATCCTAAAAAGAAAGCTTTACGTGTAAAATAATTACTTTCAATTTCTTGCTCTTCCAGTAGCCTCTTGCCTTCCGCCTATGGCCACGTTCAAAACAACGATAGCTGCTGCGCCCGGGTGCCAAGATCCAAACCGACACTGATCCCTATCAAGCGGATTTCCCTGTCTTGCTGACGGGTCAGGGCCTCTTTCAGAAGGCCCTCGAACTGGGCCTTGTCCAACTTCGGCTGAGTATGCTCCACCGTGGTTTGCTGGAAGTCGGCGAATTTCACCTTCACCCCCTGCTTGGCAATATTGAGCTCGGGACGGACCTGCTTGAGTCGCTTTTCCAATTCGGGGAACAAGCGATCTATCACCTCCCAGCACTGCTCATAAGTGCTGATATTTTGTGAGAACGTCCGTTCCACGCCGACCGATTTGCGCTCCCTTTCCACTACCACTTCACGCTCGTCAATACCGTGGGCACGCGACCACAACGACTGGCCGAACTTACCGAACTGCTGCAACAGCAAGTGCCGGTCGTATTGCTGCACATCCTTACCGACATACAAGCCTTTATCATGCAGCTTCTGGATGGTGACCTTGCCGACACCGGGGATCTTCTCGAGTTTCAAGTCTGCCACGAAAGCGGGGATCTGATCCGGGGTCACGACATATTGGCCATCGGGCTTGTTGAGATCCGACGCTATCTTGGCAATGAACTTAACCGGGGCTATCCCGGCAGATGCCGTCAGATTGAGCTCTTCGCGAATAGCCCGGCGGATATCTTCGGCAATCAGCGTGGCCGAACCATGACACAGTTCGCAGTCGGTGACATCCAAGTAGGCTTCATCAAGGGAAAGTGGTTCGATCTTATCGGTATAGCGCTGGAAGATCTCACGGATCTGGCCCGAAACCTCTTTGTAGACACTCATTCGGCCGGACACCAAGGTCAGGTGGGGACACAGTTGCATCGCCCTGCCTGTTGGCATCGCCGAGCGCACGCCGTACTTTCGCGCCAAATAATTACAGGTACTGATCACCCCCCGCTGCTCCGACCGCCCACCGATGGCAATGGGGATATCTCGCAGCTCAGGGTTATCGCGCATCTCTACCGCCGCAAAAAAACAATCCATATCAACATGGATGATCTTTTTCTGGACCTTGGCAGGCTTTGGGGGGGACAACAGAGACATGCGAGCGGCTACCTGATTACTGTTTTTTTATACAGTGACATTATAGAGGTTGCGGCAGGCACTGTGAAGCCCAACAAAAAGCCCGGCTGTTGCAGGGCCGGGCTTAGAATTCAATTGAGCGAATGCTTGCTGATCAGATGATCTGGTTTTTCTTCCATTCCGCTGCACGCGCTTCACGCGCCTCACGCTTTAGGCGGGCATCACATGGCTCTGGGCAGTCACACTCTTTGGCAATACCGATGCCGTCAAGGCCGCCACAGCTGCCACTGACGCTTTTGCGCTGGAAAATGTAGCCAACAGCCATCGCAGTGATGACCAGCAAAAACACAGCAAAGGTAGTTACATAGATAACCATTGTTCAATCTCTACTTTTGATTCATGTATGGGGCAAAAGCATCCGAGGTATATTCCTTGAAGCCTTGCTCTGTTTTCACAACCAGCAGCAATGGAATTTGCTCCTGGTTAGCCAACGCCAGCGCTTTTTCCTCCCCCATCACAGAGAACGCCGTCGCCAGGGCATCGGACGTCATGCTTGATGGGTGCAACACTGTTACCGATACTACATGGTTGGCAATGGGCATACCGCTATTGGGGTCGATCAGGTGCGAGTAACGCACACCGTCTTCTTCGAAATAGTTACGGTAATCACCTGATGTCGCAACCGCCATGTCTCCCGGTTCAATCACTTCCTGAATCGCCCGGCTACCGTCTTCGGTTGGCTTTTCAATCGCGATGCGCCAAGGCACACCTTCCAGGTTATTACCTTTCAAGCTCAGCTCACCACCGATCTCAACCAGGTAATCCGCCACGCCTAGATCATCAAAGTAATCGGCGACCACGTCAACCCCAAATCCCTTGGCAATCGAGGACAGATCGACATACAGCTCCGGGATATCTTTGATCAGGCTGTTGCCTTCGACACTCAAATGGTGAATACCCACTATCTTGCGGCGTTCGGCCAGTTCTTGCTCGGTCGGTGTTTTCTCCGGGCGTGCTTCTGGGCCGAAGCTCCACAAGTTGACAATCGGCCCCACCGTCACATCCAGCGCACCGCCTGTTAGTTTGGCTAGGCGGATAGCCTCAGTCACGACCTTGGCAGTGTCTGGCGACACTTCAAACGGCTCGCTCGAGCGCGACTGGTTAAATTGGCTGAGCTCGGAATGCTTACGGTACGTCGACATCTGGTCGTTAACCAGCTCCAGTCGACGGTCAATTTCTGCCTGAATATCCGTGGCAGCCGGTAAGCCTTCCTGCTTAATCAACTTAATTGAATAGTAGGTACCCATGGTCGAACCGTTCAGGTGGATCATCTCACGCTGATCACTACAGGCCGACAGGGTAAAAACCAACGCAAGCATCAGCAGTGCGCGGTGCAGCAATGTCTTCATCCAACTACTCCCCAAATGAAAGACAGTCATTATTATTTGTAATGTGTAAGCACCATGTATAAAAACCTTAGCTTACATACCGTTATTATGCGCTTATTACGAAAAAAGGCTGACCCCGGTTGGGATCAGCCAGTTTTTCAGTGTGCGGCTAATTAGCCACCGAAGTCATCCAGTAGGATGTTTTCGTCTTCAACACCAAGATCTTTCAGCATGCCGATAACCGCTGCGTTCATCATTGGTGGACCACACATGTAGTACTCACAATCTTCTGGAGCTTCGTGATCTTTCAGGTAGTTCTCGTAGATCACGTTGTGGATGAAGCCTGTGTAACCATCCCAGTTATCTTCTGGTAGTGGATCAGACAGGGCAACGTGCCACTCGAAGTTCTCATTGTCAGCAGCTAGCGTATCGAAATCTTCTACGTAGAACATTTCACGCTTAGAACGCGCACCGTACCAGTAAGTCATCTTACGCTTAGATTTCAAGCGCAGAAGCTGGTCGAAGATGTGCGAACGCATTGGTGCCATACCAGCACCACCACCGATGAATACCATTTCGTTGTCAGTTTCTTTCGCGAAGAACTCACCGAATGGACCAGAGATAGTACAAGTGTCACCAGCCTTAAGCGACCAGATGTACGATGACATAATGCCAGGTGGTACATCAGGGTTGTTTGGCGGCGGCGTTGCAATACGTACGTTCAGCTTGATCAAGCCTTTCTCTTCTGGGTATGACGCCATAGAGTAAGCACGGATTGAATGCTCTTTCACGATAGACTCGTAACGGAACAGGTTGAACTTGTCCCAATCTTCGCGGTATTCCTCAGGAATATCGAAGTCAGAGTATTTAATGTGGTGCGGTTCAGCTTCAATCTGAATGTAACCACCTGCACGGAAAGGAACTTCCTCACCTTCAGGGATTTTAAGCACAAGTTCTTTAATGAACGTCGCTTCGTTATCATTCGAAAGAACTTCACATTCCCACTTTTTAACGCCAAAGATTTCTTCTGGAAGCTCGATGTCCATGTCAGATTTCACGTTAACCTGACACGCCAGACGCTCGCCTTCACGTGCTTCACCTTTAGTGATGTGGTCAAGCTCTGTTGGCAGGATATCGCCGCCACCAGATTTTACCTTCACGCGGCACTGGCCACATGAACCACCACCACCACAAGCAGATGATACGAAGATACCATTTGCTGATAGAGCATTTAGCAGTTTGCTACCGGCAGCGGTTTTAATCGCTTTTTCCGGATCGCCATTTACTGAGATAGTAATGTCACCTGATGGTACTAGCTTAGATTTAGCGAATAGGATCACTAGAACTAGAGCCAGGATAATCAGGGTGAACATGACTACGCCAAGAATAATATCCATTGATTATTCCTTATTATCCTGATTACAGCTGAACGCCGGAGAAGGACATGAAGCCCAACGCCATTAGACCAACGGTGATGAATGTAATACCTAGGCCGCGAAGACCAGGAGGTACGTCTGAATATTTCATCTTCTCACGGATACCCGCAAGAGCAACGATTGCTAGCATCCAACCGATACCAGAACCAAGACCGTATACTACAGATTCAGCAAAGTTATAATCACGCTGTACCATGAAAGATACACCACCGAAGATCGCACAGTTTACAGTGATCAATGGTAGGAAAATACCTAGCGCGTTATATAGCGGCGGGAAGAAGCGGTCCAGAACCATTTCCAGAATCTGTACCAGTGCCGCGATAACACCGATGAACGTAATGAAGTTCAGGAAGCTAAGGTCAACACCTGAAACAATGGCGCCGTCTTTTAGCAGTAGGTTGTAGATCAGGTTGTTCACAGGAACAGCGATCGTTAGTACAACGATTACCGCTACACCCAGACCGAAAGAAGTTTTAACTTTTTTCGATACGGCTAGGAATGTACACATACCTAGGAAGAACGACAGTGCCAAGTTCTCGATAAAGATCGAACGAACCAGAAGGCTTAGATAATGTTCCATGTTCCCCTTACTCCTTCGCTTCGATTTGTTCTGGACGGATGATACGGATAGCCCAGATCATGAAACCAATCAGGAAGAACGCTGATGGTGCTAGGATCATCATACCGTTTGGCTGGTACCAACCACCGTCAGACACTAGCGGCAGGATTTCCACACCAAATAGTTTGCCTGAACCGAATAGTTCACGGAAGAAAGCTACAGTGATAAGTACGAAGCCGTAACCAAGACCGTTACCAATACCGTCTACAAGAGATGGTAGAGGCTCAGACTTCATTGCGTATGCTTCAGCACGACCCATAACGATACAGTTCGTGATGATCAGACCAACGAATACAGAAAGCTGCTTAGAGATATCGTAAACAAAGGCTTTCAGTACCTGGTCTACCACGATTACCAACGATGCGATGATCGCCATCTGTACGATGATACGTACGCTGTTTGGAATGTGGTTACGGATCAGAGATACGAACAAGTTAGAGAATGCACAAACGAATGTTACCGCTAGGGTCATTACGAATGCCGTCTCTAGTTTGGTTGTTACTGCCAGCGCAGAACAAACACCAAGAATCTGAAGCGCGATCGGGTTGTTGTCGATAAACGGCGCAAACAGAATCTTCTTCATTTCTTTAGTATCAGCCATTGTTTAGGCCTCCTTCACGAACTTTAGCCAGGAATGGACCAAAGCCCATGTCACCCAACCAGAAGTCGAAGGTGTGCTGAACACCATTTGCAGTTAGGGTTGCACCAGACAGACCATCTACACCGTGGATGTCACCTTCAGGTGCACCGCCTTTAACGACGCGGATAGCTGGCTTGTTGTTGCTGTCGAACAATTCTTTACCAACGAACTGTGCACGCCAGTTCGGGTTCTCGATCTCACCACCAAGTCCAGGAGTTTCACCCTGCTCGTAGTAAGTGATACCCGCAAGCGTGTTGCCGTCAGTTTCTACTGCGATGAATGCGTACATCATTGACCACAGACCACCACCGTGTACCGGTAGGATCAGCTTGTCGATGTTATCGTTCGCATCTTTCACTAGGTAAACTGTTGCAACGTTTGCACGGCGGATGATCTTCGCTAGGTCTTGGTCACCAGAAAGGCGAATTGACTGCGCTGGATCTTTCGCTGCGTCACGCTGGCTGTACTCAGATGCAGTTGCACCTTCTTCAGTCTGCTCTACGAACTCGCCTGTTTCTAGGTTAACAAGCTTAGGCTCGATGAACTGGTCGTAAGCTTCAGTGATGTTGGTGCCATCTTGCAGAAGGCCCGCTACTGAAAGGATGTTGCGCTGAACATCAAGCACCGCATTCTTCTGCTGCAGTGGACGCAGAGCAACCGCTGCCGCTGATACCACGATTGAGCACACTAGGCTCAATGCGATAACAACAATTAGCGTCTTTTTAATGCTATCGTTATTACTTGACATGACGAGCTAGTCTCCGCTTGATGTTGCCCTGAACTACTAGGTTGTCAAATAGAGGTGCGAATAGGTTAGCAAATAGGATTGCTAGCATCATACCTTCTGGGTACGCAGGGTTAACCACACGAACCATAACAGCCATTGCACCGATTAGTGCGCCGTACCACCACTTACCTTTGTTGGTAAATGCTGCAGACACTGGGTCGGTCGCCATAAACATCATACCGAATGCAAAACCACCTAGAACTAGGTGCCAGTGCCATGGCATGCTGAACATTGCGTTGGTGTCAGAACCGATAATGTTGAATAGCGTCGCTGTCGCGATCATACCGATCAGCGTACCCGCGATGATGCGCCATGAAGCGATGCCCATAAACACGATCATTGCGCCACCAAGGATGATAGCTAGGGTTGAAACTTCACCGATAGAACCCGGGATACGGCCGATGAACGCGTCCATCCAGCTGATAGTATCGCCAGTCACAGTGTTGATCACTGCCGCCTGACCACCGTGTGCCCACTGGCTCAGTGCTGTTGCACCAGAGAAGCCATCTGCCGCAGTCCATACTAGATCACCAGAGATCTGAGCTGGGTATGCGAAGAACAGGAACGCACGGCCTGCCAATGCAGGGTTAAGGAAGTTACGACCAGTACCACCGAAGATTTCTTTAGCAACGACAACACCGAAGGTAATACCCAGTGCAGCCTGCCATAGTGGTAGTGTTGGCGGTACGATCAGTGCGAAAAGGATCGAGGTTACGAAGAAGCCTTCGTTAACTTCGTGCTTACGCACCATACAGAATAGGACTTCCCAGAAACCACCAACTGCAAATACAACAGCATAAATAGGTAGGAAGTAGGTCGCACCCAGTAGCATTTTGCTACCCCAGCCAGCGTCTGCTGACATAGTGCCGCCTAGCATTTCTGTTAGCCAGTAGTGCCAGTCGCCAGCAACGATAGTTGCCAGTTGCTCACCCACGTAAAGGTGGTTAAGCGCTGCGATAGCTTGGTGACCGGTGTTGTACATACCCCAGAACATTGCTGGGAAAACCGCAAACCACACCATGATCATGATGCGTTTTAGGTCAACGCTGTCACGAACGTGTGCGCTTGTACGGGTTACCTGACCCGGTGTGTACATCAAAGTTGCAAACGCTTCATAAAGCGCAAACCACTTCTCGTGCTTACCACCCGGCTCAAAATGGTGTTCAACCTGCTCGAGTAAATTCTTGAGGCTCATGAATTACCCTTCCTTCTCAATTGTGTCCAGGCACTGACGTAGCAAAGGACCAAATTCATACTTACCTGGGCATACGAAGGTACATAGTGCTAGATCTTCTTCGTCCAGCTCTAGTGCACCTAGCTGCTGAGCACTGTCTACGTCACCTGCACACAGGTCACGAAGAAGCAGAGTCGGCTCGATATCAAGCGGCATCACTTTTTCGTAGTTGCCGATTGGCACCATCGCACGCTCAGAACCGTTCGTCGACGTAGTCATGTTAAATAGCTGACCCGGGAAGAACTGGCTTAGGAAAGAGCGAGTAACAGAGAATTTGTTTTTACCTGGCGCGATCCAGCCCAAGAATTCTTTCTCACGGCCTTCGCGAAGGGCAGAAACTTGTAGGTGATAGCGACCTAGGTAGGCGTGAGGGCCTTCGGCGTGAACACCATTCAGTACAGAACCAGAAAGGATACGCAGTTCGCCCGGCATCATTTCAGCATCTGTGATCTGCTCGATAGACGCACCGATCTGGGTACGAACTAGACGAGGGTTGTTAACTACAGGACCAGCCAGAGAAACCACACGGTCAGTGAAGATCTCACCTGTCAGGAACAATTTACCGAATGCGATAACGTCCTGATAGTTGATGTGCCATGCCACGTTCTCGATGCTTGCGCCGAACAGGGTGTGGATGTGAGTACCAACCAGACCCGCAGGGTGCGGACCGTTGAATACATGCTCTTCCACATTGGCTTCACTGCAGCGAGGTAGACTTGCACCAGACTTACAAACCAATACTTTACCGCTTGTTAGACGTGACAGTACTGTCAGGCCCGCAGTAAATGCATCGCTTTGCTCGTTGATAACAACTTCTGGGTTAGCCGCTAGAGGGTTAGTGTCGATAGCAGTTACAAAGATAGCCTGCGTTTCAGCATCGATCGCAGGGACCTTGCTGAAAGGACGCGTACGAAGCGCTGTCCACATACCAGACTCAACCAGCTGGTCTACCAGTACAGAACGCTCAAGCTGAGCAATCTGACCTGCGTCGTAGCTGTTATATGTAATCTGCTCGTCGCCTTCTACATCAATCACAACGGATTGTAGAACGCGCTTTGCACCACGATTGATTTCTGCAACCTTGCCGCTGGCTGGAGCAGTGAACTTAACGCCTGGGTTCTTCTTGTCTTCAAAAAGAACCTGACCTTTTTTCACTACATCCCCTACGCGGATATGCATTGTAGGACGCATACCAACATATTCTTCGCCAAGCAAGGCGACACGTGTGATGGCCTTGCCATCATTTATCGCCTGGGTAGGAGCCCCTGAAATAGGGATATCCAGACCCTTCTTTATTGTAATCATACGCACTTGCACTACATTAACGGGAAAAAAACTTTTCTATTGCGCAATTTAGACACGACTTTCCTTCGTCCGAAGCCGGCTTGATCCGCAACCAGCAACGCAACATCCTATTCACTTACCTATCACACTTTCGGCGACGAGTAATTTTGAGGCCGGAATTTTAGCATTATTTCGTTGGATTTTACCATGGCAAACAACGCTAATCGGGCTGAAAATCGGCTAACTCTTTAAACGCAATATCAATGTTGGGTAATTATTTTGAACTGACACACAAAAGTGACAATCCGGTGCAATTATCATTTTTTTCTCATCGTCACCGAAATATTAATAAAAACCCAACATTTACCATACAGTCACAACAATGGGGCAAAATGCCCCATTATTATATGTTTCAAATATGTCGCCATGTTAATCAATGTTAACAACTGATGCGCCTAAGATCCCTTGGCAGTCTTACTTTTCCACCACAACATCAAGCAAAGCACCAAGGTTTATACCAAGCCAGAAGTGAGGCTCGGTCACGGGATACAATTTCAATCTACCTATAATAGGCCGTATCTCTGCAATAGTACGAAATTGAGTACGAAAATGATGCTGCAAATCTCAAACTTCAGAATAAAAAAAACCGCAACGGTTGCGGTTTTTTAACTGGTTCAGCTGTCAGTCAGCCCAGTTTGCTGCCACCGCGGCAGGCCGGTGAAGCCGGCGCACCTTGCTGCTGACTCTGCCACTCGGCTTCGGTGTAAGTATGGATGGCCAGCGCATGGATATCATTGGCCAACTCGTCTGCCAGTGCCGTGTTAACCGCTCGGTGGCGACCGATAAGGCGCATCCCCTCGAACTGCTCACTGACGACAACCACCTTAAAGTGACTTTCAGAGCCTTCCGGCACATTGTGCATGTAACTCTCATTGATCACGTCGAGGTGAAGGGGCGAGAACGCTTGCTGTAATTTATCTTCTATACGTTCCTGGATCATGGTTTACCTTCTCCGACGGTAAAATCCCCCTGCCGCTGACAACTTAATCGGCAGTAGTGATAAATACCCTATAAAGACTGACATAAAATTTGTTTTAAGTAGGTGCTGGTTTTGCGAAAATACCAGCCAATGAGTAAACATACCGTAAAGTAACCGTTAATGAAACCAGAGCTAACCCTTCATGAGCGTACGCTGACCCTGCAGCGCTACCCCGCAAGGAACAATGAAACCCTGCAAGCATGGGACGCTGCAGACGAGTACCTGATCAATCACGTCACAGAAGCGGGTATTCCCCTCGACCCAACCCGTCCCATTATTATCCTCAACGATAGTTTCGGGGCACTGAGCTGCTGGTTTGCCGATGACGGGGAAGTCACAACGGTTACCGATTCTTTTATCGCCAAGCAAGGCTGTATGGCTAACCTCACCGAGAATCGGCTACCACCAGCCTCCATCATCGACTGCCTGGCAGAGCTGCCTGAAAATCCGCAGCTGGTATTGATGAAGCTGCCGAAAAACAATCGACTGCTGGTATGGCAACTGCAGCAACTTTGCCAGTTGCTGCCGGCTGATTGCCCAGTCATTGCGGCAGCCAAGGCCCGCGATATCCACTCTTCGACCCTGAAACTGTTCGAAAAGCATCTGGGTGAGACCAAAACCTCGCTGGCAGTGAAAAAAGCAAGACTGATTTTCTGCCAGGCCAACCCGGCTCTTGCCCAACCGTTGCCTGCCCCTCAGCAATGGGACGTACCCGAGCACAAGATGACCCTGTCCAACCATGCCAACGTATTTTCCAGCGATAGTCTGGATATTGGTGCCCGTTTGCTGCTCGAGCACATCCCGCGCGGTGGGCAGTATCAGGACATCATCGATCTGGGCTGCGGTAATGGGGTGATCGGTATCAAAGCCGCCCGCCTTAACCCACAGGCGAAGGTGATCTGTGTGGATGAGAGCTACATGGCCGCGGCGTCGGCCCAAATGAATGCCGAGCACAACCTTGACAATCCTGACCAGCTCACCGCCAAGGTCAATAACTGCCTGGACGGCTTCCCGGCCCAGAGTGCCGATTTGGTGTTGTGTAACCCGCCATTCCACCAGCAGTCCGCGATCACTGACCATATTGCCTGGCAAATGTTTTGCGATGCCAAGCATGCCCTGCGCGCCAATGGCAAGCTGGTTGTGATAGGTAACCGCCACTTAGGTTATGGCGCAAAGCTAAAGCGTCTGTTTGGCAATGTCACTGTGATTGCCCAAAATAACAAATTTGTCGTTTATCAATCAGATAAGTAAATTACAATATCACTTTTTACGGGGGCTAGCGCTGCCCCCGCTTTACCCAAGGATAGAATAACTATGAAGAAGCTTCTTGTTGCGGCCTCCATACTTGCCCTGACCGCCTGCTCTAGCCCGTCAGAGCCCCAGCTTACGATCAACCCTGAGCCGGTGATCGCTTCACAGCCTCTGGTACAAGGCAAAAGTTTGAACCTCGATAGCCGTGATCTTCGCACCGCCCAATTCATTGCCGTGGTCGACAGCGGCCGTGAAAATGTCCAGCCGCTGCACAGCAACGAAAACCTGCGCCTGACACTGGAAGATGCCCTATCACGCCAGTTGACGGCGCAGGGATACACCCTCTCAGAAGACAGTGCAGGCACGTTGCGCCTTGATATCCTGGAAGCCATGGTCAACGTCAAGCACAGTGTGATGAGCCATGAATTGAGCAGCAAGCTACAGCTCCAGCTGGTCGTTGAGACCCCGCAAGGAAAGTTCGTCAAGCGCTATTCAGGCAAATCTTCCCGCAATGGTGCAATGAGTGCATCGGTAGGAGACATGGAGCAGGCAATGAACAATTTGATCACCGCCGTTCTCAAAGACATCTATGCTGATCCAGAGTTGAACGCTTATATGCAGGAGAACCTATAATGCGTCGTTTGCTATCGACCCTACTGTTTTGCCTGGCTCTGCCGGTCAGTGCGGCCCCGCAAGTCTCGGTAACCACCAACTTGGGCGAGTTTGTCATCGAGCTTGAGCAGGAAAAAGCCCCGATTTCGAGTGAAAACTTCCTTCGTTACGTGGAAGATGGCAGCTACGAAGGCACCATTTTTCACCGGGTGATCCCGGGGTTTATGGCCCAAGGCGGTGGTTTTGATAAAGATCTCAAGCGCCGTTCGAGCTACGAGCCAATCAAAAATGAATCGACCAATGGGCTGAGCAATGCCAAGGCGACGGTCGCCATGGCTCGTACCCAGGCACCAGACTCGGCCACCCGTCAGTTTTACATCAACTACCAAAACAACACCTTCCTAGATGCCAAGGGCAGCCAGCCTGGCTATGCGGTATTCGGTATAGTTGTGAGCGGCTTCGCAGTTATTGAAAAAATGGCAGAAATTCCGACAACAACTATCCGCTCCATGGGTATGAAAGATGTTCCGGAGCAGCCTATAGTTATTGAAAGTGTCAAAATTATTAAAAATTAGACACAGGTTAATGTCACCTGATCATTAGCCTGTGATCAGGTGACAGCTATGCTCAAACTTGTCTCTTCCAAACAAGGTGTCCCCGCATCATTGATCAGCCAGCACATTGCTGATCATGCCCCCGCTATCGCCCTCAGCGCCCTGGGCACCATCAGCGGCAGCATCAATTATGACGCGATGAAAACCACCGTCACCGAACACCTGCACGAATGGTGGAAACTCTCTGTCCCCTCTGGCTCGCCAGACGATCATTACGAGTCGACCTACTGGTACTTAATCCACTTGCTGGAGTCCCTCGAGGAGCACGAGCTGCTGGGCAACAATTTCATGCAATACAAGGTCAGTTCGGCGGCGCATTATTTGCTGGGATTGGGTGAGCGTCAGGCCAAGATGCAGGGGATCCGCCCTTAACCTGCGCCATGTAACCCTGGTCTTTCTTCCCTCTTTTCTTTCGCTTTGTTTCAGCAATACACAAGTTTCATACTTTGCCACCACCTTTTACTGTATTTTTACCAAATTACTCGGTAGCTTGCGGGTATACCCCTATTGCTTGGGGTTATACTACTGGCTGCTAAATCAGAAAGACCTGAGGGATCCATGGAGCAATCGATTGAAAATGAAAAACTTGGCTGGCGAGTTTATCTAGAGAAAAAAGTCCTTATCATGCTGGCACTGGGCTTTTCTTCCGGCCTGCCGTTGCTGCTGGTATTTGGTACCTTGTCTTTCTGGCTGCGTGAAGCCGATGTCAGCCGCACAGATATCGGTTTTTTTAGTTGGGTGGCCTTGGCCTACGGTTTCAAATGGATCTGGTCGCCCCTTATCGACCGCTTTCCTATTCCCGTTCTTTCCGGACTACTCGGACGCCGGCGAGGCTGGATGGTGTTCTCACAGTTGCTGATCATTGCCTCTCTAGCCGGCATGGCCGTCAGCAATCCGCAGGGCGATTTAGTCCAGCTGGCGATCTTTGCCGTCATCGTCGCCTTTTCATCGGCTTCGCAGGATATCGTGATCGATGCCTACCGTATCGAGTTGGCCTCGGAGCGGTTGCAGGCGGCGCTGGCAGCGGCCTACATGACAGGCTATCGCCTGGCGATGATCATGGCCGGTGCCGGTGCGTTGGCCTTTGCCGCCTGGTTCGGCTCCAATACCGGGTATGATCCTGAAGGCTGGAAATACGCCTACTTCATCATGGCCAGCCTGATGGGCGTTGGCCTCGTGACTGCGCTGTGTATCCACGAGCCGACTATTGATAGCTCCGCCATAGACAATGTCGAACAAGAATTCCGCCAGGAACTGATTGCCAAAGGGACTTCCCCTCGCACGGCAAGGCTTATGGCCTGGTTCTATACTGCCGCCATCATGCCATTCAAAGATTTCTTTGATCGGTATGGCAAACAGGCCTTGCTCATTCTGGCCCTGATCGGCTGTTACCGGATCTCCGATGTGGTAATGGGAGTCATGGCCAACGCCTTCTATGTCGACATGGGCTTTACCAAAACCGAAGTCGCTTCGGTATCCAAGGTCTATGGTGTGATCATGACCCTGCTCGGCGCTGGCCTCGGCGGGATCCTGGTCAGCAAATACTCGACCATGCGTATCCTTGCCCTCGGTGCTGTGCTCGCTGCCGTTACCAACTTGGCTTTCATGGTCTTTAGCTATATCGGCAACAGCCTGCCGATGCTGACCCTGGTGATCTCACTCGATAACCTTAGCGCCGGTATCGCCACTGCGGCTTTCATTACCTTCATGTCGAGCCTGACCAACGTGGCTTTTTCGGCGACACAATACGCCTTGTTCAGTTCTATCATGCTGCTGTTCCCGAAATTTATCGCAGGCTTCTCAGGCTTATATGTCGATATGTTTGGCTACAATATCTTTTTCCTCACCACGGCCCTGATTGGCCTACCGGTACTAGGCTTGATTTATATCGTCAATAGGCACACTGGAAGCTTGGCCGCAGAGAGTCACTAGCTACATTTCCCCAGCAAATAGCAAAAAAGGAAGTATTCTGTTGAGCAGGAATACTTCCTTTTTTATTTGCCATTGTTTTTATCGCTAATTGGGCTCGCAAAAGTGCGCTTAGAGCCCCCTCTTCACACTTAGTTCAGAAAAATTACCATGAAATGCATAAAAAACACGCTAAAGATCACTTTTACCTGATTTTGTAATCGATTACAAACGATCAAGATCACATTTAGCAAAGGATTGCGCAATCGTTACATTCACAAAGGTGACATAAAGCAATAAACTCTCCGCCAACAGAACACGGACAATCAAAAGTCCGGTCTTAAAACACAATTAGCGAGAGTTCACCCATGCGTAAATCACTAGTAGCACTAAGCGTTCTAGCTGCCTCAGCTGCAACAGCAGTAAATGCGGCAGATTACTCTGACGACATCCACAAAAACGACTACAGCTGGTCTCAGTTCAACCTGATGATGGCTGTTGACGAACTTCCAGGCGAGTCAACTCACGACTACCTAGAAATGGAATTCGGCGGCCGTTCAGGTATCTTCGACCTATACGGTTACGTTGATGTATTCAACCTAACTAGTGATCCAGGTAGCGACAAAGCTAACGCAGAAAAAATCTTCATGAAGTTTGCGCCGCGTATGTCTCTTGACGCGGTAACAGGCAAAGATCTGTCTTTCGGTCCTGTACAGGAGCTATACCTAGCGACTGTTATGGAGTGGGGCGGCATGTCTGGTGTTAACTCTCAGAAAATCGGTCTGGGTTCTGACGTCATGGTGCCATGGTTGGGCAAAGTTGGCCTTAACTTCTACGGTACTTACGACTCAAACCACAAGGACTGGAACGGCTTCCAGGTATCTACTAACTGGTTCAAGCCATTCTACTTCTTCGAGAACGGCTCATTCATCTCTTACCAAGGTTACATCGATTACCAGTTCGGTATGGAAGATGAATACGCATCAGCAAGCAACGGCGGTGCGATGTTCAATGGCCTGTACTGGCACTCTGACCGCTACGCAGTGGGCTACGGCCTGAAAGCGTATAAAGACGTATACGGTATCAAAGACACAAGCGCCTTTAAATCAAGCGGCGTTGGCCACTACTTCAGCGTAACTTACAAGTTCTAAGTTGCTGCTCACGTAGTTGACGAAAAAGCACCTTCGGGTGCTTTTTTTGTTTTGGCTGGCTCCTGCTACTCCCTGGTCTCTCAAATCTAAGATAGAAATTACTTTCGAGACACCCTGTCTTTGTTGTTCATTTCTGGCACATTTTTCCAGCTTTAAGAATTTCACACGCAAGATCCTTGCCGCAGTTGCAAGACAGCGCCCCGTCGCCGACCACTTCCGCTAGCCTTTAATTAGCACTGGACTACGCCAGACTACATGGCCCACCAGCGCTCAACAGGCAATGGCAAATGGCTAGCGAGACACTATCATGTATAAAACCCTGACCGCTTTGAGTATCAGCGCAGCATTGATGCTGCCCGTAACCAGCTATGCTGTCGACTACTCCGATGATATCCGCAAGAACGACTATAAATGGATAACATTCAACCTGATGCAAAGTATCGACAACAAGATCCCCTTTGGCTTCCAAGATGACACCTACTTTGAAATGGAGTTCGGCGGCCGCTCAGGCTGGCTTGACGTATACGGCTACCTGGATGTGTTCGACATATTCAACTCCAGCACCTCAGACCGCAACAAGCCACAAGGCAGCGATGATTTCGCCGACAACTTTTTCTTCAAGTTTGCCCCGCGCTTGTCAATCGATGGCATGACCGGCAAAGACTTGTCGTTTGGTCCGGTACAGGAACTCTATATTTCCACCGTCACCAACGTCGGCGATAACGCGTTGTTTGAACATTACATCGGGCTGGGCTCTGACATCGAGATGCCCTGGTTCGGCAAGATGGGACTCAATACCTATGCCCGCTATGTGCGCGAGAACTTCGGCGCCGCTAACGAGGGCAAATGGGACGGTTACATGGTGTCGACCAACTGGTTCAAGCCCTGGTACACCTTTGCCAGCGGCCATTTTGTCACCTATCAAGGCTACTTGGATTATAAATTCGGCGCATCAAAGATAACCGATGATCCAAACCGTAGTACTACGTCAATTGAGTGGTTCAATGGTATCTATTACCATACCCCTCAATGGGCTTTTGGCTACGGCCTCAAATATTATGACAATATGGCTCTGTTCAAAGATGGTGGGATAGCCGGCGAAACGACAGGATTTGGCCACTACCTCTCGGCCAACTATAAATTCTGACCGGTTCCCCATCTAACTTCTGCCTACCTCCGCTCAGGGAAGAGCGGAACACTCTCTTCTCATTTCCATCAGTGATATCATCACGCTAAAGAAACGAAACACGGAAGCACGTTGTGAAGATCACCATTCTCGGTGCAGGTGCCATCGGCAGGCTGTGGGGCTGCAAACTTGCCGCAAAAAACGAAGTCCACTTCTGGACGCGTGATAACAAACAGCAACTATCGATTCATCTATCAGGCACTGACGCGACAGCCAATATCACGTCAGAAGCCAGCTATCAGTTTGACGCTAACCAGCCGCCTCAGCTCAGTAGCAGTGAGCTGTTGCTAGTTACCGTCAAAGCGTTTCAGGTACAACCCGCTATTCAAGCGGTCAAAGCCCACCTGAGACCCAGTACCGTCGTCGTCGTCATGCACAACGGCATGGGGAGCCAGCAAACCCTAATGGAAATGCTTCCTGATAATCCTATCATTTATGCCACAACAGCACAGGCCGCGTTCCGTCCAAGCGAGGGAGAAGTACGCCATACCGGTATCGGTCCAACCCTATTGGGCGGCATCACTGCTCAGGGAAATCGCTTACAGCACCTGGGCCAGCTCTTTGATGATGCCCTTTCCCCTTGCCAGTGGCAGGACGACATCAACCTCCCCTTATGGCGCAAGCTGGCGATAAACTGCGCCATCAATCCGCTAACCGCCCTCCATAATTGCAAAAATGGTGAGCTGGCACTGGCACAGTTTGATACCGAACTTACCAATATTTGCCAGGAAGTAGCTGAGGTCATGACCGCAGAGGGCTACCCAGTGGCAGGCTCTGAACTCCGGCAACAGGTCGACACGGTGATAAAAGCAACGGCAGGCAACTTTTCTTCCATGAATCAGGACGTTTGCCATCAAAGACAGACTGAAATCGACTATATTAGCGGATATCTTATTGCCCGGGCGGCAGCACACCAGATCGCTGTGCCTTGCAACCAACGCCTGTGGCAAGCAATAAAAGAACTGGAGAAACAATACCATGACCAATGACAGCGCCCGCCCAAAAACGATCAGGGTAGCGGTATGCATTGCCCCGGGTACCGAAGAAATGGAAGCCGTGACCACCATAGATATGCTGGTACGCGCCGGTTTCTCGGTAACTACCGCCAGTGTCGCCTCGGATGGTGCCTTGATCATGGAGGGCTCGCGCGGCATCAAGCTGGTCGCCGATACCGCCTTGGTCAATATTGCCGATGAGCCGTTTGACTGCGTGGTCCTGCCGGGCGGCCTCGGCGGGGCCGAATGCTTCCGCGACAGCCCGCTGCTGGTTGAATTTGTCAAACAGCATAAATACGACGGCAAATTAGTCGCCGCCATTTGCGCTGCCCCAGCCTTGGTGCTTGAGCACCACCAGCTCTATCCCGACGCACTGATGACCGCGCACCCAAGCTTCCACGACCATATCCCGGCCGAGCGCCTGCGTACCAAGCGAGTGGTTTACGACATCAATCACCGTCTACTGACCAGCCAAGGGCCGGGGACAGCGATGGAATTCGCGTTTGAGATCATCAACCACCTGGCCGGCAAGGAAAAGGCCGCCGAGGTCGCGGAGCCGATGGTGGTGTGGCCGAATATGCACTACACGGTTTTACCTAGAAAATAACACCAAGGAAATAGGGCCGAGGAAATTAGTCCTGCCCGAGGTACAGACATAAAAAAACGAGAACCTTACGGTTCTCGTTTTTGTTTTGGTTCTGTGGTTCTGTGGTTCTGTGGTTCTGTGGTTCTGTGGACAGATTTCCCAAACCATGATTATTGTCAACCATCAGCTTTTTACATTCAAAAAGCTAATGTCAGAACAATCATATAGACACAGTATCTAACTTTCTATGGACCGCCTTTAAACCCATAGGGCCATAGCACCACAGTACCATCGCATCGCTCTTACGGACGATACACCTTGACGTTATCAAAGCCGTTCTCTTTCAGGTACAGCGCCTGAAGACGGCTCATTACGCCACGGTCACAGTACAGCAGGTACGTTTTGTCCTGCGGCAGATCGCCAAACTGGGTCGCCAGCTTGTAGAACGGAAGGTGCTTCACATCGACATTGTCGATTTCCAGCGGGTTCTCGTCCTCTTCATCCGGGCTACGGATATCCAGTACCACGGCGTCGGTCTCGATCTGGTCGACCAGCTCGATTTCCGGTGCCTGCTCCTGGCTCTCTTTTTCGATGTCACGGATATCAATCACACGCGCCTCAGTGACCACTCGCTCAAGAACAGTAAAATCGAACTTCGCTTCCTCGGCTTCCAGCTTCTCTTTCACCGCTTTGACTGTCGGGCTCTTGGAAATCACACCACAGAACTCAGGCATGGTCTTGGCAAAATCTTCGGTACCGATCTGGCGGGCAACATCGATAATGTCTTCCTTATCCCAGTTGATCAGCGGACGCAGGATCAGCGTATCGGTCACGTTATCGATATGACGTAGGTTAGTCAGCGTCTGGCTCGATACCTGGCCCAGAGCTTCACCGGTTACCAACGCTTCGATACCAAAGCGCTCAGCAACCATACCCGCTGCACGCATGAACATGCGCTTAAGCACAACGCCCATCTGGCCGTCATCAATGTTTTCAAGGATCTCGCCGACTACCGGTTCGAAGTCGATGGCAATAAACTTGACCTTAGCGGATGAACCGAATTTCTTCCACAAGAAGTGGGAAACCTGCTTCACGCCGATTTCGTGCGCTGGACCGCCTAGGTTGAAGAAGCAGTAATGGACTTTGCTGCCGCGCTTGATATGCAAGTAGCTCGACACACCCGAGTCGAAACCACCGGAGATCAAGCTCAATACGTCTTCCTGGGTCCCCAGCGGGAAGCCACCTAACCCTTTATGGCGGGCTAGGATCTGGTTAAGCTTGTCGTTCTGGACTTCGACACGCACCGTCACATCCGGGTTCTTCAGCTTCACCGATGCCGACTCAATCGCTTGGTTCAAACCGCCCCCGACGTAACGCTCCAGCTCAATCGAGGTAAAGTCATGCTTACCGGTACGTTTGGCACGCACACAGAAAGTCTTGCCTTCTAGGCTGTCACCAACATGGGCCAGCGTCTGCTCGTAGATATCGTGCAGATCGGTAAAATCCGTTTGCTTAACTTCCAATGTATGGTGAATACCCGGAGTCTGGGTCAAGACAGCCAACACTTCTTCACGCAGGCTCTCGTCTTTTGGCACCACTTCAATGTGGCTGCGGCGGTTGTATACCGCAATAGAATCAGACAGACGCTGAAGGATAATGCGAATGTTACATTCTAAGATTCTGGTAAAACGCTTACGTACGGATTCACTCTTTACGAAAATCTCAGGATGGGGTTTAACGATAAATTTCATAACACGCTTCGCTACACTGGGCCAAACAATACCAAAAAGGATCAAAGGCGCGGATTATACAGCAAGCAGGCTGTTGCTGAAACAAGGATATATAGTCAAGCTACTTAAATATAGTGTAGGCATATTTTCATTTAGCGTTAGCCAGTTGCTTATCCCCAAACAAACAAAGGCCGTCTCCTGCTCGGGAGACGGCCTGTAAAATCACACCAAGCCGGCTTACTGAGTACCGCGACTGGAAATTTCTTCGCTGTAGTGGGGCTCGCCCTGCATGATGGAAATTTCTACCCGACGGTTGGCCTTGCGCGCATCCGGGGTGCTGTTGTCGTTCAGTGGCTGGGTATCGGCCAGGCCAACCACCCGCAGCCTTTGATGGTCGAAGCCATCAACCTGCTCCATCTCCTGCGCGACCGACACCGCGCGCTGGGCAGAGAGGTCCCAGTTAGAGCGATAAAGCTCTGAGTCCAATTTTTGGTTGTCGGTATGGCCACTGACGCGGATCACCCCCGGCACGTCTTTGACCAAATCCGCCACCTGGCGGATCAGCGGACGGAATTTCGGCTGCAAGAAGGCCGATCCTTCCGGGAAGGCACCCTTCTCCTTGATGCGGATCACCACCTGCTGGCCGAGGTTCTCCACCTCGATGGCCCCTTCTTCCACTTCGCGGTTCAGGGCCTGCTTGAGTACCTCGAGCAACTGCTCTTGGGCTTCGGACATTTCCGACTCGTTGTTCTGGTTTTGCTGGGTCGCGATTTCTGCACTCTGACCACCGGTCAGCTTGCCGGCATCACGCTTGGTCCCGCCTGCCCGGTCGGAATCCCCTTCGTGGAAATCCAAGGTACGCTGGGTCATGTCGATGGTCTGCTGCATGATCACCTCAATCGGTGTCGGCTCGGGCCGACCCGGGCGGAACTCCTGGGCGATCACACTGGTGCCCTTGGGAATATCCTTCACCTCCAGCATATTCTGCACCCCGAACGCAAATTTCATCGAACCGGCGATCTGCTTGAACTTCAGCACGTCCATTTCAGAAAAGGACAGCAGCAGAACAAAGAAACACATCAGCAGCGACATCAAGTCGGCAAAAGTGCCCATCCACTGTGGCAGGCCCGGAGGGGGACATTTATGTTCTTCTTCCATCTGCCCTTCTTAATCGTCAACGTTGATAGTACGTTTTTTCTCGTTGAGGTAGTTCTTCAAATAGCTGTCGATAACCCGCGGGTTCTGGCCATCCTGAATCGCCAGCACCCCATCGAGGATCAGGCGGCGGTTGAGCTTTTCCTCATCTTTGCGCAGCCCCAGCTTCGCCGCAATGGGCAGCATCACCATGTTGGCCAAAATCGCCCCGTACAGGGTAGTCAGAAGGGCAACTGCCATCGCCGGGCCAATCGACTTAGGATCGTCCATATTCGACAGCATGGCGACCAGACCAATCAGCGTACCGATCATCCCCATCGCCGGCGCAACATCGCCCAGCGCCTTGAAGATACTGATCCCCTGCTCGTGGCGTTCATTGGTCAAGGCGATGTCTTTTTGCAGTGTCGCCCTTACCACATCGGCGTCATGGCCATCCACCAACAAGTCAACGCCTTTGCGCAGGAAGGTATTGTCCACTTCCATTTCTTCGAGCGCGAGGAAGCCACCTTTACGGGCGGCATCGGCCATCTCGACGATTTTAGCAATCAAGTCTTCCGGGTTGTCGTTCTTGAACATAAATGCCTTGAGGGCAATTTTCGTCGCCCCCAAAAACTGGCCGACGCTATACTGCATCAATGCTACAAACAGCGAACCACAGAACACAATCAAAATAGACTGGGTATCAACGAACATGCCAAAGCTGCCGCCAAGCACCATCGCCATTATGACAAAAGCAAATGCCCCAATTAATCCTATAAGGGTTGCCAAATCCACTTGGTAGTCTCCAGTTCGTTGCTCTCAGGAATCATTTTCGAGCGAACATTGTATCTAGCCCCTTGTGACCTTTCAAAGCCACAATGCAAAAAGGGCTGCATTCGTTCATTATTCACGCTTCGGGAAGCTTCCAGACGAAACCCACCCCCGCAATTCTCTTTGCTGCACCTTGTTATCGGCACTTGGCTGCTCAGGTTTAGTCCTGCCCCAATAAAAAATGAAAAATCCTGTTTGTGACACAAATTACTGTGAGATAATTTGACCCAGAATACGCTCTACGCTATTTTTTCGAGCACTTATATAAGAAGCGACACCACTATGGCAGCCAAAAAACCAGAAAATATGGCCTTTGAAGCCGCATTGGATGAACTAGACTCAATCGTCAACGAGCTGGAATCCGGTGATATTGCGCTAGAAGATGCGCTGAAAAAGTTCGAGCGCGGCATTGCTCTTGCCCGTACCAGCCAACAAAAGCTGACCCAAGCCGAACAGCGCGTTGAAATCCTGCTTCAGGCAGACGACGAAGCTCCCCTGACCAAATTTGATGCAAATAATGAATAACACGCCATCACTGTCGCAATCACTCCAGTTTTACCAAGCGCGTAGCAACCAGCAACTCGGGGACTGGATCGATACCCAGCCCTTTGCCGACCTACCGCTGATCAAAGCGATGAAACACGGTGCCCTGCTTGGCGGCAAACGCGCCCGTCCGTTCCTCACCTATGTGACCGGTGAAATGCTCGGTGCCAACGTGGCTGATCTCGATACACCGGCCGCTGCGGTGGAATGCATCCATGCGTACTCACTGATCCATGATGATCTCCCGGCGATGGATAACGACGATCTGCGCCGCGGCCAGCCGACCTGCCATGTTGCTTTCGATGAAGCGACGGCGATTCTGGCCGGTGACGCGCTGCAAACCCTGGCGTTTGATATTCTGGCCTCGGGCCCATTGAGTGCCGACGGCGAAGCCCAGCGGGTCACCATGATCCGAGAACTGGCCAAAGCCTCCGGGGCCAGCGGTATGTGTATGGGCCAGGCCCTTGATCTGGATGCTGAAGGCAAACAGGTGGGCCTTGAGCGGCTCGAAACCATCCATCGCCACAAAACCGGGGCGCTGATCCGCTGCGCGGTTCGCCTGGGAGCGCTGGCAGCCGGAGACAAAGGACTTGCTGTTCTGCCCCACCTAAATGCCTATGCCGATGCAATTGGTTTGGCGTTTCAGGTTCAAGACGATATTCTAGATGTAATAAGTGATACCGAAACCTTGGGCAAGCCGCAAGGTTCAGATATCGAGCTGGAAAAAAGTACCTATCCTGCTCTTCTCGGGTTGGATGGCGCAAAGGCAAAAGCTCAGCAACTGTACCAACAGGCACTACACGCATTGAGTGCAATCCCTTACAATACAGAACAATTAGAAGTTTTTGCCCGATACGTCATCGAGCGCAATAACTAAAAACAGCAAAGCGCCGTGAATGTTATGACACTGGATATTTCAAAATACCCTCATCTGGCGTTGGCCAACACACCAGATGAGTTACGCCTGCTGCCAGCAGAGAGCCTGCCGGCGGTGTGCGACGAGCTACGTACCTACCTACTGAACTCGGTCAGCCAGAGCAGTGGCCACTTTGCCTCTGGCCTGGGAGCCGTCGAGTTAACCGTCGCTCTGCATTATGTATACAACACCCCCTTCGATCACCTGATCTGGGATGTCGGCCACCAGGCCTATCCGCACAAGATCCTTACCGGTCGTCGTGATCAGATGCCGACTATCCGCCAGAAAGGCGGGGTACACCCCTTCCCGTGGCGTGAAGAAAGCGAATACGATGTCCTGTCGGTCGGTCATTCGTCAACCTCGATCAGTGCCGGTCTGGGGATGGCTATCGCCGCGGAAAAAGAAGGTCTGGGCCGCAAGGTCGTCAGTGTCATTGGTGACGGTGCCATCACCGCCGGGATGGCTTTCGAGGCAATGAACCATGCCGGTGATGTCCATTCGGACATGCTGGTGATCCTCAACGACAACGAAATGTCGATTTCGGAAAATGTCGGCGCCTTGAACAACCACCTTGCGCGCCTGCTGTCCGGTAACCTTTACACCACTATCCGTGAAGGCGGTAAAAAAGTCCTTTCCGGTGCGCCGCCGATCAAAGAGCTGGTGAGACGTGCCGAAGAGCACCTCAAGGGCATGGTGGTTCCTGGCACCATGTTCGAAGAGCTGGGCTTTAATTACATCGGCCCAATTGACGGGCACGATGTCGAAGAGCTGGTCAAAACCCTCAAGAACATGCGCAACCTCAAGGGACCGCAGTTCCTGCACATCATGACCAAGAAAGGCAAAGGCTATGCCCCTGCCGAGGCCGATCCGATCAACTACCACGCGGTACCCAAGTTTGATCTGAGCCAGAACCCGATCCCGAAAGCGAAAAGCCAACCGACCTTCTCCAATGTCTTCGGTGACTGGCTGTGCGACATGGCCGAGCAGGATGATAAGCTGATGGCTATCACGCCGGCGATGCGCGAAGGCTCTGGCATGGTCCGCTTCTCCAAAGAGTACCCGTCGCAGTATTTTGACGTGGCAATTGCCGAGCAGCATGCCGTGACCCTGGCCACGGGTATGGCGATTGGTGGCTACCACCCGGTTGTGGCGATTTATTCGACCTTCCTGCAGCGGGGCTACGATCAGCTGATCCACGATATCGCCATTATGGATCTGCCGGTCATGTTTGCCATCGACCGCGGCGGACTGGTCGGTGCCGACGGCCAGACCCACCAGGGGGCCTTCGACCTGAGCTTCATGCGCTGCATTCCGAATATGGTGATCATGGCGCCGAGCGATGAAAACGAGTGCCGCCAGATGCTCTACACCGGCCACCAGCACCAAGGCCCGTGTGCGGTACGTTACCCTCGCGGTAGCGGAACAGGCATTGCGCCCGCGCGAGAAATGACAGCACTGCCAATCGGTAAAGGGGTGGTTCGCCGCCAAGGCGAGAAAGTCGCTATCCTCAATTTCGGCACCATGCTGAGCTACGCGCTTGAGGCCGCCGAAAGCCTCAATGCAACCGTCGCCGACATGCGCTTTGTCAAACCGCTGGATGAGGCTCTGATCCTCGAGCTGGCTGCCAGCCACGACGTGTTGGTCACGGTGGAAGAAAATGCCATCGCCGGCGGTGCAGGCAGCGGTGTCAACGAGTTCCTGATGAAACAGAAGGTGCTCAAGCCGGTACTGAACCTCGGCCTGCCGGACCGCTTCATTGAACAAGGCACCCAAGCCGAACTCCATGCGATGCTGGAAATTGACGGCCCGGGGATCGAGAAACAGATCCGCGCTTATCTCGACTAAGCCGACACCCAGCGATAACAGCTACACTCCGGGCCCCAAGCAACTCTGGTTGCTTGGGGCTTTTTATCTCGGCTAGTTGTCGCCAACTCGTTTCAAGATCATTCCCTGATAGCCGCTTAGCGACACTTGGCTAACCGCAGGTCCCAAGCTGCCATCAAAATTAACTCGCTGGTAATGTCCATCCAGACTGACATCAAGCGGCTCGGTTGCGAAGAAGTCGGATTGATTGCGCTCCCTGGCTCCCCGATAGACAACGAGCCCCTTGCTGTAGCGGCGGGCAATCACCCCCTGCTTGGGGAAATCACTAAACCAGCCACTACGCTGAAGCCAATACCAGCCCGAAGGCTGGAGGGGAATACCACCGATAGCCGTTGCAGCAGAGTCTGCCTCTACCCCCTTGCCTTCGAACACAACCCGCTCAGTCCCTTGCGGAGCTATCTCCGGAACACCGATGTCAACGCTCAGCATGGCTGTCGGTTGATAGGCGCTATTCTTGGCCATACCCGGCTGTGGCCAATTTGCAGTATCGGTGTGGCCACTGCCGTAACGATAGCTCTGGTTCCAGCTGTGATAATAGGTTTGGCCGGGGACGTTGAACAAATAGTAGAGTGCCAGGCCGGTTTCGATGTCCTGCTGCCATGCCGATAGATCCCTTGGTGAGAGCTGGCTTCTCCCCCCTTTGGTGGAAGCCATGATCAAGCTCTTGTCCTGTTGGCCTGCTAGGGCAAAGTTATCCCAATATCGCTGAAGCCGTCCAAGCCCGATAGCCGGAGTGAGGTAGTGCTCCCGCAACCAGACATCAATCACTTCCCTCAGTGCCGGCGGCCAGGCTTCATAGTGCCACAGGTTGAGCTCGGAGATATTGGCAGCCAGCCACCGGGTACCAGTCAGGGACTTGACTTGCTTAAGAAAGCCAGCAAGCTGCATCGCATAATCGTACTCGGCCTGCTGACTTCCGGCGACATACGGCAGCTCATTGATTTTACCGCCCGACACCACCTTGAACTGGTTGTCACCCAACAACTTCGCCATATCATCGTTGTAAGCTCCAGACAGCCCCTGCCGCTGCCAATCCTGTTGGTACCACTGGGCATGAAGGGTATTGAATGCGCTATCGAGCAAGTTGACCCGATACCAGCAGGTTCCCGGCCATAAATAGCCTGCCGGGATCAGCCTTGCTTGATGGCGGAAGCGGGCCGATGCACTGACATTGGCACGTACCGAAAATTCATGCTCATCGACATAGCCGTCACTATTCTTATCGTTACGGGGATCCCAGCCGGGAATGGCAAGGCCCTGCTGTTGCCCGGTCTGCGAAACCGCAAGCCAAGGAGAGATGGCCAGGGTGTCAAGCCGACTGGCCTGCGGCCAAGACAGCGATAGCATCCATACCCTCAGCCCTGCAGCCAGGCCGGGATCGCCGGTGTTGAGCTCCCGCCCTAGATAGCGGGGAAAGGCACTGTGCCATGCCCCGCCCGGCACAAACGTTCCTAGGCTTGAACTAGAGCCCTCGGCCTGCCAACTCACCGCTACGGGCTGCCATCGCCCAACGGCGCCGGTGTCATCGGCTACATGGCGAGAGACACGGGGCAGGCTATCGGCCTCCAGTTCAAAAGCATCAAAGGGATATGACGACATGACAATGAGCTGATCGCCGGCCTGCAAATCAATCGGCAATCGTGCCGTGGAGAATTGGTGGTTGCGAACCAGAAGCAAGTGATAGGGATGCCCCTCAAGCAGGTAGGCCATTCCCGAGCTTGGCTTATCCATCAGCAACACGGTATCTTCGGCAAAGTGCAGATACCCCTCTTCCACGTCTACTCCAGCGAGAAAAGCCTGGCGGCTCAGCCAAGCCTCTTGCTTACCCGGACGGCAGTCAAACTTGTGGGCATACATATACCCCATCGCGTTCATCTTCTGGTTCATCGCCCGATCTTGCATGCTACCGAAAACCACATCGGCATGCTGGCTCTCCCAGGCTTTTACCTGCTCGGCCGTGACCGGCTTGCCGTCAATCACCGCATCTTGCCAACTGCCCGGTAGCACCCAGGCCGCCCCAGTCGAAGGGAAGATCTGGCCGTAGGCTAAGACGGGGATCATGGCTATCAACCCTCCCCATTCTCGATATTTCCTGATCATGCCCTCTCCATAGTGCCTTCTCCTCTAGCCCCTTAAAGCTTAGCCCACTGAATTAGAAATAAAAAAAGCCGTGCTAGTGCACGGCTTCAATCTCATCAAGGCAAGAATACTGGGTTACCAACCCAGCCAGTGGCCAATGCCCCATAGGGCAATCATCGCCATGAAACCGGCCAATATATCATCGACCATGATGCCAAGCCCACCGTGGACATGCTTGTCGAGCCAGCTGATCGGCCATGGCTTAACCATATCGAAAAAGCGGAACAGCACAAACCCCGCCAGAACCCACTGCCAACTAACAACAGGGGCTATCGCCATGGTGATCCAGAAACCGACGAACTCATCCCAGACAATGCTGCCATGATCATGGACACCCATATCATCAGAGGTTTTCTGGCAAATCGTAATACCGATAAAGGCAGCCACCACGGTGATCAGCAGGTAGACCGTGAAAGGCAACTGCACCATCAGCAAATACAACGGGATCGCAGCCACGGTTCCCATGGTACCCGGTATGATTGGAGAAAGGCCGCTACCAAAGCCGGTCGCCAACAAATGCCATGGGTTTTTCAGGTTAATCTTGTCTTTCGGGTTTGCCACAATTTACTCCGCAAAATGATCATATCCGTGCAGCTGCCAGTTGAGCGGCTGGCCATCGCGTACCAAGCGAGTCCCCTGTCCCGGTCGCAACTGACCAATACAGGTTGCCTTTACGCCACTGTGGGCCAAGGCGATATCTACTGCGCCCCTATTCTGCTCCGGCACCGTAAAGCACAACTCATATTCTTCGCCACTGGCCAAGGCTAGCTGCAACGCTTTATCCCGCTCAGGCTCAAAGGCTTCCAGCTCTGGCGAAAGAGGTAGTTTATCAACGTCAATTTCTGCTGACACCCCTGAGCGTTGCAAAATATGCCCAAGGTCGCTAATCAGGCCATCTGAGATATCCAATGCGGCCGAGGCTATTCCGCGCAATGCCTGTCCAGCCAGAATACGAGGCTCTGCCTTATGGTGGCGCTCAAGCAAAATGGACTCGAGCATCGGATCATCGACTGTCCTCTGTCCCAGCAGCAATGCCAGGCCGGCGGCACTATCCCCCAAATTTCCAGTGACGTAGATCCAGTCACCGGAGTGGGCGCCGCTGCGGGTCAAGGCTTTACCCTTAGGAATAAAACCATGCACGGTCAGGGTGATACTAAGCGGCCCCTTGGTGGTGTCACCGCCCACTAGCTGGACATTGTAATACTCGGCCAAGGCGAAAAAGCCCTCGCAGAACCCTGCCAGCCAGGCCTCATCAGGCTTGGGCATAGTCAGAGCCAGCGAAACCCAAGCCGGCGTCGCCCCCATGGCGGCCAAATCACTGAGGTTGGAGGCCAGGGCCTTGTGGGCAACCCAGGCCGGATCAGCCTCGGCCAGAAAGTGGGTCCCCGCAACCAGCGAGTCGGTACTGACGGCCAGCTGGCTCCCTTCCGGTACCTCCAGCAAGGCACAATCGTCACCGATTGCCAAAGGCACATCTTTTCGTTTCACGGCCTGGTGCTCAAAGTACCGGGCGATCAGATCAAATTCGTTTGCCATATTCTTCTTTGGGTAGACAGAAAAAAGGCCAGCATTGCTGGCCTTTTACAATCATGTTGTGATTACTTCTTGCGAAGTGATGGTGCTGCCTTGTCCAGCACACCATTCACAAACTTGTGGCTGTCTTCTGCACCGAAGGCTTTCGCCAGTTCGATTGCTTCGTTGATCACCACTTTGAATGGTACGTCATCACGCTTCATCATCTCGTACATGGCAAGACGAAGTAGCGCCAGTTCCATTTGGTCCAGATCCTGAAGCGGACGCGACAGGTAAGGACGCATCTTGCTGTCCAGCTCCTGATGGTTCAGAACAACACCGGTCAGTAGATCACGGAAGTAAGCTACGTCGGTATGTGGTGCTGCTAGCGCCGGGGCATCTGCCTGGTGCTCTTCTTCTTCAAAGTTGTCGCCAGAAAGGAAATGTTGCTCGATATCTGCAACGTTACCTTTGGTAATTTGCCAAGAATAGATTGCTTGTACAGCAAAGTGACGTGCGTTACGACGTGCGGCTGGTTTCACACTAACCCCCATTAGGATTCAATTTGGGACAGGACATTAACCATTTCAAGCGCGCTTAGTGCAGCCTCTGCCCCTTTATTACCAGCCTTGGTACCGGCACGCTCAATGGCTTGTTCGATAGAATCTACAGTCAGAACACCGAATGCTACTGGAGTATTGTACTCAAGCGCAACCTGTGCCAGACCTTTGTTACACTCACCGGCAACATAATCAAAATGTGGCGTACCGCCACGGATCACAGAGCCAAGCGCAACGATAGCGTCATAACGATCGCTTTTAGCAACTTGCTGTGCCACAAGCGGAAGCTCGTATGCACCCGGACAACGAACAACAGTGATGTTGTCGTCGCTTACCTGACCCTGACGTTTCAGAGCGTCTAGCGCGCCTTCCAGCAAGCTTTCATTGATGAAGCTGTTAAAGCGTGAAATTACGATAGCAACTTTTGCGTTTGGTGCCGCGATGGCGCCTTCGATTACCTTCATGGGCCTTCCTGTGACTATGTCATTTTTCCGGTATGAGAAACCGCGGGAGTCTATCACACTTTGTGCGTTATACCAATTAGCATATTTCAGCCCCCGCCCGCCCTGTACCGGCAATGTTCAATTTAATAAATGGGCAAATGTTTCAGACAACAGCGGGCACTGTGCCCGCCTATATTATTCGCAAATATATTCAACTGCTTCGAGGCCAAAACCCGATAGCGAATGGTAACGCTGGGTGCTCGATGACAGCAGACGCATTTTTGAAATGCCCAGGTCGGCCAAGATTTGAGAGCCGACACCCACTTGGCGCGATTGATCTTTCGGGTTCAATTTCACACCCGGCTTGCCTTCTTCCTGAGCCGCCATGTGCTGTACCTTGGTAATGATCGATTCCTGGCTTTCTGCCTTGCTCAGAACCACCAATACCCCACCTTCGTCGGCAATACGCTGCATCGCCGACGGCAACGTCCACTGGGTCGCCCCGGAGTGGAGAATATCCTTGAACGTATCTTGCAGGTGAACACGGACCAAGGTCGGCTCACCGTCAACAACCTCGCCTTTTTGCAGTGCGTAATGAACCTGGTTGTCGATGGTGTCACGGTAAGTGATCATCTCGAAATCACCGAATTCGGTTGGCAGGGTACACTGCGCGACACGCTCGATAGTGGTCTCGTTGTTGTTGCGGTACTCAATCAAATCCGCAATAGTGCCCAGCTTCAGGCCGTGCTGCTCAGCAAAGACTTCAAGATCTGGGCGGCGCGCCATGGTGCCGTCTTCGTTGAGGATCTCAACAATCACGCTCGCTGGCTCAAGGCCTGCCAAACGGGCCACATCACAGCCGGCTTCGGTGTGACCGGCACGTGCAAGAACACCGCCTTCCTGCGCCATCAGTGGGAAGATATGGCCGGGCATCACAATATCAGCTGGCGACGCATCAGGCGCCACGGCCGCCTGCACGGTCACAGCGCGGTCTGATGCCGAAATCCCCGTCGTCACGCCTTCAGCCGCTTCAATCGACACGGTGAAGTTGGTGCTGAACTGCTCGGTATTGTCCTGCACCATGAGAGGCAGTTTAAGCTGCTTACAGCGCGACTTGGTCAAGGTCAGGCAGATCAAACCACGACCATGGCGGGCCATGAAGTTAATTGCCTCGGGGGTGATTTTTTCCGCCGCAATGATCAGATCGCCTTCATTTTCACGATCTTCGTCATCCATCAGGATAACCATCTTACCTAGGCGGATATCTTCGATGATTTCCTTTGCACTGCTTAGAGCCATATCGCTACCTTAATTCTTGTTAATCTTCTGTCTGTTTATCGAAGGAACCCGCTGCGGGCCAGCAAATCCATAGAAACTTCTGACTTCGGCTCTGCAGCCTTCTCGCCCAGCATCAAGCGCTCGAGGTAACGGGCAATCACGTCAACTTCCAGGTTAACCTTGCGGCCAGCGGCGAACGCTTCCATGGTGGTTTCCGAAGCGGTATGCGGCACGATGGTCAGCTTGAACTCGTCGCCCCGGATCGCATTGACCGTCAGGCTAATGCCATCGACAGCCACCGAGCCTTTCTCCGAAATATACTTCGCCAAATGTGCTGGAGCCTTGAGCCAAAACTCAATCGCACGGCCGGTATGGGTACGCTCAATCACCTCGGCCACATCATCGACATGACCAGATACCATATGGCCACCGAAGCGAGTGGTTGGCAGCATGGCTTTCTCGAGGTTAACCTTCTGCCCAGTACGGTAATTGACAAATGCGGTACGCTTAAGGGTTTCTAGCGACAAATCAGCCACGTAGCCCGAGCCAGTCAGTGCTACCACAGTCAGACACACACCGTTGGTGGCAATACTGTCACCCAATTTTACATCGGATAGGTCCAGCTTGCCGGAGTCCACCGTCACAGAAATGTCTTTGCCTTTTGGGGTCAGGGCCGTAATCGTACCCACGGCTTCAATAATGCCAGTAAACATGTCAAACCTTATTCTTTGTCTGCATTGAGTAAATCAGATTGGATGTGATGCTGAATACGGGAAGTGATACGCACATCACCGCCGACCATTCGTACATCCGAGATGGTCAGTTCGGGAACCTGGGCCATCGACACCAGTCCGTTGAGATCCACCAGACCACGGCTATCGCTACCCATCAATTTTGGGGCCTGGTACAGGATCAGCTCATCCACCAACCCCGCCTGCAACAGGCCACCAGCAAGCCCGGCGCCCGCTTCCACCCAGATATGGTTGATATTGTGCTTAGCCAACTCAATCATAAGCGCGTGGAGGTCAATCCCCTCACCTTCTGGCATAACCAGTTGTTCTACATCCTGCGGCCATTCCAACGTATCGGCCTGCTTTCTTGCCAGTAGCGTTGTGCCCGGCAGGCTAATCAGACGGTGCTGCGGTGTCACCCGGTTCTGGCTGTCAATCACCACCCTCACCGGCTGGCGCAGCTCTGCCTGCGGGTACACTTGCTGCACGTCCTCACCCAGCTCCTGCCAACGGACGTTCAACGACGGGTCATCGGCCAACACCGTTGCGCTGGTCGACAAAATAGCCCCGGCCTTAGCACGGTAGCGCTGGACATCCGCCCTGGCTGCCGGCCCCGTGATCCATTTACTTTCACCATTGGCCAAGGCAGTACGGCCGTCAAGGCTGGCTGCCAGCTTGAGCTGGAGATACGGCAGACCGGTCTTCATCACCTTGATAAAACCCGGATTCAACGCTTCGGCATCTTGCTCCAACAAGCCGGTTTGCACCTCAATGCCCGCCTGTTGCAGAATGGCAATGCCTCGTCCGGCAACTTTCGGGTTGGGATCTACCATCGCGCAGACCACACGTTTGACACCGGCCTTGACCAGCGCTTCAGCGCATGGCGGGGTGCGACCATAGTGAGAGCAAGGCTCCAGTGTGACATACGCCGTTGCCCCTTTTGCCTTTTCACCGGCAGCCCGAAGCGCAAACACTTCAGCATGGGGTTCGCCTGCACGATAATGATAGCCTTCGCCGACAATTTCATCGCCGTAAGCGATCACACAGCCGACATTGGGGTTGGGGGTGGTGGTGTACTGACCGTTCTTCGCCAACGAGATTGCGCGCAGCATCATGGCATGGTCGATAGATGAGAACATGGGATTTCAGTATCGGTTAGAAAGCCGGCGCATTTCGTCCGGCATCAATTATTTTTCCAGTTTAGCGATTTCTTCACCAAACTCACGAATGTCTTCAAAACTGCGGTAGACAGAAGCAAAGCGGATATAAGCCACTTTATCGAGCTCTTTCAAGGCTTCCATCACCAGGTTACCGATCATTTCCGACGGCACTTCGCGCTCACCGGTCGCCCGCAGGCGTGACTTGATGGTATTGATGGCGCGCTCGATGTCATCGGCGCTGACAGGGCGCTTTTCCAACGCACGCTGGATCCCACCGCGCAATTTATCTTCATTGAACGGGTCACGGTTACCATTGGTTTTGATCACCCGAGGCATCACCAGCTCAGCCGTTTCAAACGTCGTATAACGCTCACTGCATGCCAAGCATTGACGGCGGCGACGAACCTGATGGCCATCGGCCACCAATCGAGAATCTATTACTTTGGTGTCATTGGCACCACAAAAAGGACAATGCATCTTGCCTCCTCAACTTCGTCGCACCAGTGTAACCCATTTCAGTAACGGGGGGAGACTATTACCACAAAATTTCTCGCGAAAATGCGGCCAACAGGCAATAAAAAAGGGCCTGCAAGCCGCAGACCCTCTTTCGTTCTAATACCGCCGCTGACCGGCACCTGTCATTACGCGTAAACAGGTAGGCGGTGACAGATTTCCAATACCTTCGCCTTGGTCGCTTCAATCACTTCTGGGTTGTCGATGTTATCCATCACATCACACATCCAGTTCGCCAGTTGCTTGGCATCTTCAACGCTAAAGCCACGACGGGTGATCGCTGGCGTACCGACACGGATACCCGACGTCACAAACGGGCTGCGCGGATCATTCGGTACGCTGTTCTTGTTCACCGTGATGTTGGCCGCACCCAGCGCCGCGTCGGCTTCTTTACCGGTGATCCCCTTGTCGATCAGATCAACCAGGAACAGGTGATTCTCTGTGCTGCCAGAAACAATCTTGTATCCGCGCTCCAGGAACTCGCCAACCATCGCCTTGGCATTTTCAACCACGCGGGCCTGGTAGTCTTTGAACTCCGGCTCCATCGCTTCTTTGAATGCCACCGCCTTCGCTGCAATCACATGCATCAAAGGACCGCCCTGGCCACCCGGGAATACCGCCGAGTTCAGCTTCTTGTAAAGATCTTCGCCACCATTAGACAGCACTAGGCCGCCACGTGGACCAGCCAGTGTCTTGTGCGTTGTGGTTGTTACCACATGAGCATGCGGAACCGGGTTCGGGTAGACACCTGCGGCAATCAAACCGGCAACATGCGCCATATCAACAAACAGGTAAGCGCCAACCTTATCGGCGATTTCGCGCATACGCTTCCAATCAACAACCTGCGAGTAGGCAGAGAAGCCACCGATGATCATTTTTGGCTTGTGCTCTACTGCCAAGGCTTCCATCTCGTCGTAATCGATCTGGCCCTGCTCATCGATACCGTAAGGAATGATGTTATACAGCTTACCGGAGAAGTTAACTGGTGAGCCGTGAGTCAAGTGGCCACCGTGTGCCAGGCTCATTCCCAGAACGGTATCGCCAGCATTCAGTAGCGCCATGTACACTGCGTTGTTCGCTTGCGAGCCAGAGTGAGGCTGAACGTTGGCGTACTCGGCACCAAATAGCTGGCAGGCACGGTCAATCGCTAGCTGCTCGGCTTTGTCAACGTACTCACAACCACCATAGTAGCGCTTGCCCGGGTAGCCTTCGGCATACTTATTGGTCAGTTGGGAGCCCTGGGCTTCCATCACGCGTGGGCTGGTGTAGTTTTCAGAAGCAATCAACTCGATGTGCTCTTCCTGACGCGCCGTTTCTTCCTGGATCGCTGCAAATAGTTCAGCATCGTAGTCGGCAATATTCATGTCGCGCTTTAGCATCTGTATCTCCTGACTCAGATTGTTTTAGTCCTTTTTGTCTCTGGCAAGCCGGTTAGTAGCCACGCCGACAAAGAGGCAGTAAACACATAAAATTGGCAAAAAACGGAAAAACCGCAAAGCTAGGCGTCACGCGGACGCAAACGTTTTCGTCTCGCCTGTAGATAACGCAGTATTTTACATAATTTGATCTAAATCAGATACCCCTGTTGTGACTTTTTATTGGTATTTATTTCATTTTTGGTATGAATTGTTTTCAAGTTGTTCACTCCCTCGGCGTAGGTAACCAAATCTAAAATACCCACATTACAAGTAATGATTGAAATTAATTTTTTACGACAGCGTAATCTAATTTGTACACCGACCAACAGACAGATTTCATGTCGGCTATCACGCTTGTCATCAATGCCCTATATCATGACACCTCTATACATAAGGAGTGTTGTCTTGAGCGGTTATCATCATTCACTGAAAGAAAATATCATTGCTATTCTTACCGGTACTTTCATCGTGGCCCAAGGGGTTTTCTTTCTCCAGCAAGCCGATCTTCTCACCGGCGGTACCACTGGCCTTGCTCTGCTGGTTAGCCAGTTTGTCGATCTGTCGTTTGGCCAGCTGTACTTTTTGATGAACTGCCCGTTTTACCTGATGGCCTGGTTCCGCATGGGCAAAAGCTTTGCAATCACCAGTGTGATCTCCGGCGGTCTGGTATCTATCATTACCGACAACCTCCACCACGTACTGGAGATCAGCCGCCTCGAACCACTTTACTGCGCCCTGATCGGTGGCTTGCTGATGGGCTTGGGTATGCTGATCCTATTTCGCCATAAAACTAGCCTGGGTGGCTTCAACGTGCTGGTGCTGTTCCTACAGGAAAAAATGGGCTGGTCGGCCGGTAAGCTACAGATGGGCATTGATATCACTATTCTGGTGGCTTCTTTCTTCCTTGTCAGCCCGATGGTATTGATGTTCTCGGTCGTCGGCGCTTTCATGCTGAACCTGGTTCTGGCGATGAACCACAAACCAGGCCGCTACAGCGGTGAGCTAAAGCCACAGGCAGGATAAAGCGCGGTTCTAGCCCCTTGTTCCTAGATCCTAGGTTTAAAAAAACATAAAAAAGGTCGCTTCCTGCGACCTCTTTTTTTCGTGCCTAATTCCCGTTTGTGCTGCTGTGCCTAGAGGCTGTGGGTCAATTGCGGTTATACGCGTTGAACATCCACATCAGCTTTTCTTGCTCACGGATGTAATCACCCATGATCGCGGCAGTGCCCTCGTCATTTGCTTCACCAGCCAAAGTAAGAATACTGCGCTGCATACCCAACACGGTTTGGAAGCCCTGTTGCAGGCCGCCAACACACTCATCACCAGTATGGGCGTTAAGGTGCTCTTTGATTTCGCTTACCTCTAGATATTCACTAAAGCTATGTGAAGGTGTAGCCCCTAGGGTCAGCACACGCTCGGCCAGTTCATCAATTTTTACCTGCAGATCGGTATAGATCTCTTCGAATTTCACATGCAGCTCAAAGAACTCTTTACCCTTGATATTCCAATGATAGCCACGCGTGTTCATGTATAGCACTTGGTAGTTGGCCAGCAGCTTGTTGAGTTCAACGGCTAGCTCTTCAGATTTAACGCTATCCAGGCCAATCATATTGTGTGTCGACATAATCATTTCCCCCTTGGTTTTCCTCAATAATACGGGTGGGGATAACCAGACTCCATTCGTATTGGTTTATACATTCAATAAGCAAAACCTATTAATCAGGCGATGGGCGATGGGCGATGGGCGATGGGCGATGGGCGATGGGCGATGGGCGATGGGCGATGGGCGATGGGCGATGGGCGACTCAGGATTGTGGAATAACTTTCCCCAATCAAGCTCTTGCTCCTGCCCTTTGCTCTTCCACTGGCCGATAGCCACCTGCCAATGGCCAATTGAGATGAGGGCAAAGAGATTTCGCTCAAGAACACAGAGGGAGCGCGGAGTTTATTCAGCCAAATCGACTTTGGCTATGCTGTTTCATTCTCAGGCTAAGAGGAAGCGCGGAGTTTGAATTGAGCAATTGAGATGAGGGCAAAGAGATTTCGCTCAAGAACACAGAGGGAGCGCGGAGTTTATACGCATAAATGAGCACTCCCGATAAAGTTATTGAGCGAAATAACGAAGCTATCATCTTAATTTAGATAGCGTCTTCGTCTTCCTCACCAGTCCTGATACGCACCACGCGCTCGACGTCAAACATGAAGATCTTGCCGTCACCGATCTTACCGGTTTGGGCGGTTTCGATGATGGTATCGACACACTGATCGGCCACTTCATCGGCCACGACGATTTCCAGCTTCACTTTCGGCAGGAAGTCGACCATGTATTCGGCACCACGGTAGAGCTCGGTGTGGCCTTTCTGGCGGCCGAAACCTTTAACTTCAGAGACGGTCATACCGGTGATACCGACATCGGCTAGGGCTTCGCGAACATCGTCAAGCTTGAACGGCTTGATGATGGCTTCAATTTTTTTCATTCTCATCATCCTTTGCTGAGCAGGAGGCATTTGGCAAAGTTGGAACTGGGGACCTGCCAACGACCTGTTTGATTTAAGCTGAAGTATATCAAAAGCCTGGGGCTGAAAGATCAGCGTTTCAGTATTTTTCTATCGAGAATATGACATCACTGTCCATCATTTTCAGCAATAGCAGAACAGAAAAAAGTAGCACGCTACTGTTGAGGAAAAAGATCACGATACTGCGAAACTCAGGAGTTACCAACTGAGGCAGGTAAGGGATCAGGCTATAGTTGAAAAACATGGTGACGGCGGGAATAAAAAAGTACAGCGGGATGAAGCCCCAGCGATTGCCGCGGCTAAGACCCAATATCGCACCGATACCGGAAAGTAAGACCAAGAGTGCGATGAAGCTTGGCACAATGCCGACCTGGTTTAGGCTGAAAATCAACACAAAGTTGTCGGCGTATCTTACCAGGCAAATCATTACAAGTACTGCTAGCCCCTTGGTGGCAAAACGCAGTCCACGACGTGTTACATCCATTGTTGTCTCTCTTCCATGAGGTAATGACATTTAGAGCCCGCAAAAATGAGCGCACATTTTATGCGGGTATTTTAACCAGTACAACAATTATTCAATCTATTTTGGGGGGAGTTTCCCTTCTCTTGATTAGACCTTGGTTTGACAATAGGTTCCCTCACTAGTAATGCACGGTAACCAAATCCACCAGCCCTTCAAGGCTTCTAACCACCCGGGTCGAGACTTTGGTATCACGCTTATAGCGGTTAAGCCACACCGCTTTGAACCCCAGCTCGCTGGCTGCCATGGCATCATTGAAAGGGTGATTGCCGATATACCAGCACTCCTGCGCTGTTTTGCCGCTTTGCTTCAGTGCATGCTGGAAGATTTTCGGGTCTGGCTTGGCGGCCCCCACCTGCTCCGAGATCACCAAGAACGAGAAATACTCGCGGATCCCTGTCACCTGTAATTTCGCTTCCTGATGATAGGTAAAACCATTGGTGATGATGGCAAGCGGAGCGACATTGCGCAGCTTCTTCAGTGCTGGCAGGACATCGGGAAACAAGCGCCAGTATTGGCGGTAATTGGCGTAGTACTCTGCAATCAGCTCGTCCGCCAACTCTTCACTGAGCGGGCGGCGGAACAAGGCACTGATCCGGGCCCGACGCAGCCCTTCGAAGTTGAGCTTTCCGGCCCGCCACTGCTGGCGCTTTTGGTCAGTAATTGCCCGCCACATCACTTCGATACCGTCTGGGCAGTCAATAATTTCATCACGGTAACGCTTGGCGAAATCACGAATGGCGTCTTGCTCCGCGCCATCATGATCAAGCAGGGTATTGTCGAGATCGAAAAAAATCATTACACCTCCAGCACCCACTTTGGACTTATGCCCCATCGATTATTCACCTGATGGATAACTTCAGCTTAATCATAGTCTTGCATTTGTTGCTACTTTTATTTCCCAAAAATGATACCGATAATAAAAAACCGCTCACTGGGAGCGGTTTTTTTCATCAATATTAAGTGATTAGCTTATTAGCCGATATTCACGCGGGCATTGCGGAACATGCGCATCCACGGGCTGTTCTCGCTCCAGTCATCCGGATGCCAAGAGTTCGCCACGGTACGGAACACACGCTCTGGGTGAGGCATCATGATAGTCACACGACCATCTTGCGTTGTCAGGCCAGTGATAGCGTTCGGTGAACCGTTCGGGTTGTTCGGGTACTGCTGGGTTGGGTTACCGTGGTTGTCCACGTAACGTACCGCAACCGTACCAGATGCTTCAATCGCTGCCAGGTGGTCAGCATCACGAACTTCAACACGACCTTCACCGTGCGATACCGCGATTGGCATGCGCGAGCCTTCCATACCACTGAAGAACACAGAATCAGACTTCTGTACTTCAACCAGGCTGAAGCGCGCTTCAAAACGCTCAGATTCGTTACGCACGAAACGCGGCCATAGGTCAGCACCCGGGATCAGCTCTTTCAGGTTCGACAGCATCTGACAGCCGTTACACACACCTAGCGAAAAGGTGTTGTCACGGTTGAAGAAGCTCTGGAACTGCTCGCGAGCCTGGCCATTGAACAGGATAGACTTCGCCCAACCTTCACCGGCACCCAGTACGTCACCGTAAGAGAAACCACCACAAGCCACTAGGCCGTGGTACTCGTCCAGTACCGCCTGACCGGTCAGGATATCACTCATGTGGATATCGGTTGCTTCAAAGCCGGCGCGGTCAAAAGCAGCCGCCATTTCAACGTGAGAGTTAACACCCTGCTCACGCAGAATAGCCATCTTCGGCTTGGCACCCTTAGCAATGTACGGTGCCGCTACGTCTTCGTTAATGTCGAAGCTCAGCTTGGTGTTAAGGCCTGGGTCAGTATTGTCTTTCTTCGCTTCGAACTCTTGGTCAGCACAGGCTGGGTTATCACGAAGGCCCTGCATCTTATGCGTGGTTTCAGCCCAGATAGTACGAAGCTCGGTGCGAGAGCGCTCAAGGACAACCGCATCGCCTGCAGTGATAACAATGCTGTCAGAAGCTTCAACGCTACCGATAACATGCGAGCAAGCTTCTAGGCCATTTGCGGCCAGTACCGCTTTAACCGCTTCAAGGTCGTCGTTCTTCACCTGAACAACCGCACCTAGCTCTTCGTTAAATAGTGCAGCCAGTGCATCATCACCTAGGCCAGCAACCTCTGCTTTCACGCCACAGTGACCGGCAAACGCCATCTCTGCCAGTGTCACGAACAGACCACCGTCACCCTTGTCGTGGTAAGCCACCAGCTTGTCATCACGAACAAGAGTTTGCATCGCATCGAAGAAACCTTTTAGCTGCTCTGCGTTGTCTACGTCAGCCGGCTTATCACCCAGCTGCTTGTAAACCTGAGCCAGAGCCGTTGCCCCCAGGCGGTTCTTACCGTTACCTAGGTCAACAAGAAGCAGTGAAGTCTCGCCTTTGTCAGTGCGAAGCTGAGGCGTGACTGTCTTGCGCACGTCTTCCACACGGCCAAATGCTGTAATGATAAGAGACAGCGGAGAAGTGACTTCTTTGTTTTCGCCATTCTCTTCCCACTTGGTCTTCATCGACATCGAGTCTTTACCGACAGGGATAGTCAGGCCAAGCGCCGGACAAAGCTCTTCACCGACCGCTTTAACGGCTTCATATAGGCCAGCATCTTCACCTGGGTGACCGGCTGGAGACATCCAGTTAGCAGACAGTTTAATGCGCTTGATATCACCGATGTCAGTACCGGCAATGTTAGTTAGGGACTCACCCACCGCTAGACGGGCAGAGGCACCAAAGTCTAGGAGGGCAACGGGCGTGCGCTCACCCATCGACATGGCTTCACCATGGTAAGAATCGTAGCTTGCTGCGGTTACCGCGCAGTTAGCCACAGGCACCTGCCATGGACCAACCATCTGATCACGCGCCACAAGGCCTGTCACCGTGCGGTCACCGATAGTGATCAGGAACGTCTTCTCAGCAACCGTAGGCAGGCGAAGAACGCGGTCAGCCGCTTCATTGATTTCGATGCCGTCACGGGTGATCGCAGGGCTATCAACTTTCAATGTTTTCGCATCGCGGTGCATCTTCGGCGTTTTGCCAAGCAGGATATCCATCGGCATATCGATTGGCGTGTTGTCGAAGTGTGAATCTTCCAGTTTCAGCTCGCGCTTTTCTGTTGCTTCACCAACGACTGCGTAAGGTGCACGCTCACGCTTACAGATAGCATCAAATGCTGCCATGTTCTCTGACGCAACGGCCATCACGTAACGTTCTTGCGATTCGTTACACCAGATCTCAAGTGGGCTCATACCCGGCTCATCGTTTGGCACATCACGTAGCTGGAAGATACCACCACGCTCACCATCGTCTACAAGCTCTGGCAGTGCATTAGAAATACCGCCTGCGCCTACATCGTGGATAAAGGCAATAGGGTTAGCATCGCCTAGCTGCCAGCAGCGGTCGATCACTTCCTGACAGCGACGCTCCATTTCTGGATTCTCACGCTGTACAGACGCGAAGTCCAGATCTTCTGCCGACTGGCCAGAGGCCATGGAAGAAGCCGCACCGCCACCCAGGCCGATGTTCATCGCAGGACCACCCAGCACGATAAGCTTGGCACCCACAGGGATCTCTTTCTTTTGAACGTGCTCGTCCCGGATGTTACCCATACCACCGGCAATCATAATTGGCTTGTGGTAACCACGTACTTCTTCACCAGCGTGTGAAGTCACTTTTTCTTCGTAAGTACGGAAGTAACCAAGTAGGTTTGGACGACCAAATTCGTTATTGAACGCCGCGCCACCCAGTGGGCCTTCCAGCATGATATCTAGGGCGTTAACAATCCGGCCTGGCTTGCCGAAGTCTGTTTCCCATGGCTGCTCAAAGCCAGGGATGCGCAGGTTAGAAGTAGTGAAGCCCACCAGGCCAGCTTTTGGCTTACCACCGATACCTGTTGCGCCTTCGTCACGGATTTCACCGCCAGAACCGGTTGAAGCACCCGGCCAAGGTGAAATAGCCGTTGGGTGGTTGTGCGTCTCAACCTTCATCAGGATGTGCGCATCTTCGTTGTGGTAGTTGTACTGGCGAGTCTCAGGATCAGGGAAGAAACGACCGACTTTAGAGCCCGTCATTACTGCTGCGTTATCTTTATACGCAGACAGGACATGGTCAGGTGTCGTTTCGAACGTGTTTTTGATCATCTTGAACAGGGATTTTTCCTGCTTAACGCCGTCGATTGTCCAATCTGCGTTGAAAATCTTATGGCGGCAGTGCTCCGAGTTCGCCTGGGCAAACATCATTAACTCGATATCAGTCGGATTACGCTCTAGCTTGTTGACGAAGCTGTCTACGAGGTAGTCAATTTCATCTTCCGCCAGCGCAAGACCCAGGGTAACGTTTGCCTCTTCAAGCGCCTTGCGGCCGCCTGACAGTAGGTCAACATCCGCAACAGGAGCAGGCTCTGCCACTTGGAACAGGGCAGCAGCCGAATCAAGTTCAGTGAACACCACTTCCATCATGCGGTCGTGGATCAGGCCTTTCAGTTCGGTGATTTGCTCAGCAGACAGCTCGGCTGAAGCTTCGATATAGTAAGCCGTACCACGCTCAAGACGCTTAACCTGGCCCAGGGCACAGTTGTGGGCGATATCGGTGGACTTCGATGACCATGGGGAGATTGTTCCCGGACGCGGGGTAACCAGCAGCAGTAGGCCAGACGGCTCATGCTCTGCAATCGTAGGGCCGTAAGTCAGCAAGCTTGCCAGCTTTTCTTGCTCGTCCGCACTCAATGGCGCAGACAAGTCTGCAAAGTGCATGAACTCAGCATAAATACCTGACACAGGCAGATCCAATTCGCGGCAACGCTCTAGTAGCTTATTAACGCGAAACTCAGACAGTGCGGGTGAACCACGCAAAATTTCCATGTGCGTACGTCTCTCGATTAGCAGTTGAATGAAGGTGATATTGGCCTAACCCCCGGGGCGATACCGGGACAATTACGTCAATGCCACCTCGCTTGCCATGACCTGTTTGAGGCGAGCAGCTCAGGATGGGGCGTAGTATAAGGGAATTTTTTTTGTGACGTAACACCTGACGCAACCGTTTGCGTGTTTTTTTTTCAATCAGCACCAAAAACCAGTGGGATATCTGTCACAGCGTCTGCTTTTCACACATTTTTTTACGATTTCAGATTTAAGAAGTGCTTTTTTCTGCCACAAACGAGGCACCAAACGAATGTGATTATTTTGCGGATCGGGCGAGCTTTGGTATAAAGGACGTCCTGATTTTACCAAGAGCATAACTCGTTGAGCATTCTTCGCCCGAATCCAAGTTTTAGACAATTCATTGCCTTACTATTGAGTCTGTTTGTTCTCAATGGCTGCCTGTGGCAAGAAAAGCCCGGTACGGAATTAGAACGGATCCGGGAAGAAGGTGTCCTACGGGTCGGCACGCTCAATAACCAGCTCTCCTACTATATCGGTAATGAAGGCCCAACCGGTTTGGATTACGAGCTGGCCCGCCGCTTTGCCGACCGACTTGGCGTGAAACTGGAAATGAAAGCCATGTTCACCCTCTCGGGCCTGTTTCCCGGTCTTGAGCGCGGCGATGTGGATATCCTTGCCGCCGGCCTGACCATGACCGATGAGCGCCTGGCCCAGTTTCGTGCCGCGCCGGCTTATTATTATGCCAGCCAGAAAGTGGTCTACAAAAAAGGCCAGTGGCGCCCGCGCAGCATTGAAGACTTGGCCGAAAACAAAGGGACGCTGGCCGTGGTCAAAGGCTCCAGCCATGAAAAGACCTTGCAGGCCCTCAAGCTGGCGCACCCAAGCCTTGAATGGCAGTCACTGGAAGAAATCGACAGCGACGAGCTGCTACGCCAGGTGGCCGAGGGCGAGCTTGACTATACCCTGGCAGACTCCGTCGATATTGCCCTGAACCAGCGTATCCTGCCGGATGTCACCACGGCACTGGAGCTGACCGAGGATGAACCGATCGCCTGGTTCGTCAACCAGAATAACGATGACAGCCTCTATGCGCTGCTGATCGAATTCTTCGGTGAAATCCAGCAAAGCGGTGAACTAGCCAAGCTGGAAGAGAAATACCTCGGCCATGTCGACAAATTCGATTATGTCGATACCCGTGCCTTCCTGCGTGCGGTTGAAAGCAAGCTGCCTAAATGGAAAGACCTCTTCAAGCAGTACGCCAACGAGTTTGACTGGCGTCTGATTGCCGCCCTGTCCTATCAGGAGTCACACTGGAACCCTCGCGCGGTCTCACCAACCGGGGTACGCGGGATGATGATGCTAACCCTACCGACGGCCCGCTCTGTCGGGGTACAGAACCGCCTGGATCCGGAGCAGAGCATCCGTGGTGGTACCGATTACCTGCGCAAGATGATCAACCGGATCCCTGACAGTATCGAAGAGCACGAGAAAGTGTGGTTTGCCCTGGCCTCCTACAATGTCGGCTTCGGTCACATGATGGATGCCCGCCGCCTGACCCAATCACAAGGCGGCAACCCCGATGCCTGGAGCGATGTGAAGCAACGCCTGCCGCTGCTCCGCCAGCGCAAATACTACAAGCAAACCCGTTATGGCTATGCCCGTGGTGATGAAGCTCTGCATTATGTAGAAAATATCCGCCGCTACTACCAGAGCATCATCGGTTACGAGCAAACCCACAGTCAGGAGCCGCAGCTCGAAGACATCGAGCTGATTGATGGGCTGCACACCATTACGCCAACCTCCCAACCCCTGGCCCAGCAACTTCCGCCGGGTGAGGAAGCTCCTGCTACACAGGATGTGGCTGCGCCAGGCAAAACCGCCAGCAATTAACCTCCCTCTCACCCCGGCCTAGCCGGGGTGAGATTGCTCACAGTTTGATGTCCCACGCTGAAAATAATGATCGCAAAGCGTGACCATTGTCGTTAGATAAATGGGAGAGATCAGAGATACTAATGTTATATGCTTCGCCCCAGAGCAGTTCTAATGGAGGAGGCTCAATGCACTTTTCGAAGAAAAAAACGATCAGCAACATGCGCAAGCGGATGGCATCTGCTGCCACCCGCCGCAAGCGGCTCAACGCCAACATCCGCAAGAAAATCCTATGGCGCCAGCGCAGCTACGTCATCCACAGTACCGCAGGGATCTGATCCCTGCTGGCCATGAAAGTGTGATAGGAAAGAATTAGGAAGGTTTGTCTGCTGCCTGCAAGGCTTGCTGGCGGGCTTTCTTCTCAGCCTTTTTCTCCGCCCGGCGGCGTTTGAAAAAAGCCTGTAGCTGGGCACGGCACTCCTCGGCCAATACCCCTGACTCGATAGCCACATGGTGATTGACCTGCTCGTAACTCAGCAAGTTCATGATGCTGCCAGCCGCCCCGGTTTTCAGATCGTGGGCCCCAAAGACCACTTTGCCGATCCGGCTGTGGACCATCGCACCGGCGCACATCGGGCATGGCTCCAAGGTAACATACAAAGTGGCGTCGATCAGGCGATAGTTCTGCAATACCTGGCCAGCCTGGCGCAGTGCCATGATCTCGGCGTGAGCGGTGGCATCATGCTGGGTGATCGAGCGGTTCCAGCCTTCACCGACCACCCGTCCCTGATAAACCACAACGGCACCGACCGGCACTTCACCATCCGCCTCGGCACGGGCGGCAAGCTCCATGGCACGGCGCATGAACTCTTCGTCGTTGTATTCCTGGATGGCTTCTGCCCTCGCTAGCTCTGACATCGATGGCTCGGTCATAGAACATATTCTCTCTGTTGCTTGAGGCCGCTGATTATACCCAAATACCCACCGGATGCGAGGTTTGCTGCGTCCCCTACCGTCCTGGCCCGTATCAACGGCACTATGACAAGGATTTGGCAAGAAAGTCCACCAGCAGGCGTACCTTGGGGGAGAGGTGGCGATTATGGGGATACAGCGCCCAGATCCCCTCCTCCGGCTCACGGAAAGTATCCAACACGGTGACCAGATCGCCCCTCTCCAGATCATCAATAATGTAATAGTCAGGCAACTGGATCAGGCCCAGCCCTTTCAAGGCCGCATCACGCAGGGCATGGCCGCTGGCACAACGCAGAGTGCCATCGATCCTAACACTGCGCTCTTTGCCTGCCTCCTGGAAGCGCCAGTGATCATAGTTGCCCACAAGGCAATTATGGTGGCGAAGCTCTGACAGCGAGTGGGGTACCCCGAACTTTTCCAAATACCCCGGCGACGCACAGACAAACTGGGTACGGCTGGCCAAGCGCTTGGCCATCATGGTCGAGCTGCTGAGCTTGCCAAGGCGGATCGCCAAATCATACCCGCCCTCGACCAGATCCACGGTCTGGTTGGTCAAATTCATCGTCACCTCGACCTCGGGATACTGCAACATGAAGTCTATGACCAACGGCATAATGTACTGCTCGCCATAGGTCACCGGTGCCGTCAACTTCAGGTTACCCTGAGGGGTATCGCGCCGATCGCTGATCGCCCGCTCGGCTTCTTGCAGTCCATCCATCAAGCGGCGGCAATGCTGGTAATAAATCGCCCCTTCCTCAGTCAGCGAGACCTTGCGGGTAGTGCGGTAAAACAGCTTGGTATTGAGCCGATTTTCCAATGCACTGATCTGGCGACTCACTTGCGCGGTGGAAATTCCCAACTGCTTGGATGCCGCGGTAAAACTTTCGGCTTCCGCCACTGCGACAAATTCACTGACTCCTTCCCACAAAAACATATCCCACCATTGTTACACACTAGAAAAAGTTATTTGCATTATAGGGTGATTATCAACCAAATAGAAATGAATATACTAAGCCCATCAAAACGAAACGGCAGTGCAGACAATCTCTGCACCGCCGTTAAAAATCTCACCTACTGTTAAAGCTACAGCAGGAACCAATACTGGCCAGTGAAGCAATCGGCCGACCGATAATGAGAGAGAAATACAATGTCTGAACAATTTATCAAATCCAAAGCAGCTATCGCCTGGGGTCCGAACCAACCACTTTCTGTCGAAGAAGTGGATGTCATGCTGCCGAAAAAAGGCGAAGTATTGGTACGCATCATTGCCACCGGTGTCTGCCACACCGATGCCTTCACCCTGTCAGGCGATGATCCGGAAGGGATCTTCCCGGCAATTCTTGGCCATGAAGGTGGCGGTATTGTTGAAATGGTGGGTGAAGGGGTGACCAGCGTAGAAGTCGGTGACCATGTTATCCCGCTTTACACCCCGGAATGTGGCGAATGTAAGTTCTGTAAATCAGGCAAAACCAACCTGTGCCAGAAAATCCGCGAAACCCAAGGCAAAGGCCTGATGCCTGACGGCACCACCCGTTTCTACAAAGATGGCCAGCCAATCTACCACTACATGGGCTGCTCGACGTTCTCGGAATACACCGTACTGCCTGAAATCTCCCTGGCGAAGGTGAACAAAGAAGCGCCACTGGAAGAAGTTTGCCTACTCGGCTGCGGCGTAACAACCGGTATGGGGGCGGTACTGAAAACCGCCAAAGTACAAAAGGGGGATACGGTTGCCGTATTCGGCCTTGGCGGGATTGGCCTGTCAGCCATCATCGGCGCGACTATGGCTGGTGCCAGCCGCATTATCGGTGTCGATATCAACGAGAGCAAATATGCTCTGGCCAAAGAATTAGGTGCAACCGACTGCATCAATCCGAATGACTACGACAAGCCTATCCAAGAAGTCATTGTGGAAATGACCGATGGCGGCGTCGACTTCTCGTTCGAGTGTATCGGTAACGTTAACGTCATGCGTTCCGCCCTTGAGTGCTGCCACAAAGGCTGGGGCGAATCGGTGATCATCGGTGTTGCCGGCGCTGGCCAGGAAATCTCCACCCGCCCGTTCCAACTAGTGACAGGCCGTGTATGGCGAGGCTCGGCATTCGGTGGTGTCAAAGGCCGCTCTGAACTGCCTGAAATTGTTGAACGTTACATGGCTGGCGAGTTCAAGCTTGATGACTTTATCACCCACACCATGGGCCTGGATGACATCAACGACGCTTTCGACCTGATGCACGAAGGCAAGAGCATCCGCTCTGTCATTCACTACAACAAATAATGCAAAGCGCTGGGCTCCTTCGGGAGCCCAGTTACCCTAGAGAGTATGAGAATCTAATGACTATCGAAAACACAAGCTGGAACAAAAGCTTTGGGGGCTGGCACAAGCAATATACCCACCACTCTTCGGTGCTGAACTGTGACATGCGCTTCGCCATTTTTCTCCCGCCGCACATTGCCCAAGGTACTAAAGTGCCGGTGCTGTACTGGTTGTCAGGCTTGACCTGTACCGATGAGAACTTCATGCAAAAAGCCGGCGCTCAGCGCCTAGCGGCGGAGCTCGGCATTGCCATCGTGGCACCGGATACCAGCCCGCGCGGCGAAGGAGTACCGGACGATCCAGAAGGGGCCTACGACTTCGGCCTCGGTGCTGGCTTTTATGTCAATGCCACCCAGGCCCCGTGGAACCGCCATTATCAGATGTACGATTATGTGGTCAACGAGTTGCCAGCCCTGATCGAGGCGCACTTTCCAGTCAGCGATAAACGGGCGATCAGCGGCCATTCTATGGGCGGCCACGGTGCACTGATGATTGCCCTGCGCAACCCATCACGCTACAGCTCGGTCTCCGCTTTCAGCCCGATCAGCAATCCGGTTAATTGCCCGTGGGGCGAAAAAGCCCTGCGTGGTTACCTCGGTGACGATCGCACCAACTGGCTGCAATACGACACCACCGAGTTGCTCAAGCACAACCAGCAACCGGTGCCAGCCCTCGTTGACCAAGGCGATCAGGACAACTTCCTTGACGAGCAACTAAAGCCGGATTCACTCGCTGCCGCCGCCCAGAGCGTCGACTACCCGCTTGAACTCCGGATGCAGGAAGGTTATGACCACAGCTACTATTTCATCGCTAGCTTTATCGATGATCACCTGCGCTTCCATGCCCAGTACCTGCTGTAAACCAGCCTTCGGGCACGGATAAAAAAACCCCGCTTGCGCGGGGTTCGTTTTATCGGACGATTACTGTCTGCAGACTCAATTAAAAACCCAGAGGGATATTGAAAGCAAAGAAAGCAACCAGCACCGACGTCCATACCGTCAGGAAAGCCACCGAGTAAGGTACCATCATGGCAATCACATCACCGAACGACAGCTCTGGCTTGTACTTACGCATGAAGGCCAGGATGACCCCCGCATAGCTCATCATCGGTGTGATGATGTTGGTCGAAGAGTCCGCGACGCGGTAGGCCGCCGTCACAAGATCCGGGGTCATGTTCGGGTTTACTTGGTACAACATCGGCACGAAGATAGGACCAAGCAGCATCCACTTCGACGTCAGGCCACCGACGAACAGGTTGATAACCGCCGTGGTCAGAATAAAGCCGATGATCAACAGAATTGGGAACTGCTGCAGACCAAGTGCGCTCAGGAACGTCGCCCCCAGGTAAGTCACATACGTACCTAGGCCAGAGAAGCCAAGCAGTGCCAGGAAGTTATAGCAGAAGAACGTCAATACCAGGATGTACCCCATGGTGTTCATCTGCGTAACCATCGCCTTCACTACATCCTGCAGTGATTTGAACTTGCCAGTGGCCACACCGAAGAAGATACCAACAACCGCAAACACCATCGCAATCAACAAGATCACATTGTCTAAGTACGGCGTTACCTCGCGTCCGGCCTCATTGGTGTAGGTCGCCAACGGGCCCATTGCCAAACCCACCACTGCAGCCAATGCAATAATAAGGCCTAGACCAGCGGCACGCAGGCCTTTGTTCTCTGAATCCGAAACCTGGAAGTCATTCAGGTTCAGATCTTCCGGCAGTTGGTACGACATTTTCTCAAGGCGCGGAGCAACAAAGCGGCTTGTTACCCAAGCACCTAGACCCGCAAGGATAAAGGTCGAGGTGAAAATGAAGAAGTAGTGCATGGTTGCCGGGTTAATGGCTTCGCCTGCCGCGGTTTCAAATGGGATCCCCTGAGACTCCGCAAAGATCCGTGCGTTGGCACCCAGGATGACGTCAACTGGCGTAGCCGGGATCAAGTTGGCACTGAAACCCGCCGACACACCGGCGAACGCTGCCGCCATACCGATCAATGGGTTCTTGCCCAGCCCCGCGTAAAGCAGACCGGCAAGCGGGATCAGGATCAAGTAGCCGGCATCCGTTGCAATCGAGCTCATGATACCCAGGAAGATCACCAACAGTGGCAGGTAGCGTTCATTGATACGCAGGCCGACTTTCTTAATAACGGCCGACAACAACCCCGAATTTTCGGCAATTCCGACCCCCAGCATCACAATCAGGATCACGCCCAGCACACCACCGCCAAACGATAGCCAGTTTGTCAGCAACGCATTATCAAACATCCAGCGGACGTTTTCCGTCGCCATCATGTTTTTAATGCTGTGGGTGACGGCACCACCATCTGCCCCCGTGATCTCAAACTGCAAGCCGCCGATGACAGCAGTTAGCGCCAGACAGAATACAAACAGCGACATGAAAATGATCACAGGATCAGGGATTTTTTTACCGGCACGCTCAATGAACGCGATGATGCCTTTCTGCGAAGGCGGGCTAGAAATGGTCTCACTCATAATCGTACTTCCTTAATACACCGATTGAGTTTTAATGTTGTGCTTTCAAAGAAAGCTAACAAATCATTTCATTTGAGTAAAACCACTAAATCGGCACCAATTCAAATCAAAAAACCATCATATACACAAAACCCAGAACAAAAACCCGTTCAGCTCAGGTTAAGCAACAACTCAAACCGTACTATTGCATTAGTACAGGATTTAAATTTTGCAAAATTAAATTTCAAACAATACAACAAAATCAGGATTAACAATCACTCGACACTGAATTATTGACACCGACAATACACGCCTACATTTCAACAACATAACATTCCGATAAAGCATGACGGAGGTTACCCTGAAGGCATAAAAAAACCCCGCAGTGCGGGGCTTTGTTTTTTCAGGATACTTCTGAACTTACATGGTGTAAGTGTATGGTGCCTGGATACCTAGTGGGATACCGATTGCCCAGTAAATCAGTAGGAACACTGTCCAGCCAATCAGCATGGCAATTGAGTACGGCATCATCATCGAAGCCAGAGAACCGATACCTGAGCTCTTCACGTAACGCTGCATGTAGACAACAACCAGCGGGAAGAACACCATCATTGGAGAAATGATGTTAGATACAGAGTCACCAACACGGTAAGCCGCCTGAGTCAGCTCAGGAGAAATACCCACAGCCATTAGCATCGGTACCATGATTGGACCGATCAGGGCCCACTTCGCAGATGCTGAGCCAACCAGCAGGTTAACGAAAGCCGTCAGCAGGATCATACCAACGATAGTTACCTGACCCGGTAGGTTCATTGCCTGCAGAAGCTGTGCACCAGAAAGCGCCAGCAGTGTACCTAGGTTTGACTGGGTAAAGGCAACCAGGAACTGCGCGATGAAGAATGCCATTACCATGAAGCTACCCATGCTGCTCATCGTCGCCGACATTGACTTGATCACGTCATCGCTCGCTTTGAAGGTACCGGCGATACGGCCGTATACCACACCCGGGATCACGAACAGGATGAAGATCAGCGGTACGATAGACTGCATGACAGGTGCATTGAACGCCGTGATTTCACCCGTAGGAGAACGCAGTGGCGAAGTCTCAGGGATCAGTGCCAGGAATAGCACCGCGATACCCGCCATCATTGCCCAACCCGCGCGCGAGAAAGCCTTACTTTCAAGCTCGGTGAATGAGCCCATGTCAGGGGCTTCTTCAGCATCTTCATCGATAGGCGTCTGAGACAGGCGCGGCTCGATAACACGGTCAGTGATGTACCAGCCGATCGCAACAATCAGTAGCGAAGACAGACCTGTGAAGAATAGGTTCGAAAGCGGGTTAACAACATATTCAGGGTCAAGGATTTGTGCCGCTTCCTGTGTGAAGCCTGCCAATAGAGGGTCGATACCTGAAGGGATGAAGTTCGCAGCAAAACCACCTGATACACCCGCGAATGCAGCAGCAATACCCGCTAGTGGGTGACGGCCTGCGGCGTGGAAGATGATACCACCTAGTGGGATAACCAGAACGTAGCCCGCATCAGCAGCAGTGTGCGATACGATAGCAACCAGGATCAGCACAGGTGTGATGAATTTAGCTGGTGTAACATTCAGCATCTTCTTAAGGCCAGTGTTGATGAAGCCTGATGCTTCTGCAACACCAACACCCAGCATTGCTACCAGAACAATACCCAGAGGTGCAAAGCCAGTGAAGTTTTTCACCATTGTCGCAAGGAAGTTTGCAAAGGCTTCGCCAGTCAGCAAGTTGTTAACTTCTACTGCTTGGCCAGAAACCGGGTGAATTAAACCAAATTCGAACTGAGAGAAAACTGCAGACAGAACCCATACCAGGATCAGTCCCCAGAAGAAAAGCAAAGCAGGATCCGGGATCTTGTTACCTGTTCGCTCAATAAAGTTAAGAAACTTATTCATCGCGCTCGGCGACTCATTAGGCGTCTTATTGACAGCTTGATTGCTCATGGGAACTCCATGGTCTTAGTGATGTTGTAAATTTGCGGCGTTAGATTGTCGTTGTATCGCCGTCAATCCGTTTTTTCTGCATAAAGAAAAAGCTTGCGGTGAATTGTAATGAAAAGTTCAATTAAATACGCACGATTCACCATACATTCAGAAATATTCACAATAGCATATTGTAATGAAATATTAATGAAAAACATTATACTAACAAGCACATTACAAGCCCGCCCCTAGAGCACAACAATACTTTCATCTATATAAACGATGTCTCTCCCCCATCCTTAGGCAGCCTCACAAACCGTCAATAGCTCCCCCGGCATGACTACAGTTTAGCCAAAAAAAAGAAGCACCCACGGGTGCTTCTTCTTAACCAATCTAGCCGTACTAGGTTTGCCTTTGAGCGGTTATTCCCACTCGATCGTTGCTGGTGGCTTGCCAGATACGTCGTAAACAACACGAGAAATGCCGTCTACCTCGTTGATAATACGGTTGGAAACTTTACCCAGGAAGTCATATGGCAGGTGTGCCCAATGCGCTGTCATAAAGTCGATAGTCTCTACCGCACGCAGTGATACAACCCAGTCATATTTACGGCCATCACCCATTACACCTACAGAGCGAACCGGGAGGAACACCGTGAATGCCTGAGATACCTTGTGGTACAGATCCGCTTTGTGCAGCTCTTCGATGAAGATAGCATCAGCACGACGAAGCAAATCACAGTACTCTTTCTTCACTTCGCCCAGTACACGTACACCTAGGCCTGGACCTGGGAACGGGTGGCGGTAAAGCATGTTGTAAGGCAGGCCAAGCTCAAGGCCAATCTTACGAACTTCATCTTTGAACAGCTCTTTTAGCGGCTCAACCAGACCCATTTCCATGTCGTCAGGCAGACCACCTACGTTGTGGTGAGACTTGATAACGTGCGCCTTACCGGTCTTGGAGGCAGCTGATTCGATCACATCCGGGTAGATAGTCCCCTGTGCCAGCCACTTGGCATTTGATAGCTTCTTCGATTCTTCGTCGAATACATCAACAAACACGTGGCCGATGATCTTACGCTTAGCTTCAGGCTCCGCTTCACCCGCAAGGGCATCAAGGAAACGATCTTCTGCTTTAACATGAACAATGTTCAGACCGAAGTGGTCGCCGAACATTTCCATTACCTGCTCACCTTCATTCAGGCGAAGTAGGCCGTTGTCGACGAACACACACGTTAGTCGGTCGCCGATCGCACGGTGGATAAGCATGGCAACAACTGACGAGTCAACACCGCCAGATAGACCAAGGATCACTTCATCGTCACCCACTTGCTCTTTGATACGGGCAACCGCATCGTCGATGATGTTGGCAGATGTCCATAGCTTCTCACAGCCACAGATGTTCAAAACGAAGTTCTCGATGATACGCATACCCTGGCGAGTGTGCGTCACTTCTGGGTGGAACTGCACGCCGTAGAAGTGCTTCTCTTCGTTGGCCATGGCCGCGTAAGGACAGGTCTCGGTTTCAGCAACCTTCACGAAATCAGACGGGATCTCTACCACTTTGTCACCGTGGCTCATCCATACGTCTAGTAGGGCTTTGCCGTCATCGGCAATCGCATCTTCGATATTCTTGAAGAAATCCGTTGGCTCAACCACTTTCACCTGAGCATAACCAAACTCACGCTCTGTCGAGCCAGCAACTTTACCACCAAGCTGCTCGGCCATTGTCTGCATACCGTAGCAAACACCGAATACAGGCACACCGGCTTCGAACACATACTGCGGCGCGCGAGGTGAACCTTCTTCAGTCACACTTTCCGGGCCACCAGAAAGGATGATGCCGTTAGGGTTGAAATCGCGAATATCCGCTTCATCAACGTCCCAGCTCCATAGCTCACAGTAAACACCAATTTCACGGATACGACGTGCAATAAGCTGGGTGTACTGAGAACCAAAGTCCAGGATCAGGATACGCTGGTCATGAATATTTGTGGTCGTGGTCATTCGAGCTGTCTCAAAAAATAATTGGAAGGTGGGGGCATAAAAACGCCCCCGATCTTATACAAGTTTCGCGTTTAGGCAAACGTTTTCGTCAGGTGCTAGTGCAGCTGATGAAAATTAACCCAAGCGGTAGTTAGGTGCTTCTTTGGTGATGGTCACATCGTGAACGTGTGACTCATTCAAACCGGCACCTGAAATGCGCACAAATTCCGCTTTGGTACGCAGCTCTTCGATAGTCGCCGAGCCCGTTAGGCCCATGCTTGAACGCAGGCCGCCCATTTGCTGGTGAACGATCTCTTTCATGTGGCCTTTGTAAGCGACGCGGCCTTCGATACCTTCCGGTACCAGCTTGTCAGCCGCGTTGTCTGTCTGGAAGTAACGGTCAGAAGAACCTTTAGACATGGCGCCCAGTGAACCCATGCCACGGTATGATTTGTAGGCACGGCCTTGGTACAGCTCAACTTCACCCGGTGCTTCTTCAGTACCAGCAAACATTGAACCAACCATCACACAAGAGGCACCAGCAGCAATCGCTTTACACATGTCGCCAGAGAAACGGATACCGCCATCAGCAATAACTGGAATACCGTACTGATCTGCAACAGCAACTGCATCAGCAATCGCGGTAACCTGAGGAACACCAACACCGGTTACGATACGGGTAGTACAGATAGAGCCAGGGCCGATACCCACTTTCACCGCACTAACGCCTGCTTCGATAAGCGCGCGAGCACCTTCAGCCGTTGCCACGTTACCACCAACGATTGGTAGCTCAGGGAAAGCAGCACGGGTTTCACGGATACGTGCTAGCACGCCTTCAGAATGACCGTGTGATGAGTCGATAAGCAGAACGTCAACGCCTGCTTCAACCAGGGCAGCAACACGCTCTTCGTTACCGGCGCCAGCACCAACCGCAGCACCGACACGCAGACGACCGCGCTCATCTTTACAGGCGTTCGGCTTACGCTCTGCTTTCTGGAAGTCTTTTGCGGTGATCATACCGCGAAGCTGGAAGTCATCGTTAACCAGCAGTACTTTTTCAACGCGGTACTGCTGCATGATAGCTTCAACTTCCTCACGTGATGCGCCTTCTTTGGCCGACGCCAACTTGTCTTTTGGCGTCATCACTTCTTCAACCTTAAGGGAAAGGTCAGTAACAAAACGAACGTCGCGGCCAGTAATAATACCCACAAGCTCGTTGCTGTCAGAAACAACCGGGTAACCGGCAAAGCCGTTTTCGATAGTCAGGCGCTTCACGTCTTCAATCGTGTTGTCAGGCTTCACCGTTACAGGCTCAGACACCACACCGGCTTCGAATTTTTTCACCATGCGAACTTCATTGGCTTGCTGCTCAATGGACATGTTTTTGTGAATGAAACCAATGCCGCCTTCCTGAGCAAGGGCAATTGCCAGGCGACCTTCTGTCACGGTATCCATTGACGCAGACACCATAGGGATGTTCAGCGTAATGTCTTTCGTCAGGCGGGTGCGCAGATCGGCAGTGTTAGGCAGTACAGTAGAATGGGCTGGAACCAGCAGGACATCATCGAAAGTCAAAGCTTCTTGTTTGATTCGTAACATTGCAATATCTCACACCAAGTAAAGGGTTAAAGAAGGATAAAATATTGCGGACGAATTATACGGAGGATGCAATCGATTGGCTAGACTTTTTTTTAATTTTTTTATTGACAATTTTGTCTTGATGTGTAGTATATATCGGTTAAGTATCCGGTGCTGCGGTCAGCATATTGCGACCAAGATCTGTCCATAGATCTGCCCAGGCTCTTTTCACCACATCCTGGCCCCGGTCTACCGCACACCATCAGCCTTCCAATACAGGTATCTTGTCTCGTGACGTTATTTACTCAACAGAACCAGACCAATGACCGTATCTACACTGTTTCCAGCCTCAATGCCCAAGTCCGCTTGATCCTTGAAAACGAGATGGGTGTGGTATGGCTGGTCGGTGAACTATCGAATCTCTCCATGCCCGTTTCCGGCCATTGGTATTTCACCCTCAAGGACTCTCGGGCCCAGGTCAAATGTGCCATGTTCAAAGGCAGCAACCGCCGTGTGACCTTCAAACCCGCCAACGGGACCCAGGTGTTGGTCAAAGCCCGCTTGTCGCTTTACGAACCGCGCGGTGACTACCAGTTGATCATCGAAAGCATGCAGCCAGAAGGCGACGGCCGCCTGCAGCAGCAGTTCGAGCAGCTGAAGATGAACCTGGCGGCCGAGGGCCTGTTTGCCCAGTCACTCAAGCAGCCGCTACCGGAGCAGCCACAGCGAGTCGGGATTATCACATCGAAAACCGGTGCCGCCCTGCACGATATCCTCCATGTCCTGCAGCGACGAGACCCTAGCCTGCCGGTGATCATTTACCCGACCATCGTCCAAGGGGAAGGCGCAGCCATTTCGATAGCCCAGGCCATTGGCCGTGCCAATGCCCGCCGTGAATGCGACGTGCTGATTGTCGGACGCGGTGGCGGCTCGCTGGAAGATCTGTGGGCTTTCAATGAGGAAATCGTAGCAAGGACCATTGCCGCCAGCCAGATCCCGATTGTCAGCGCGGTCGGCCACGAGGTGGATGTCACGATTGCGGATTTCGTCGCCGATGTCCGTGCCCCGACCCCTTCGGCAGCCGCAGAGCTGATCAGCCGTGACATGGGTTTCCAGACTCAGAAGATCAACCAGAAAGTACAGCAGCTCCGGCATGCCATGCGTCATTACCTTTCGGGTAAGCAAGCACAGACAATCAGACTGCAACACCGTCTTGATCGCCAGCACCCGCAGGTACGCCTCAACCAGCAACAGCAGCAGCTGGACGAATTGGCAGGCAAGCTGGAGCTGGCAATGAGACAACGCCTGAGCCGCCACCAGCAGCACATTGATCGCAACAGCTACAAACTGGCACTCAACTCACCGGCACAGATCGTCCAAGCGCAGCAGAACCGGCTCGAGCGCCTCCAGCAGCGATTACAGGACGGGATGGATCGCCGCCTGCTCAATGCCAGCCATAAGCTAGCCATGGCCGCGGAAAAACTGGAGACCGTCAGTCCACTGGCCACCCTAGGCCGTGGTTACTCGATCACCCGCAACCAGAAGGGACAGGTCATTCGCAGTACCGAGCAAGTCAAGCAAGGCGAATGCATCCGAACAACCCTCGCCGACGGCGAGATCCACTCGGTGGTATCCGAACCAGCGCAGTACTAAGTTACCAACACAAAAATGCCGCCCTGTCACATATACTGGGCGGCATTTTCATCTCAGTGGCAAAGGAGTGGCCCCGGGACCGCCTCAAGCCTTATCGAACTGAATTCTAACCCGAGACTTAGACTTCAATTCATTGCAGCTATTGCAAAAATAGCTCGCGGCCCCGCATGCCTGAAGCTTTTCCAGCTCAGCTTCGCAGTCTGGGCAAAAAGCCTTCTTGATAAATGCTGTGCTACAGCTTTCGCAATGGTATTTCCCATCCTGCCACTCAAGCTCAAGGCTACAGTTCGGACAAATATTCTGGCTCATATGCTTACCCTCAATCCAACTGACCCCATCATAATCCAACTTTCCCTGCTGCGCCTCAAGATCCTGCCTCCCATCCGATATCCCATACTAGTTTAGATTGCGCGCCCAGAATGTACTTCGATCTGTTGATCAACGATAAAAGCCACGGTGATCAGCGATCTGCTATCAAAAGAATATTTATCAATACACTTCCCGAAAGCATAAGTTACATATTCTGTTTTTCAATTTTAAACGATATATAAAACTATTGCTTTCCGTCAATATACAGATGATCCAGAATATTTTAAAAACAACAACAAAGGATCACCCGCTTGCCGCGCACATTCGCAAATCGAAAATAACATCCTGATATATATAAAAAAAGCCACCAAAAGGCGGCTTCATTGCGCTGTCATGCCACAGATCAAGCCGGCTGGCTGTGCGTCAGCATCACCAGTTCCTGCTCGCTGGCCACTCGGAACTCGACCCGCAGCATCGCATATTCAGCTAGCGAGCGGACATGGGTGCCACCGCAAGGTATTTCGACCACCTCGCCTTCCTGCAGATCACAGCGCCAATAACGGGAATCGGTAAGTGCCGGCCCTTCGCGGCGCATTTCCACCGCATAACCCGCCTCACACCATTGCGCCAGCTGCTGGTTGATCTGCTCGGTGATGGCAGGCAATGCCGCCAGCATATCGGCCGCATTGAGACCGCGTTTACGCAAGGTTTTTCCGATCCGGTATGTGTCGGTGCTGCAGTCTTGCGTTACCCGGCTTTCAGTCTGCGCATAGCTGTGGAAATCATAATGTCCGAGCTCATCCTTGCGGGAAGCGTCTTTACGCCAATAACCATGGTGCAAGACTTTATTCAACGCCAGCGAGGATAAGTGGCCGCCACTGTGACCCCGGCTCAATGCCAGCTGGTATTGCTCATCGACACTCAAGATCACTTCGCTGCCCGGCTGGCAGTCCAGGCCTTGAGCCAGTTGGTGGACAACCACGAACCCCCATCCCGGCGTATCGCGTTTCACTGGAATGTCTGCGCCAACATATAACTGGCCACTTACCTGCTCTACGGCACCGACATGGCACCCCACTACATCATACGGCTTCCCTTGGTGGATCAATGAGCCGCGATCCGCTGGGTGATCGGGCCAGATATGGCTGACTGGGTGAAAAGGCGTTTGGTCGGTAACCACATAACACCCTTGTTCCGGGTGGTCGGTCATCAATTGAATGCTGGCTTCGCACTGGTAAATACGTTCTGGGAAAAGAACCTGAGTCGCACTGATCACTATGGGGATATCCTTACTGCTCGGAGAAGAATCGATAATAACAAAAATTCTACCTTTCGACTGGTTAAACCGATGACAAACACTCTCAGTCATTACAACTCCGAGTATTCTGATGCTTGGTGTCTAACCTTAAACAAAAAACCCGGCCAAGTGGCCGGGTTTGTCTTATTCGCTATTTCAGCATCAATTAGCTATCACTGTCGCGATCACGGTTTTTCAGTGCCGTTGCCAGACGCTTGCGCTGACGCTCCTGGGAAACCGTCAGCTTCTGCTTCTTGCCCTCGAACGGGTTATCGCTGCTCTGGAACTGGATACGGATCGGTGTCCCCATCATTTCCAGTGACTTACGGTAGTAGTTCATCAGGTAGCGCTTGTACGAACCCGGCAGCTCGTTCACCAGGTTACCGTGGACAACAATAATCGGCGGGTTGTAACCACCGGCGTGGGCATACTTGAGCTTCACGCGACGACCACGGATCATCGGCGGCTGGTGGTCGTCCTGCGCCATCTGCATGATACGGGTCAGCATCGAGGTGCTGATACGCTTGGTCGCCGACTGGTAGGCTTCCTGAACCGATTCGTACAGGTGGCCCACACCAGTGCCGTGCAGTGCCGAGATAAAGTGAATACGGGCGAAATCAACAAAGCCCAGGCGGCGGTCCAACTCGGACTTCACGCGCTCTTTGACTTCATTATCCAGACCGTCCCATTTGTTAACGGCAATCACCAGTGAACGACCCGCATTCAGGGCAAAGCCAAGCAGGCTCAGATCCTGATCCGAGATGTTTTCACGCGCATCGATAACCAGCAGCACCACGTTGGCATCTTCAACAGCCTTCAGGGTCTGGATCACCGAGAACTTCTCAACCGCTTCGTGCATGTTCTTACGGCGGCGGATACCCGCCGTATCAATCAGCACATACTCCTGGCCTTCGCGCTCCATCGGAATATAGATAGAGTCACGGGTCGTACCCGGCATATCGTAGACCACCACACGCTCTTCGCCCAGAATACGGTTAGTCAGGGTCGACTTTCCAACATTCGGACGGCCAATGATCGCCAGCTTGATCGGCTGCTCCTGCAAGCGCTTATATGCTGCTTCCGCATCCGCCTCAGACAGGTTGGCTTTCTCGATATCTTCTACCGATGTGAGATCTTCGATGTGCACTTCGTCACTGTCTTCTTGAGCCGCAGCTTTCAAGTTGTCAGCAAACGGCGCTAGCGCACGTTCCATCAGTGCTGTCACACCACGGTTCTGTGCTGCAGCGATCTGGTACATACCATCCATGCCCAGCTTCCAGAACTCAGCACAGGCACTGTCTGCATCGATACCATCGATCTTGTTCACCACCAGGAAGGTGGGTTTTTCGCGGCTACGCAGGTGCTTAGCAATCGCTTCGTCTGACGATGTCAGTCCAGCACGACCGTCAACAAGGAACAGCACAACGTCCGCCTCTTCGATCGCTGCCAGTGACTGCTCGGCCATTTTGGTTTCGACGCCTTCTTCAGTCCCGTCGATACCGCCGGTATCAATCACAATGAATTCGTGTTCTTCGAGCTCAGCCTTACCGTATTTACGATCCCTTGTTAGGCCAGGAAAGTCAGCTACCAGCGCATCCCTTGTGCGGGTAAGACGGTTGAATAACGTCGATTTACCCACGTTTGGGCGCCCGACAAGGGCAACAACAGGAATCATAAGTACCTCTTACTTTTCATAGTCTTAATGACATATTTTCCATTCATTCTTGCCTCCAGCCAGGCCCAAAGCCCACACCTTCATCCGACAATAATATCGCGAACGGATATAACAACAACGGCCCCTAACTGTGTCCACAGCAGGAGCCGAGAATAATAATGGCGCGTATTATAACGGCAAATTAAGGCATTTGCATTTTGTTAATACGCCCATTGCGGGTGATCACCAGGTAGCCATCACTCATCCGGACCGGCGGTACCGCAATACCACTGCCATCGGTTTCCTGCTGGGCAACAAAATCACCGCTGTAGGGATCAAGCCAATGCAAGTAGCCTTCACTATCACCGACAACAAGGTAACCATTGATAACAGCAGGGGCGCTGAGCAAACGGTACTCGAGTTGGTTGTTCGACCACAGCTCCATGCCGCTTCGGGTATCCACTGCTACAAGATGATCTTTGTCTGTGATCAAATATAGCTGACTACCGTCGATGACAAAGTCAGTGGCCGAGGAATAGTTACGTTTCCAGGCCGCCTGACCGGTACGCAGATCAATCGATACCAAGCTGCCATTGTAACCAAGGGCAAACAGGCGCTCACCGTCAATCACTGGAGACGCATCAACATCAACCAGACGGTCGATTTCGGTCCCGCCCTTCGGCGAGCCGATCGGCTGTTGCCATAGCATCTGGCCATTACCCATCAGGGCACCAGCCAAACGGCCATTGGCCTGTCCCCAGAACACCCCGCCGGAAATTGACACTGGCGAGCTGTCGCCACGCAAAGTCAGCGTCGGCAGTTCACTGCCCAGTTGCCAGCGGCTTTCACCGCTATTGGCATCGAGTGCCTGCAAAATACCGCGGCTAGTATTGACTACGACCAGGCCTTCATCAACCAGCGGCTTAGACAATACCTCGCCTTCCACCGTCTGGCGCCAAGCAACCTCACCGGTGGTTTCGTCGAGCGCGATCACCTCGGCATTTTCCGTTCCGATGAACACCTTGCCGTAGGAGAGAGAAATTCCGCCCGCCAATCTAGCCGGCATATCCTCTTCAAGATCTTGCTGCCAGATTTCCTTACCCGTATCCGGATCCAGTGCTTTGACCAGGCCGTTACGATCAGCCACAAACACTTTACCGTAACCGACTGCCGGACTCAGCTTGGAAAAGAAATGGCCGACGCCATTGCCAACCTTGCTGCTCCATCCCTGCACTGGGGTAAACGTGTTTTCAACCACTGGCAACGGTGCCATCTGGATAGTGTCTTCCTCACTGGCACAACCCGCAAGTAGACCGACAGCCAATGCGATCGACACTGCTTGCTTCAACACCTTCTGCATACGCTCTACCTTACTGTGCCAAGTCGTCTAGCTTAATTTGCAAGGCTGGGGATGAGCCAAGTTGCTGCGCGCTAATATAAGCTTCACGTGCCGCTGCAATCTCACCCTTTTGCAGCAGAACATCACCACGCAGCTCAGCAACCTTGGCCTGCCAGCTATCGGCCGTCACTTTGTCAAGCTCGGACAACGCCTGATCGAAGGCATCCTGCTCGGCATAGATACGCGCCAAACGGGTTTGAGCAATAGGAAGAATTGCCACATCTTTAGTATTGGCAATCGCCCAGCTCAACTGTGCTGCCGCAGCGTCCAAATCACCGTTATCGACCTGAGCCTTCGCCAGCTGAAGCGCGGCCAGTACCGAGTACTGGCTGCTTTCATGGGCCGCAATAAATGCCTGTACATCAGCCATGGCAGACTCACTGCCAGTTGCTAGGCGGTTAACTACCTGGGTATATGCATCGGATGCCTGCTCCTTGGCTGACTGAACTTCCGACTGGTAGTAACGCCAGCCAAACAGACCACCCAAACCAATCACAGTACCGAGAACAACGGCTTTACCGTTTTCTTTCCACCAAGCCTTTATTTGTTCAACTTGTTGTTCTTCTGTGATATTGCCGTCCACTTCCTGTCCTCTCTTAAATCAATTCGGCCAGCTTTGCTGCCACTTCGTCTTGCGCCATCGTGGTTTGTTCACCGCCGCGAAGATCTTTAACTACCACGGTATTCTCAGCGATTTCATTTTCGCCCAGTACCAGTGCAACTGCCGCGCCGACATTATCAGCACGCTTGAATTGTTTCTTGAAGTTACCACCACCGAAATGGCTCATTACCCGCAGACCTGCCACGTCTTCACGTAGTTTCTCAGCCAGCTTCATGCCTGCCATCATAGTGCCTTCACCCGCCGTTACCATGTAAACGTCAACCGGACGGCGTACATCGGTCAGCTCAAGGGTTTCCATCATAAGCACTAGGCGCTCAAGACCCATCGCAAAACCAACCGCAGGGGTCGCCTTACCTCCTAGCTGCTCGACCAGGCCGTCATAACGGCCACCGCCGCATACGGTACCCTGCGCGCCAAGGCTCTCGGTGATCCACTCGAATACAGTACGGTTGTAATAATCCAAACCACGAACAAGACGTTCATTTACTTGATATTCGATACCTGCTGCGTCCAATAGTTCACACAAACCGGCAAAATGTTGTTTTGATTCTTCACCTAGGTAATCAGACAGCTTAGGCGCATCCACCAGCACTTCCTGGATCGCCGCATTTTTGGTATCCAGTACACGCAGCGGATTAGTGTGCATACGACGCTTGCAGTCTTCATCCAAAATGTCGATATGCTGCTCAAGGAAAGCCACCAGGGCCTGGCGGTAGTTGGCACGGTCCTCGATTGAACCGATAGAGTTCAGCTCAAGGCGAACGTGCTTGTCGATACCCAGCTCACGCCACATACGGGCCGTCATCATGATAAGCTCTGCATCAACATCCGGGCCATTCAGGCCGAACACTTCCACACCGAACTGATGGAACTGACGGTAGCGGCCTTTCTGCGGACGCTCATGGCGGAACATCGGGCCCGTGTACCACAGACGCTGTTCTTGGTTGTACAGCAGGCCATTCTGGATGCCCGCACGAACACAGCCTGCCGTCCCTTCCGGGCGCAAAGTCAGGCTATCACCGTTACGGTCATCGAACGTATACATTTCCTTTTCAACAACATCCGTTACTTCACCGATTGCCCGACTAAACAAATGCGTCGACTCGACGATAGGCATACGGACTTCACTGTAGCCGTAAGCGCTTACTACTTGTTTAATGGTCGATTCCACTTTCTGCCAAAGTGGTGATTGGGTTGGAAGGCAGTCGTTCATGCCTCGAATTGCTTGAATTTGTTTCGCCACGTTTATTCTCGTTAACCGATGGGGAATGGAGTTGAATATATAGGTTATAACGCAAAGAGTGAACCGCCCCAACGCGAGTAGGGGCGATTCTTATCAATTTCGTTATTTTTCTTTCACATCAATGCGGTTTGCCGTATCCATCATTGATGCCTTAGCGCGGATTTTAGCTTCCAGCTGCTCGATAACGTTGTCGTTGTCGAAGCGCTCTTTCTGGCGCTGGCCGTCTTCATAAAACGCACTCTTGCGGTTGCCGCCGGCAATACCCAGGTGTGACACTTCTGCTTCACCCGGGCCATTGACCACACAACCAATTACGGAGACATCCATAGGTACGGTGATGTCCTCCAGACGCTGCTCCAGCTCGTTCACGGTGCCAATCACATCAAATTCCTGGCGTGAACAGGTTGGGCAGGCAATAAAGTTAATGCCGCGCGAGCGGATACGCAGTGACTTCAGAATATCAAAGCCGACTTTGATCTCCTCAACCGGATCGGCCGCCAGCGACACCCGCAACGTATCACCAATACCTTCCGCCAGCAGCATACCCAGCCCCACAGCGGATTTCACCGCACCGGCACGCGCACCACCGGCTTCGGTGATCCCCAAGTGCAGCGGTTGCTTGATCTGCTGAGCCAGCTTACGGTAGGAGTCTACCGCCAGGAAGACATCGGATGCCTTAACACTGACCTTGAATTGGTCGAAGTTGAGGCGATCGAGGATATCGACGTGACGCATTGCCGATTCAACCAAGGCGTCCGGCGTTGGTTCACCGTATTTCTGCTGGATATCTTTTTCCAGCGAGCCGCCGTTCACCCCGATACGGATTGGGATGTTCTTGTCGCGAGCACAATCTACCACCGCACGGATACGGTCTTCACGCCCGATGTTGCCCGGGTTAATACGCAAGCAGTCAACGCCGTATTCCGCTACTTTGAGCGCGATACGGTAGTCAAAATGGATATCAGCCACCAGCGGGATGTTCACCTGCTGCTTGATTTGCTTAAACGCCTCGGCCGCGTCCATGGTTGGCACAGAAACACGAACAATATCGGCACCCACATTTTCCAGCGATTTGATCTGCGCAACGGTCGCAGCCACATCTGTGGTGCGAGTATTGGTCATTGACTGCACCGCGATTGGCGCGCCATCACCGATTGGCACATCGCCGACATAGATGCGGGTGGATTGACGGCGTTTAATTGGAGACTCGTTATGCATTACATCTACTCTTTACTGCGGCAGTTTCAATCGCGCCACTTTACCAGCAGGGTACCTGCTCAAATCAACAGGTTCGCCTTTGTAGCTCATGGTTACTACGCTCGGTGCACCCAGCACCACGCGGAAAGGTTCATTGCCGTCCAGCTTAAGGACATCGCCGGCTTTCTTGATCCCAGTATCCAAGCGGCGGCCGTTAGCATCGCGGATATCAATCCAGCAGTCGCCACTAAAGCTCAGCTCAAGATCAGAACTGGCCACCACGGCCTCCTCTTCCGAGGCCACATCAGTCTGCAGCTCGGCAGCCAAACTATCGGCACTGTCAACGTCAGTATCAGCCAGCTCTTGCGACTCGGTAAAGCTGTCTTCGAAACTGGCCTGGGGCTCAGGCGCGATCTCAGGCAGCTGGACAGGTTCAGCTTCAACCACACTCGGGCTCTCTTCTGCACCTAGCTCAGTGACCGTAGTCAAGCTGGTTGGGCTTGCACCGTTACCGGCATTGGCAATCGACTCGTCCAGCGCCTGCACCTGGCCAGACGTGGCCGACAGTTCGGTCTCGGGCGTCATCTGCAGGCTCTGCCACCACCACATCCCGGTCAGGCCGATGAACAAGGCGCCCAGCACCCAGGTCAGTCGCATAATACGGTTATCGTGCGCTTCACGCTTGGTACGGCGTGAAAAGCTCTGCATTTCCTGCTCTTGGGGTTGGGCGTGACCGTGCTGGTCAAGTTTAGCCAAGACCTCAGCCTCGTTAAGGCCGACAAATTTGGCATAAGAGCGCACATAGCCACGGGTAAACGTGGCTGACTGCGCTTCTTCGAAATGGTTATCTTCGATATCGCTGACCACCGAGAGGCGAAGCCTCAATCGGCTGGCAACATCCTTCTGTGAATAGCCTAGCTTCTCTCGAGCCTGACGCAGCATATCCCCTGGAAGAATGATTTCTTCGGTTGATCGTTCTTCGTTCTGTTCAGTATTCATTGGCTAGATAATTTTGATATTGCTGAGATTCCGGGTACTGAGCTTTGAGAATGCCAGCATACTTATCCGCTTGGCTATCATAGCCAGCCCGCTGCTCGAGCTGGATCAACAGCCATAGGCTGTCAGCTTTGTACCCATATCTCTTGTTAAATGTAAACAGCCTGACGCGGGCTTCTTTGAAGTTCTGCGCCTCAATATCCAACTTCGACAACTGCAGCATTGATTTTGCCCTGTAGGGCTCATAAGCCAGCGCCTTTTCAAAATACCCTCGAGCCTGAGGCTGATTGCCCTGCTCAAGACTACACAAGGCAGCATTTTCATAGCTGGCCGAAGTCAGATAGTAATACGGTTGCTTGATGGCACGCTCAAACTCATCGATCGCCTCATCATAGCGCCCCTGACTACACAAGAATACACCATAGTTGTTTCTAACATCGCCATTTTTTGGCGAATATTGCAGTGCTTGGCGATAGATGGCTTCCGCTGACTCTGGCTCACCCACCCGCTGGTAGTAATAGGCCATGGCATTTAGCGCCCGGTAATAACGCGGCGCATACTGCAGGGCCAGCTCAAAGTTATCGCGTGCCCGCTGCCATTGCCCTGTTTCCAAATACCCCAGCCCAAGCGTCAATCTGGCTTCTGCAGCCTCGGTCTTATTCACGCTCTGGGGGGCATTGCCAGTTTCATCGACCGTAACACAACCGGCCATAAAACTACACAATATTAGGTACATCGTCCACCGTACCATTTCATTCCCACCTTAATATCCATATTAATGCGCAACCCGAGCAAGCATTCTACCAGCTCGGGTTCGGTAATCGTCTATTAGACTGATTTTACCGGGATTTGTTCACCGTTTTGAGCCTTGGCTTGTGTGCGTTTCGTGCGGTCAATCACATCGCCCACCAATTGTCCGCAGGCTGCATCGATATCATCGCCGCGGGTCTTACGGACCGTGACGGTAAAGTCGTACTCCATCAGGGTTTTCATGAAGCGATCGATACGCGAGTTACTCGGCTTGTTGTACGGCGAGCCCGGGTAAGGGTTAAATGGGATCAGGTTTACTTTAGCCGGGGTATCTTTCAGCGTTTCGGCCAACTGGCGGGCATGCTCCATCCCGTCATTGACATGATCGAGCAGGATATATTCCACGGTCACTCGACCACGGTTTGCATTCGATGACGCAATGTATCGACGCACCGAGGCTAGGAAGTCATCAATATTCCAACGGTCGTTGATTGGCATGATTTCAGAGCGCAGCTCATCGGTTGGCGCGTGCAGTGAAATTGCCAGTGCCACATCGATATTGCCGGTCATCTGATCCAGGCCAGACACAACACCTGATGTTGATACTGTTACGCGGCGCTTGGACAGGCCAAAGCCAAGGTCATCAAGCATGATTTCAAGCGCAGGGATCAGGTTCTTCATATTGAGCAGCGGTTCACCCATGCCCATCATTACCACGTTGGTAATTGGGCGACGGCCGGTTTCCTTCTCGACACCAATCTCCTTGGCTGCACGCCAAACCTGGCCGATGATCTCCGACACACGCAGGTTACGGTTGAAGCCCTGCTGGGCTGTTGAGCAGAACTTACATTCCAACGCACAACCAACCTGAGACGACACACACAGGGTTGCACGGTCATCTTCCGGAATGTAAACCGTTTCCACATCCTGATCGCCGACCTTCATAGCCCACTTGATGGTACCGTCGCTAGAATGCTGGGCTGCCGATACATACGGTGCACGAATTTCAGCCACCAGCTTGAGTTTTTCACGCAATTTCTTGTTGATGTTCGTCATCTGATCGAAATCATCACAACCGAAATGATAAATCCACTTCATAATCTGATCAGCGCGGAAGGCTTTTTCGCCCAACTCCTCGGCAAAATACTTACGCAGCCCCTTGCGATCAAAATCCAGCAGATTCGTTTTAACAGTTGTCATCGGTTGTTGCCTCTTTAAATTACGTGACGTTATCTGTGCCTTGGGCATACCGACATACGGTATACGACAGGACCTTTGACTACCAAACGACCAGCAAGAGGCTTTCATCCACCTGCTTGTTTATCAGTTTGGTTTTATACCCGGGTAAGTTCAAGGTACCTATTTATGAGAGGATTACCTGAAGCCAGCTGGGTATAAGGCGCGAAATTGTACAGGCTTTGGCGGTGAGATTCCACTTGTTCACAGGTGCGGTTACTACTGCCAAGTAAATAAAAACGGGAAGCACATGGCTTCCCGTTTCATTTTCACCGATTAAATAGCTAGGCAGGCTTAGTCGCGAGGGCAGATCTCGTCGTCTGCAAAGAAATAAGCGATCTCGCGCGCCGCAGATTCAGGGCTGTCGGCACCGTGCACCGAGTTGTGGCGCAGGCTCAGTGCATAGTCGGCACGCAGGGTACCGCAGGCTGCTTCTTCAGGGTTGGTTTTGCCCATCAACTCACGGTAACGCACAACAGCATTTTCGCCTTCCAGTACCTGCACCATCACAGGGCCAGAGGTCATGAAAGCAACCAGATCATCAAAAAACGGCTTGCCTTCATGCTCGGCATAAAAGCCCTTGGCCTTGTTGGCATCCATACGGATCATCTTGGCAGCCACCACTCTAAGCCCCGCTTTTTCAATACGGTTATAAATGGCACCAATCAAATTACGCTTAACGGCGTCTGGCTTCACGATTGAGAATGTTCTTTCAATTGTCATTATTATTGTCCCTCAGGCTTAAATCTTCTAAAGCAACATGGCTGCAATGTTGGCAACCCCTGCTCCCGTAGCCCCTGCCGCCCAGCGGGCATCGGCACTGTCACGGAAACAAGCTGCCAAATCAAAATGGATCCAACCGCAATTGTCGGTATCAACAAAGCGCGACAGGAAGGCGGCGGCATTGGATGCACCGCCCATACCGCCACCTTTCATGACCCGGCTATTGGCCGTATCAGCATAGTACGACGGGCAATTGGCCTGGTGCCAGGTTTCCAGCGGCAACGGCCAGGCTGGCTCGTTAACCAAGTCGGAAAGCTGCTGGGCCTTGAACACCAACTCCTTATCCAAGCCAAACAGTGCATTGTAGTCAGTACCCACCGCCATCATGGCAGCGCCGGTCAGGGTCGCCGCGTCGATGATCAGGGGGGCCTTGGTTTCGCTAGCCGCAATCAAGCCATCAGCCAATACCAAACGACCTTCAGCATCGGTATTCACGATTTCTACTGTCTGACCATTCTTGTACGTTAGCACATCACCAAGCTTATAGGCGTTGCCGGCAATCAGGTTTTCGGCACAACACAGGATCAACTTCACACGTTGACGCAAACCTTGCTCGATAGCGTACCCCAATGCGGCGGTGACGGTGGCTGCACCGCCCATATCGCACTTCATGGTGACCATGCCGGCACTTGGCTTGATACTGTAGCCGCCGGAGTCGAAGGTGATCCCCTTGCCGACCAAACACGCCGACACGGGCGCATCCGCATCACCCGTCGGATTGAAGTCCACGGTGAGCATCACCGGCGGCCTGCTGCTAGCGCGGCCAACACTGTGGGTCCCTACCCAGCCTTGCTCGGCCAAGGCGTCGCCGACCAGGATATGATGGGAGAGGGCATCCCCGGCGATCGCCGACAGGAATGACACCGCTTCATCGGCAAGTTTCTGCGGATACATTTCTTCCGGCGTGGCATTAACGACCTTGCGAACCCAGTCGGCACTGCGGCGGCGGGCATTGAGCAGCTCAAGCTCGTCCTCGTCAATCGAGGCCCAGCGCAGCTCTACCTCTACCTTTGGCGTCGCGAAGCCACAGTAGAACGCCCACTGGCGCTCATAGCTCCAGCCTTCGCCAGTCAGGCTGGCTCGGGTGATCCCCTGCGACTGCAACTGGCGGGCAGCCTGCTGGATGCGGCGCAAGGGATGGTCACCGGCAAAATGGATCACGGCACCGTCGGCTTCATAGGCCACCAACGCCTTGTCGCCCCATACTCCCGAGTATTGGGCCGACGAGAGTGAAATCTTTAACATACTTTCTTCCTGAAAAACACTGCCGCCCTTGGGCGGCAGCAATCGGTTATTTTTTGTTTTAGTCTTGTTCGTGATCACACAGGATGTTGGCCAGGGTGCGGACCCCCATGCCTGTTGCCCCAGCCGCCCACTTGTCGTTAGCCGACTTGCGATATGTACCGCTGGCATCGATGTGCATCCAGCCATTCTGGTAATCTTCGACAAAATAAGACAGGAAGGCGGCGGCGGTACTGGCACCTGGCATAAAGTCACCCTGCGAGATATTGCTTAGATCCGCAAAATTCGATGGCATCATGGCGCGGTGATGATCCGCCAACGGCAGCGGCCACAGCCCTTCATTTTCATCGCTTGCCGCCATCAGCGCTTTTTGGGCCAGGCCATGGTCAAAGCTAAACAGCGCGTGATAATCATTGCCCAGCGCATTCTTCGCCGCCCCCGTCAGGGTCGCACAGTCGATGATTAGCTCTGGATTCTGGCTGCTGGCGTAAATCAAGCCATCCGCCAGTACCAAGCGCCCCTCTGCATCGGTATTCAGCACTTCAACGGTTGTGCCGTTCTTGTAAGTGATAATATCACCCAGCTTGAACGCACGGCCCGAAACCATGTTTTCGGCACAGCACAGGATCAACTTGATACGCTTGTTGGTGCCACGGGCAATCGCCAGTGCCAGCGCCCCTGTTGCCAGTGCCGAGCCGCCCATATCGGCTTTCATCGCCGTCATACCCGCTGACGGCTTGATGCTGTAGCCGCCAGAGTCGAAGGTGATGCCCTTGCCAACCAGGCAAGTGTGTACCGGAGCCTCGGCGTTGCCCGTCGGGTTGTAGTCAAGACGCAGCATTGCCGGTGAACGCTCTGAGCCACGACCGACAGTGTGGATACCGTTCCAGCCTTCATCCAGCAGATCGTTGCCCTTGATAATTTTGTAGCTCACATGCTCTGGCGCCAACGACTTGATGAACTCGCCAGCACGCGAGGCTAGCTGCGAAGGACGTACCACTTCCGCCGACTGGTTGATAATCTCGCGCACCCAGTTGGTCGCCATCAGGCGGGCCTGAAGCTCGGCTTCATCCGTTTCAGACAGACCGCTCCAGCTGACCGCGTTACCCGGCTTGGCGTTGCGATGTCCCTGAATAAATGCCCAAATACACTCCAGATCCCAACCGTCACCGGCCAACTCGACGTTCTTGATACCTTGTGCATCCAGTTTGCGGCCAGCGCGCTGCAAAGACGCCAGCACATTGTCTTCTGTCAGGTGTACTACCGCACCGTCAGCTTCAAAGGTTACCAGGGCGTTTTTGCCCCACTTTTCGTCAGCTGCTTCCGCAGTCAGTAGTACACGCATATTGGCAGACATGAAATACTCCTTGGATTGTTGTTACCCCGCCAGCTCCGACGCGGTAACGGGATGTGATAGGACGTGTCTAACGCCTGAATACATACTCTCGCACTCATTTGAACAACAAATGAATGACAATAATGTTACCCGCGATAACAGATGTTATTGGGGCTCATTTCTGTATTACAAGGGGTTTCACAGCGATTTCAGCACGTTCCGTGCAGTTCTCCAGCATAAAGGAGGACTATAGAGTTGAAAATATGGCCTTCTGACCCGTTTTCAGAATTTATCTTACTCTGCCTTGGTTGCAGCCAAGAAACAAGCTGTTTACAACGAGACTAAGAGCAAGATCATGGGGTGGCAATGGGAGGAGTGCTAGAAAAGCAACACCGAGGGTCAATCAGCCTCTTCAATCCAGCACATCTGGATGGCTTCGAGCACGCGCTCACTGCAATGGTTGGGATCATCGTCAAAGTCATCCAGCGCCAAGACCCACTCTCTCAAATCGGTAAAGCGGATCGTCACCGGATCGACATCAGGGTGCAGTTCAGAAAGTTCAATTGCCAAATCGCGTGAATCTATCCATTTCAAGCCCATACCTTTCTCCTTTACTTCCTTACTCTAGCCTCTAGCCTCTAGCCTCTAGCCTCTAGCCTCTAGCCTCTAGCCTCTAGCCTCTAGCCTCTAGCCTCTAGCCCTATTAGTGTAGCCAACAGCCCGGCGAGCATAACAAACATCGACGATAAAAAAAGCCCCGAGGGTTGCACCATCGGGGCTTTCAATATTTTAGTGGTTTTCCGATGCTAGGTTCAGGGTGTACTTCGGAATTTCCACCACCAAATCTTCATCGGCAACCTTGGCCTGACAGCTCAAACGCGATTCAGGCTCTAGTCCCCACGCTTTGTCCAGCATGTCATCTTCCAGCTCATCACTTTCTTCCAGTGAGTCAAAGCCTTCACGGACGATACAGTGACACGTGGTGCAGGCACAGGATTTTTCACACGCATGTTCAATGCCAATACCGTTGCGCAGTGCCACGTCAAGAATGGTCTCGCCTTCTTGCGCTTCTAGCACTGCCCCTTCCGGGCAAAGCTCATCATGGGGTAATACAACAATTTTAGGCATGCCTAAACCTCATCAATCGACTGACCAGCCAGGGCACGGCGGATAGACTGATCCATCCGGCGCGATGCAAATTCCTGGCTCGCCTTATCTGTTTTCTTAATTCCTGCTTCAATCGCGTACGGGTCGGTGCCCTGGCGCAATTGAACCAGTTCCATCATGACGGCTTCCAGCTCGTCGCGCTCTTCTTTGCTCAGTAGAGTATCGCCATCCTGAGCCAGCGCTGCAATCAACCCTTCCAGTACACGATCCGCTTCCACTTGTTGCTCGGCAAGGGCACGGGCGTCTTTGTCGTCCTGGGCAAAGGTCATTGAATCACGGATCATAGTCGCAATTTCATCGTCGGTCAGGCCATATGAAGGTTTCACCTGGATAGAAGATTGCACACCGCTACTCTTTTCCATTGCAGTTACAGACAACAAGCCGTCTGCATCCACTTGATATGTAACACGAATATGTGCTGCACCTGCGGCCATCGCGGGAATGCCGCGCAAGGTAAAGCGTGCCAGTGAACGGCAGTCACTCACCATTTCACGCTCGCCCTGAACCACATGGACTGACATAGCCGTCTGGCCATCTTTGAACGTGGTGAACTCCTGGGCGCGAGCAACCGGAATAGTGGTGTTGCGCGGGATGATTTTCTCGATCATACCGCCCATGGTTTCGATACCCAGCGACAACGGGATCACGTCCAGCAGCAGCATGTCAGCATCAGGCTTGTTACCGGCAAGGATATCAGCCTGAATAGCCGCACCAATCGCCACCACCTGATCCGGGTCGATCGACGTCAGTGGCTCTTTGCCGAAGTAGTTGCCAACCATTTCACGCACCAGTGGTACGCGAGTTGAACCACCAACCATGACGGTTTCGATCACGTCTTCGGCAGTGACCTCTGCATCTTTCAATGCCCGACGGCATGCCATCAGCGTCTTTTTCACCAAAGGTTGGATCAAGGTATCGAACTGCTCACGGGAAACAGTACCCTGCCAGTCAAGCACATCGACCGAGACTTCATCCGCATCGGACAGCGCTTCTTTGGCTGCCTGCGCAGCATCTTGCAGCTTGCGTTGGGCAATCGCATCGCGCTCGGTGATACCGGCTTGCTCGGCAATCCAATCCGCAAGCAGGTGGTCAAAGTCATCACCACCTAGCGCAGAATCACCACCCGTGGCCATTACTTCAAACACACCTTTCGACAGGCGAAGAATAGAGATATCGAATGTACCGCCGCCCAAGTCATACACAGCGATCACGCCTTCCTGACCTGAGTCCAAACCATAGGCAATCGCAGCCGCCGTGGGCTCGTTAAGCAGGCGAAGAACATTGAGGTTCGCCAACTTCGCCGCGTCTTTAGTACCCGCACGCTGGGCATCATCAAAGTAGGCAGGGACAGTGATCACCACACCTTCCAGCTCACCACCCAAAGTATCTTGCGCACGCTGGTTAAGGGTCTTGAGAATTTCAGCCGACACCTGGACCGGGTTAACCTCACCACCACGGGTGATCAGCTGAGGCAAACCGTTATCCGTTGCACTGAACTGATATGGCATCTGCGGATAGCGTGCTTGGATATCCGCCAGAGAGCGGCCCATCATACGCTTAACAGAAATAATACTATTAATCGGATCCTGCTGGGCGATATCGCGGGCTTCATGGCCAACGACCACGTCACTTTCACTGTAGTGAACCGCCGATGGCAGAATCGCACGGCCTTGGTCATCTTTCAGGGTTTCCGGAACGCCGCTGCGTACTGCAGCCACGAGAGAGTTTGTAGTGCCCAGATCAATACCCACCGCCAATTTGTGTTGGTGCGGCGCAGCGCTTTGACCGGGTTCAGCAATCTGTAACAGTGCCATTTTCGTTCCTGTGGTGTTTTTACCGGGCTTGGATAAAATCAATCAAGCAGGCTATCTTCCAAGCGCTCGACTTCTTCACGCAGCTTAACAATAAATTTCAGCTTACGCACGGCGTCAGCCGCCACTTCCCAGTTTTCATCAACAAGTAATTGCTCAAGCTCAACCAGCTGTGCCTTGTACAGGGTTGAGGCGTGCTGTTCAAAATCAAACAACGCGCTTTGTGGATCACTCGACTCCGGGATCGCCTCCAACTCTTCACGCAGCTCCATTTGCTGCATCAAGAATTCCGGATCCTGCAACGTCTTTTGCTCGCCCCGGATATCAACGCCGTAGACCGATAACATATACTCTGCACGGGAAATGGGATTTTTCAACGTCTGGAAGGCATCGTTGATCTGCGCAGCTTTCTGTACCGCCAGCAAGCGGTCGCGCTCAGAAGCCGTGGCAAAGTTGTCAGGGTGGAAGTGGCGCTGCAACTCCCGGAACTGGGTTGCAAGAAGGCTACCGTCCAGCTGAAACTGAAATGGTAGCCCAAAGAGTTCGAAATGATTCATATCGCGTGAGTTTCTGCAAAGACCGAGTCTGAAAATAACTGAACCTGACCCTCCCTCGGAAAAAGGCAGCAATCAGGTCCAATTGGCTCAGCGATTATACGTTGAAGCTTTCACCGCAGCCGCATTCGCTGGATACATTAGGGTTGTTGAATTTGAAGCCTTCGTTAAGACCTTCTTTGGCAAAGTCCAACTCGGTACCATCTAGATACACCATGCTCTTGGCATCAATGATGATCTTCACCCCTTTCTCTTCGAAGATCTGATCACCTTCTTCTAGCTGGTCAACAAATTCCAGTACATAGGCCATTCCCGAACAGCCTGAAGTCCGGACACCCAGCCGAAGGCCGATGCCTTTTCCTCGGTTTTCTAGGAAAGTAGCTACGCGACTCGCGGCCGCTTCAGTAATCGTTATGGCCATACAACAACCCTTAGAAAATTAATGTTCTTCGTGTTTCTTCTTGTAATCACTCACTGCGGCTTTGATTGCGTCTTCCGCAAGAATTGAGCAGTGAACTTTTACAGGTGGAAGCTCAAGTTCCTCGGCAATCGCCGAATTCTTGATGCTAGCAGCTTCGTCCAGTGTCTTGCCCTTCACCCACTCAGTGATCAGTGAGCTTGAAGCAATCGCAGAACCGCAGCCGTACGTTTTGAACTTGGCGTCTTCGATGATGCCCTCTTCAGTCACTTTGATCTGAAGTTTCATTACGTCGCCACAGGCAGGAGCACCTACCATGCCGCTACCAACACTTTTGTCGTTTTTGTCAAATGAGCCCACGTTACGCGGGTTCTCATAATGATCGATAACTTTTTCACTATATGCCATGACAGTTTCCTCGAATACGTGATGACCGCAAGATTAGTGGTGTGCCCACTCGACCGTGTTTAGGTCAATACCTTCTTTATACATATCCCAAAGCGGAGACATGTCACGTAGTTTCTCAACCGCACCGCGGATTTGTGAAACTGCGTAGTCTACTTCTTCTTCCGTCGTGAAGCGACCGAAAGAGAAGCGAATTGAGCTGTGTGCCAGTTCGTCGTCCAAACCTAGGGCGCGAAGAACGTAAGATGGCTCCAAGCTGGCAGAAGTACATGCCGAGCCTGAAGATACAGCAAGATCTTTCAGTGCCATCAGCAGTGATTCACCTTCAACGAATGCAAAGCTGATGTTCAGGTTGTTTGGTACACGCTGCTCCAGGTCACCATTGATGGTCATTGCCTCGATACCTTCAAGGCCTTTCAACATGCGCTCGCGCAGGGCAAGGGCGTGCTGGTAATCTTTGTCCATCTCTTCTTTGGCAATACGGAAAGCTTCGCCCATACCTACGATCTGATGGGTCGCCAGGGTACCAGAGCGGAAACCACGCTCGTGACCGCCACCGTGCATCTGTGCTTCAAGGCGGATACGCGGCTTACGACGAACGTAAAGGGCACCGATACCCTTAGGACCATAAATTTTGTGCGCAGAAAGAGAAATAAGGTCGATCTTCATTTCCTGGACATCGATAGGTAGCTTACCTGCAGACTGGGCAGCATCGACGTGGAAGATCACTTTCTTCTCACGGCATAGCTCTCCGATAGCAGCGATATCCTGGATGACACCGATTTCGTTGTTCACGTGCATGATTGACACCAATACCGTGTCTTCACGCATCGCATCGCGCAGTTTTGCCATATCGATCAAACCGTTGGCTTCAGGCTCAAGGTAAGTCACCTCGTAGCCTTCACGCTCTAGCTGGCGGCATGGATCAAGTACAGCTTTGTGTTCTGTCTTACAGGTGATAACGTGCTTGCCCTTCTTACCGTAGAAGTGGGCGGCACCTTTGATGGCCAGGTTGTCTGACTCAGTCGCACCTGAAGTAAATACGATTTCGCGTGGGTCTGCGTTTAGCAGCTCAGCAATTTGCTCACGCGCGGTATCAACCGCCTCTTCAGCCTGCCAACCGAAGCGGTGAGAACGAGAAGCCGGGTTACCGAAGTTTCCATCCATGGTCATACATTGCATCATTTTTTCTGCAACGCGCGGATCTACTGGGCAAGTAGCGGAATAATCAAAATATATTGGCAGTTTCATCTTCATCTCCGAAAACACGGACGTTGGTCTCTAGGAGCGAACATCGACACCGATTGAGGTGCTGTCGTGTGTATTTTTATGTCCAAATGACGACTTCGTTAGGATCTGATCCTGACGGTCAGATATTTCTTGTACGTCATTGTCTTGCATCAACTCACCAAGAGTGATGTTATTCAAAAAGCCGCTGATGCGGGAGCTCAGGTCACGCCACAGCGTGTGTGTCAGGCAGCGAACCCCACCTTGACAGTCTCCCTTGCCGTGACACTTGGTCGCATCTACCGATTCATCGACGGCCGCAATCACCATACCCACAGCAATGTGGTTGGCGTCTTCGCCAAGACGATACCCCCCGCCCGGTCCACGAACACTGGCCACCAGGCCAGCTTTGCGCAGGCGGGAGAACAATTGTTCCAAATAGGACAACGAGATCCCCTGACGTTCTGAAATGTCAGCCAAAGGAACCGGACCGTCCTGAGAGTGCAAAGCCACATCTAACATGGCCGTGACTGCGTATCTTCCTTTTGATGTCAATCTCATAACACACCGCTACCCACGTTTGTCTATGGGGAGGAGTGTCGCATACCTGACTAAAACGGTCAAGTATTTACCTGACTATTTTAGTCAGGCTTTTAACCATGTAGAGTTTGTGTCTATTTCTCTGGACGAGTGAGTGACTTTTCTACTGAGGAAAGGATACCACGTAAGATATTCAGCTCCTGTGATTCCGGTCGAGCCCGGGAAAACAGGCGGCGCATTTTGGTCATTACCATCGATGGCTTGTCTTTACTGATAAAGTCGGTCTTGGTCGCCACCTTTTCAAGGTGCTGGTAGAACAATTCCAGCTCCTTCATTCGCGGGTATTCTTCAACCTGCTGTTGAGTTTGGAATTTTTCCGACGCCAAAAACGCCATGCGAATTTCATAACTCACCGTCTGTACGGCCATCGCCAGATTCAACGAGCTGTATTCAGGGTTAGCCGGAATGTAGACGTGGCAATGACAACGCTGCAATTCTTCATTGGTCAGGCCTGTACGCTCACGGCCAAACAGGATTGCGACATTGTGGGACGGCGCTTCGGCAATCGCCTTGATCCCGCATTCACGGGGATCCAACTGCGGCCACTCCAACGTGCGCGAGCGGGCACTGGAGCCCACCACCAAGCCGCAATCGGCGATGGCTTCATCGAGACTCGAGACGATCTTCGCCTGCTCGACGATATCTGAAGCACCCGCCGCCAGTGCGTATGTGGTTTCGTCTATTTCGCAGGCCGGATCGACCAGAACCAGGTTGGTCAGGCCCATCACTTTCATCGCCCGGGCCGCAGAACCAATATTGCCGGGATGTGAGGTACCCACGAGAACGACACTGACTTTATCTAACATAGGAGGTGCAACTTTCAACTCTATCAATCGAACCGAAAGATTTTAACACAGGGATTTTAAAAAAGGTGAAAACATGTAAAAACTTTATACCTAAGTGGCTTCAAGTTGCACGATTCTGATTTTACGCAATACGTTCTGTTCAAAGTAAATAACCGAATGGAATAACGAGCCACTTTCACGGGCATTTGAGATTGAAACGAGCGCTTTAACGACGAAAATCCCCCCCCTCTGGCCGAGCATGGCCACACGAATAAAAAATAACCACTTCCCTTTTGCCCTAGCTCTGATATACTCGCCGCCGCTTTTTAGTTCTTTAACATCCGTTGGGAAGATCCTATGCATCCTATGCTGAATATTGCCATTCGTGCTGCACGAAAGGCTGGTGACCATGTCATTAAATCTCTAGAAAAATCGCAAGCTATTGAAGTAGCTAACAAAGGCAATGATGTTGTTACTAACATCGATAACGAAGCAGAAGCTATCATTATCGACACTATCCGCAAATCTTACCCTGAGCACTGCATCGTAGCAGCGGAAAGCGGTACGATTGAAGGCAAGGACAAAGAATGCCAGTGGATCATCGACCCAGTGGATGGCACCAAGAACTTCGTTCGTGGTTACCCTCACTACGCTATCTCTGTTGCACTACGTATGCGCGGCCGCACTGAAGTGGCAGCAGTATACGATCCAGCACGCAACGAGCTATTCACAGCTACCCGTGGCGCAGGCGCTCAGCTTAACAGCCAGCGTATCCGTGCATCTCAGCCACGTGACCTAACCGGTACAACTCTGGCAACAGGCCTACCGTTTGCTGCCAAGCAGCACGCCGAAAGCTACATGAAAATCCAGAGCGCTCTGTTTGTAGACTGTGACGATATGCGTATGTCTGGCTGTGCTGCCCTAGACCTATGTTACCTAGCGGCTGGCCGTGTTGACGGCGTGTTCCGCCTAGGCCTGAAGCCTTGGGAAATTGCAGCAGGTGAGCTTATCGCGCGCGAAGCAGGTGCTATCTGTGCAGACTTCACTGGCAACACTAACCACCTTGTGACTGGCAACATCGTTGCTGGTAACGCTCGTGTTGTTAAGCCGCTGCTGAGCAAAATCCGTGAACACGGTAGCGAAGCACTAGCAAAATAATCATCGCTAGCTGAAAACATCAAACGCCCCGGTGATGGACATCACCGGGGCGTTTTTTTATTCAAAAACGGTTCTGAGGTTCTGAGGTTCTGAGGTTCTGAGGTTCTGAGGTTCTGAGGTTCTGAGTAAAGGCTCTCTGAGCTACATTTGACTATCCAAATACATTCAAAAATTTATCATACTTCCAGCAAACCTCATGGATTATCGTGCTTACCTTATTCATAGATTCGCTCTTCTCCCCGCAGAACCATAGTACCGCTCTTCCCTACCACAGTACCGCTCCAAACAAAAACGGAGCCAAGCGGCTCCGTTTTTCATTGTGAGTCAACCCCGCCTTACGGCATGGCGTCAAACTCTTCGCCTTCTTTGTCAACTTGTGGTGGCATTAGGTGCTCACGGGTAATACCCAATTTAAGCGCCAGTGCCGAAGCCACGTAGATCGACGAGTAGGTACCGACAGTGATACCGATCAGCAAGGCAGCGGCAAAACCGTGGATCATGCTACCGCCTTTCATGAACAGGGCGATAACCACGAACAAGGTGGTACCAGAGGTGATCAAGGTACGGCTCAGGGTCTGAGTGATTGAGTTATTCATCACCTCTACCGCATCACCCTTCCGCATCTTGCGGAAGTTTTCACGGATACGGTCAAAGACCACGATGGTATCGTTGAGCGAGTAACCGACAACGGTCAGCAGGGCTGCCACGATAGTCAGGTCGATCTCGATCTGGGTAAACGAAAAGATACCGATAGTGATGATAACGTCGTGGGCCAGTGCCAATACCGCACCTGCCGCCAAGCGCCATTCGAAGCGCATTGAAACGTAGAGTAAGATACAGATCAGCGAGACCAAGATAGCCAAGCCACCCGCCTCTGCCAGCTCGTCACCCACGTTCGGGCCAACGAATTCAATACGACGCATTTCAACGTCCTGGCCCGTACCAACTTTCAAGGCATCGATGATCTGGGTACCGAGTTTCTCGCCCTGTGCATCTTCGCGCGGCTGAAGGCGAACCATCACATCACGTGCCGTACCGAAGTTCTGCACAATCGCATCACCAAAGCCAGCCTCTTCCAGTGATTCTCGGATCAAGCCCAGGTCAGCAGGCTGCTCGAAGCCCACTTCAATCAGGGTACCGCCGGTGAAATCCAAGCCCCAGTTCAGTTTCTGGGTGGTCACGGTACCAATTGCAGCGATAATCATAATGATCGAAAGGACAAATGCGCCTTTCGACCAGCGCATAAAGTCGATCGCCTTATCCGCTTTCATTATCTGAAACATGTCAGCGTCTCCTTAGATCGACAGTTTATCGACGCGCTTACCGCCGTAAACCAAGTTAACCAGTGCACGGGTACCGATGATAGCCGTGAACATGGAAGTCAAAATACCAATTGATAGGGTGACGGCGAAGCCTTTGATCGCACCGGTACCCACAGCAAACAGAATGATTGCGGTGATCAAAGTGGTGATGTTGGCATCGGCAATGGTGCTAAATGCATTGGCATAACCTTGCTGAATCGCATGCTGCGGGCTGCGGCCTTCGCGAAGCTCCTCACGGATACGCTCGAAGATAAGTACGTTGGCATCAACCGCCATACCCACCGTCAGAACGATACCGGCAATACCCGGCAGGGTCATGGTCGCCCCCGGGATCATCGACATCACACCGATAATCAATACCAGGTTCATCAGCAGTGCCATGTTGGCGAATAGACCGAAGCGACGGTAGTAAAGCAGGGTAAACAGCATGACCGCCACCATACCCCAAACCATCGCCTGGATACCCATGTCGATGTTTTGCTGACCCATTGATGGGCCGATGGTCCGCTCTTCAACAATAGAGATCGGCGCAATCAGTGCACCAGCACGCAATAGCAGTGCTAGGTTGTGAGCTTCTGCCTGTGAATCAATCCCGGTAATACGGAAGTTACGGCCAAGTGCGGTCTGGATAGTCGCCTGGTTAATCACTTCTTCGTGTTTTTCCAGGATAACCTTACCGTTTTCGTCACGTTCACCGCTGTCTTTGTACTCGGTGAATAGTGTCGCCATCAACTTGCCTACGTTGTTACGCGAGAAGGCTGTCATCTTGCTTCCACCTTCGCTATCGAGCGAGATGTTTACCTGAGGACGACCATATTCATCGGCACTTGAGCTGGCATCGGTAATGTGAGAACCACCTAGGATCACACGTTTCTTCAGCACCGCAGGACGCCCATCACGAGTGAACTTCACTTCGCTGCCCGGTGGCACACGGCCTGATGCCGCTGCGGCCAAGTCAGCCGAATTATCGACTTCACGGAACTCAAGCGTTGCCGTTGCACCCAAGATTTCCTTGGCACGGGCAGTATCTTGTACCCCTGGTAGCTCAACCACAATACGGTTAGCCCCCTGGCGCTGAACCAGTGGCTCGGCGACACCCAGCTCGTTTACACGGTTACGCAGGATGGTAATGTTCTGGTCAACGGCATAATTGCGAATTTCCTGCAGGCGGGCATCGGTAAATGTCGCACTGAGCAGGAAGCCACTGGTGGTATCAGTAAACTGCATATCCGGGTGAAGGCGCTGCAGCTCACGCTTGGCTTCAGCCAATTGCTCGGCATTACGCAGACGAACTTCAACCGCTTCATCGGTTTTGCTGATCGCACGGTAACGAATCTTCGCTTCACGCAACTCAGTACGGAATGTTTCTTCCTGCTGGCCCAGCAATTTCTCCATTGCTGCGTCCATATCTACTTCCATCAAGAAATGCACACCGCCGCGCAGGTCAAGGCCCAGTTTCATTGGGTTCGCACCGATGGATTCAAGCCAGTCTGGGGTAGAAGGGGCAAGGTTAAGGGCTACGACGAAATCGTCGCCAAGCTGTTCGTTAAGAATATCGCGAGCACTGATTTGGGTATCAGTGTCGTTAAAGCGGACCAGGACAGTACCGTTTTCGAAAGCGACTGATTTATAGGAGATTTGATTTTGTTCTAAATCTTCGGTGACGGCATCCAGCGTGGACATATCTGCCGAGGCGCCACGCGCCCCGGAGATTTGAATTGCTGGATCTTCACCGTATACATTGGGAAGTGCGTAGAGCAAACCGATAAGTAGCGCGAACACTACCATCAGGTTCTTCCACAAGGGATAACGGTTTAGCACTGCTATGATCCTTCAAGCAAATATTACAGAGACTTCATTGTGCCTTTTGGCAGAACGGCAGTAACGAAGTCTTTCTTGATAGTCACTTCAGTTGTGTCGTTCAGCGCGATTACAATGTAGTCGTTTTCTTCAGAAACCTTAGAGATTTTACCTACTAGGCCACCGTTGGTTAGCACTTCATCACCTTTGCCCATGGAAGACATCAGGTTCTTGTGCTCTTTCACACGTTTTGCCTGCGGGCGGTAAATCATGAAATAGAAGATAACGGCAAACAGGCCAAGCATGATGAATAGCTGCATACCGCCGCCCTGTGGTGCACCTTCAGCTGCTGCGTGTGCTTGAGAAATCAGACTCATTTACTAACGTCCTCGATTATTTGTTGTCATTTAATGGTGGAACTTCACGGTTGCGACGTGCATAGAATTCCTCTACGAACACATCGAAACGATCTTCTTCAATCGCCTTGCGGATACTTTCCATCAAACGCTGGTAGTAACGCAAGTTGTGGATTGTGTTAAGGCGCGCACCCAGGATTTCATTACATTTATCCAAGTGGTACAGGTACGCCTTCGAATAGTTGCGACAAGTGTAACAGTCACAGTGCGGATCGAGAGGGGTTGTGTCCGTTTTATGTTTCGCATTACGGATCTTGATCACACCTCCGGTCACAAACAGGTGGCCATTTCGGGCATTTCGAGTCGGCATAACGCAGTCGAACATGTCGATACCACGGCGAACACCTTCAACCAAATCTTCTGGCTTGCCCACACCCATCAGGTAGCGCGGCTTGTCTTCAGGTAGTTGAGGGCAGGTATGCTCAAGTACACGGTGCATGTCTTCTTTCGGCTCACCGACGGCAAGACCACCTACCGCATAACCGTCAAAGCCGATCTTAGTCAGGCCTTCGACTGACACATCGCGCAAGTCTTCGTATACACTACCTTGGACGATACCGAACAGCGCATTTTTGTTACCAAGTTTGTCAAAGTGGTTGCGGCTGCGCTGTGCCCAACGCAGTGACATCTCCATCGACTTCTTCGCTTCATCGTGTGTCGCCGGGTAAGGCGTACACTCGTCGAAGATCATCACGACGTCAGAGCCAAGGTCTTTCTGGATTTCCATCGACTTCTCGGCGTCCATGAAAATCTTGTCACCGTTCACCGGGTTACGGAAGTGAACACCTTCCTCCGTGATCTTACGAATATCACCCAAGCTAAATACCTGGAAACCGCCTGAATCGGTCAGGATAGGACCTTGCCACTGCATGAAATCGTGCAGGTCGCCGTGCATCTTCATCACTTCCTGGCCAGGACGCAACCACAGGTGGAAGGTATTACCCAACAGAATTTGCGCACCGGTCTCTTTGACTTCTTCCGGTGTCATGCCCTTTACCGTACCGTAAGTACCAACCGGCATAAAGGCCGGTGTTTCTACCGTGCCACGCTCAAACTGCAGACGACCGCGGCGGGCACGTCCCTGGGTTTTATCTAATTCAAATTTCACAAAGCCTCCAACAGCCAGAGAAACAATCTGACATCAACACCCCCATCCGGCTAAGGTCAGGGGTACAACGATGGCATTAGCAGGCAGCACGCCCGCCAAGCCCAATATCACCAGCCGCATTATCGGCAGGTATTCCACTCCGCCCTAAAGCCTAGTGGAAGAATTTGTCATCGTCTGATCTTAATTTGCCAGAGATGAAAAACACAAAGGCTGCATTTTAGCAAATGCAGCCTTAAGTGACACTGACTTCATCAATGAAACGTGTGATTACACCGTTTTGCGGGTAATAAACATCGAATCACCGTAACTGAAGAAACGATATTTGTTTTCAACAGCTTGCTTGTATGCGTTCATCGTATGCTCATAGCCGGCAAACGCACTCACCAACATAATCAGGGTTGATTCCGGCAAGTGGAAGTTGGTGATCAGCACATCAATCAGCTGATATTCATAGCCCGGGTAGATGAAGATTTCGGTATCACCGAAAAATGGTTTGAGTTCAGTGCCTTTCTGCTTGGCATCCTGAGCGGCACTCTCCAGCGAGCGCACTGATGTCGTGCCTACCGCCACCACGCGCTTACCGTTGGCCTTGGTCGCGTTGATCGCAGCAACCACTTCCTCAGGTACTTCCACATATTCGGCGTGCATATGGTGGTCATTGATATTATCCACGCGAACCGGCTGGAAAGTACCCGCACCGACATGCAAGGTCACGAAAGCAAAGTTCACGCCCTTAGCCTTGAGGGCCGCCATCAGCTCATCGTCAAAGTGCAGGCCTGCCGTCGGCGCGGCAACCGCACCCGGCTTGGCGTTGTATACCGTCTGGTAGCGCTCTTTGTCGGCATCTTCATCTGGGCGATCGATATATGGCGGAAGCGGCATGTGGCCCACTTCTTCAAGGATCTCCAACACCGTTTTGTCGCTGTTGAAACGGATTTCAAACAATGCATCATGGCGAGCAACCATTTCAGCCTGATATTCATCATTGTCACCAAGGAACAATTCATTACCCGGCTTCGGAGATTTTGACGCACGTACATGGGCAAGAATGCTCTTGTCATCCAGCATACGCTCAACCAGCACTTCCAGCTTACCGCCAGACGCTTTGCGCCCAAACAAACGTGCCGGGATCACTCGGGTATTGTTGAACACTAACAAATCACCCGGCTCAACCAGATCCAGAACATCCTTAAAGCCTTTGTGTGCCAGCTCACCAGTGTTGCCGGTCAGCTGCAGCAAGCGGCTAGCAGTACGCTGAGGTTGCGGGTAGCGAGCGATCAGCTCATCAGGAAGGTCAAAGTCAAAATCAGAAACTTGCATCATTAGGGCCCTAAATTACAGCAGGCAGCTAGTATAGGCTGCCCCACTGCAATATCAAGCAAAGATCACCTCGACAGCGCCTGGCCCATGACACGTCGGCGCAACCACGTAACAGCCACGAGCAACGCTAGCCCGCCGAGGCCGAGCCCCCCGCCGCTACTGCCACTATTTCCTCCGCCGCTGGCCACGGACTGGCCCCCATCGACCACTTCCCCCGCCCCTTCATAGTTGGCCAAGAAAGGATCGACGGCAAAAGTCGCCATCGGCTGATCCAACGCCCCCTGACCTATTTCCGATTCCAGCCAGCTCCTCTGGCTCGCGACTTCCGAATAGACGCCTGGCAACCGGCCGGCGCAGCCTTCACCAAAACTGACAAGCCCTACTAGGCGCAAGCCAAAGTCACTGTCTGCCGCCCGCAATGGATCCTGCCAGACCAGCGGGCCGCCGGAATCACCAAAGCAGCTGTCTCGGCCGAGTGTTGGCGACACGGAACCGGCACATAAGAAGATACCGTATTCGCTGCTATTGATGTTTGCGCCCCACATGGAGTCGCAAATATTGTCAGGCACCCCAGATAACAAGGTCTGCCGAAGCCGGGTTGCCCCCGAGCTGGCATTACTGGCATCGGTACTGCCCCAGCCTGACACCAACAAGTTCGGCTGGCGTTCGCCGTTGGTGACCCAGCCATTGGCAAAAGCCTCGTCCGCTCGCTGCTGGTCATCCGCCGATGCTAGCCGGATAGGCTGCGCATTGTCCGGCAACGGGCTGGACAGCTTGACAATGGCCATATCGTTGGCAAACCGTGAAGCATTGTATTGGGGGTGAAGTACGATTTCATGCACCGCCACCGCATTGAGCGAGCCCGCGCTGAAGATACTGGTGATACCAGCCCACACCTTCACCTTGCTCGGTTTGGCGGTCTCGAAGCCATTGCGCATACAGTGGGCAGCAGTCAGCACGACATCGGCGCTGATCACCACACCGCCACAAATGAAGGTTCTTTCGTTCGCACCTTCGCCAAAGGTCATATTGAGGTAAGCCTGCCAAGGTATTTCGCTGGACCCGGACTCAATACCGCCGATAATTTTCGGTTGAGGTACAGGATCATCACTGTGTACATAGAATGGCAACCACATCGCCCAAGACAGCATGATAAACAGCAGCTTACGCATTGACTCATTCCTCTACGGCATCATTTTAATGAGTATACGACACAATCTCTTTTTTAACGCATGAGAAACAAATGAGAAACACCTAAATAACTTGCGAAATCTTTGACTAGCGTCATAGGTCGCGTTCACAGGATTGGCTACATTCATAGAAGAAGAAAAAAAAGGAACTGAGAAACCCGCAAAAATGGGCAAAAACAACAAATAACTTACCGTTATTGAGGAGGCTCTATGTTTACCGTCGCCGATATGATGACGCCCCATCCCCATACCTTGAGCGCATCGCATACGCTTGCCGATGCCAAGCGGCTCATGACCAAACATCACATCCACCATGTCCCGATCACCGACAAAGACAATCACCTGATTGGCCTGGTGAGCCAACGGGATATCCTTTCAGCCCAGGAATCGAGCCTTGAGCAAATCTCAAAAAGCACGTTCATTTCTGCCCTTGATATTCCACTGGAGCAAACTATGCACCGCAACCTGAGGTGCGTTGACCCGACAGCAGGGCTCAAGGAAGCGGCAATCTATATGCAAAAGCACCAAATTGGCTGTTTGCCGATAGTCGACCACAATAAGTTAGTAGGGATCATCACCGATACTGATTTCGTCTCCATTGCCATCAACCTTCTGGAGCTCCAGGAAGAGGTCGAACCGCTTGAAAACGACTCTACATCCAGCTACTGAATATTTATCCGGTACGGGGCCAGAAAATCCCGTGACCACCGACAGCACATGAACTTTCTGGCCCACCTCCACCTCGCCCAGCAGTGCAATAGTCACCTTGCCGGGAATTTACTGGCCGACTTTGTCCGAGGCGATCCCTACCGACAATTCGACCGGGACATCGCAGACGGGATCAAACTCCACCGCTTTGTCGACAGCTATATCGATGCCATGCCGGAAGTGCGCCAGTGCCGGCAACTCTTTGGTCCAACAACCCGCAGAGTCAGCGGCATCGCTCTGGATATGGCTTGGGATCACTTTCTTGCGCGCCATTGGCAACAGTTCCACCCCCAAACGCTACCCGATTTTGTCACCGCAGCCCGGGCAGAAGTCGAGAAATACCAACACAACATGCCAGAGAGCTACCTGCTAACCATGAACCGAATGTGGCAGCAAAACTGGCTGCTGCAATACCAATACCCCGAGACCTTGAACACCGCACTGCTGCGCATGGCCGAGCGCAGGCCAAGGCTCCACCAGCTCGCCCTGACCCCCGAGGTCCTGATGGCCAACTACCGACAGCTAGAAGAGGCATTCTTTTTGATTTACCCACAAGTCGAGCAGGCCGCACAGCAATTCCGGCCGTACCGCAGTCTCTGAATAAAAAAAGAGCGCCACTGCGGCGCTCAAACATCAACGAAAATATAACAATTACTAGGAGGTTCAGGTTGTTAAGTTATTTAAACTGATCTTCTTCGGTCGACCCCGTCAACGCAGTGACCGACGAGTTTCCGCCCTGGATGGTATTGGTCATCTTGTCGAAGTAGCCGGTACCCACTTCCTGCTGGTGAGCCACGAAGGTATAGCCTTTATCTGCGGCTTCAAACTCAGGACGCTGAACTTTCTCAACATAATGACGCATCCCTTCACCCTGGGCATAAGCATGGGCTAACTCGAACATGTTGAACCACATGTTGTGGATACCTGCCAGGGTAATGAACTGGTACTTGTACCCCATATCCGACAGCTCTTGCTGGAACTTGGCAATGGTATCGGCATCCAGGTTCTTCTCCCAATTGAACGACGGCGAGCAGTTGTAGGCCAGCAGCTGGTCCGGGTACTGAGCATGAATGGCTTCTGCAAATTTACGCGCTTCTTCCAAGCAAGGTGTTGCGGTTTCACACCAAATTAGATCGGCGTAAGGCGCATAGGCAAGCCCACGGGCGATGGCCTGATCAATACCGGCGCGCACGCGATAGAAGCCTTCTGGGGTACGCTCGCCGATAATAAAGTCCTTATCGTACGGATCGCAGTCTGAAGTCAGCAGATCCGCCGCGTTGGCATCAGTACGGGCAATCACCAAAGTCGTGGTACCCGCCACATCAGCTGCCAGACGCGCTGCGACAAGTTTCTGTACCGCTTCTTGAGTCGGAACCAGTACCTTCCCGCCCATGTGACCGCACTTCTTCACCGACGCGAGCTGATCTTCAAAGTGCACCCCAGCCGCCCCTGCATCAATCATATTGCGCATGAGCTCGTAGGCGTTCAATACCCCACCGAAGCCGGCTTCGGCATCCGCGACTATCGGTAGGAAGTAATCAATCCCTTCTTCCGGTGAACTCCCGTTCGACCACTGGATTTGGTCTGCACGGCGGAACGAGTTGTTAATACGCTTAACCACGGCCGGTACCGAGTCCACAGGATATAACGACTGATCGGGGTACATGCTCGAGGCGGTATTGTTATCCGCGGCCACCTGCCAGCCCGAAAGGTAAATCGCTTCGATGCCAGCCTTGGCCTGCTGAACTGCCTGACCGCCAGTCAGTGCTCCCAAGCAGTTGACATAGCCTTTTTTGGCATCGCCGTTGACCAAATCCCACAGTTTGTCGGCACCACGCTGGGCAATCGTGTTGGCCGGGGCAAACGAGCCGCGTAGGTTAATGACCTCTTCTGCGGTATAGGTACGCTTTACATGCTTCCAACGTGGGTTTTCCGCCCAATCCTTTTCCAATGCTTCGATTTGTTGCTGGCGAGTCAATGTCATAATGATGTCCCTCGTTTCATTTGGCGATAATCCGCATCACATTTTGTTATTGGCAAACTGACTTTTCATCTCGGCCCGGCAGGTTGACACCGGCACAGGGCCTTTCTCGTTATTGGCTTTGGGGTGTTACTTATTCTCAAATTCCCTGCCGTTATTACGGCAGGTACTCATACCCGGGTAAGGTCAGGAAGTTAACCAGTTCATCACTGGTGGTCAGCTGTGACATCAAGACCGCAGCCTCTCGGTACCTTCCTTGCTGGAAATGCTCGCGGCCTAGCTCTTGCTCTAGCACCTGCATTTCCTCTTCAAGCATCTGCTCGAACAACGCCTTGGTCACTACACTGCCGTTGCTCAAGGTTTTGCCGTGTTTGATCCACTGCCAGATAGAAGCCCGTGATATCTCAGCCGTAGCGGCATCTTCCATCAAGCCGTAGATAGGCACGCAGCCGTTGCCGGAAATCCAGGCTTCGATATACTGCACCGCGACACGGATGTTGTGCCGCATCCCCTCTTCGGTTCTGTCCCCTTCACACGGTTCGAGAAGCATCTCGGCTGTAATGGGGGCATCGTCGCTGCGCGAGATATCAAGCTGGTTGCTGCGCTCGCCCAGCACGTCATCAAAGACGGCTCTGGCCGTACTGGCCAACCCAGGATGGGCAACCCAAGTACCATCGTGGCCATTGTTGGCTTCCAGTGACTTGTCGGTCTGGATTTTGTTGAGCACCCATTCGTTACGCTCAGGGTCTTTCGACGGAATAAAGGCGGCCATCCCTCCCATTGCGAACGCCCCTCGGCGGTGGCAGGTTTTCACCAGTAGGCGTGAATAGGCATTGAGGAAGGGTTTTTCCATTGTGACGACCTGTCGGTCCGGCAAAATACGGTCTGGGTGATTTCGCAATGTCTTGATATAGCTAAAAATGTAATCCCATCGACCACAATTGAGGCCAACAATGTGCTCTTTGAGGCTATAGAGGATCTCATCCATCTCAAACACTGCCGGCAAGGTTTCAATCAACACCGTCGCTTTGATAGTGCCTCTTTCCAGCCCAAAGGTATCTTCCGTAAAGCTGAACACCTCACTCCACCAAGCGGCTTCCTGATAAGCTTGTAGTTTAGGAAGGTAGAAGTAGGGGCCGCTGCCTTTTTGTAGCAGTTGCTGATAGTTATGATAGAAATACAGGGCAAAATCGAACAGGCACCCCGGAATTGGCTCTCCCTGCCACAGCAAATGCTTTTCAGGTAAATGCAAACCACGTACCCGGCAGATCAGTACCGCCGGATCGTCTTTGAGCTGATAGTGCTTGCCGGTCTCTGGATTGGTGTAAGAAATGGTGCCATTTACCGCATCCTTTAAGTTTTGCTGCCCAGCAAGAACTTCTCCCCACGCCGGAGCAAAGGAGTCCTCAAAATCGGCCATGAAAACTTTGACGTCGGCATTGAGGGCATTGATCACCATCTTGCGCTCTACAGGTCCGGTGATCTCCACCCGGCGATCCTGCAAGTCTTGCGGAATATTCTGAATCGTCCACGAGCGATTTCTGATCTCCGCCGTCTCAGGAAGGAAGTCGGGAAGGCTGCCGGCATCGATGGCTGACTGGCGAGATTCGCGTGTCGCCAGCAACTCAGGAACCCGTCCAGCAAACCGCTGTACGAGGCGCTCGAGAAAGGCCAACACCTCATCATTGAGGATGTCTGCCTGCTCTGCCGATAGCGGCGTTTGTAGTGATAGCTTCACTTCATGGTTAGTAGACAGTTCATTTTCCATCTTAAATGCTCCCTTACGAATGTAACTTAATCACCACCTGAACCATGTTCACTTTTGTCTCAACGCAAACAAACCTGGTCTTAACGCCCTATTTACGTTGCCGTAACATACGCGTAATTGCAAGGACAGGCAAATTGCCCACACTCTAAAGCGGACACCCAATCCAAATAAAAACAATAACTTGCAAAATATAGAGCAATAACTCAAAACACTGAATTGAAACAAAATTCAGGAAAAAACTCGGTTTTATCACCGAGAACTTATCCCCCTCATTTTCGTAACAACTTACGTAATTAAATTACCAAAAGAGCATTTTTAAACAGGCGTCCCGATCTGCGTTTCAAACAAATCAGCCATTCCACAGAAGCAAATTAACGCCCTCAAAACAGTTAGTAAGCTCAGCGATTTGGTTGTTTTTTATACACAGCAAGCATAGACCCTTAATCAACAGGTTTCATTTATTTTTATTGCGAAACATAATAAACCTACAAATTTCAGGCAGTTTCTTTAGATTGGGTTATCGGGAAATACCACGGCAAGGTGAGAAATCAGCATTTTGTGCTGTAGGAGGCAGTTGTTTACCAGCACTTAATTTACAGAAAGGAAATATTGCAAAGTAGCCGCAATACACGCGGCTACAAAAAAAAACAAGGTGGGAATGAAGTGGTTACAATAACCCTTCAACAATGTCGGCCAGGCGATGGAAGGTACGGGTACGGCTTGACGTCGGCCGCCATACCAAGCCGATTTCACGATAAGCTTCCTGCCCTGGGGGATCGACCACAACCAGGTTCTGGTTATGCAGCAACCCATGATCAATCGCCATTTGCGGTATAAATGTCGTGCCCAACCCATTGGCGACCATTTGTACTAACGTATGCAGGCTGGTCGCAGTGAATGGGTTGATCTTCTCTTTGGTGGTCAGCTTACAGGCGGAAACCGCATGGTCCGTCAGGCAATGCTCTTTTTCCAACAGAAAGACTGACTCGTCAGGAAGATCGGCGTAGCGCAATGGCGTAGTCACCTGCTCTGCTTGATTGCGGCTAATCACCATCTTAAACGCATCACGGCCAACGAGCTGGCTGTGCATACCATTAATCTCTACTGGCAGAGCCAAGATCAGGACATCCATCTCGCCATTGCGCAGTGCGGCCAGCAAATTAGTCGTGGTATCTTCACGCAGCAATAAATTGAGGTTCGGATGGAGGCGGTTCACTTCCTGTACCAAATCGCACAGCAGGAAAGGGGCGATGGTCGGGATACACCCCACCCGCAACTGGCCTTCCATTCCATCTCCAGTACAGTTGGACAGCTCCATCAAGTCTTGGCTTCTCGCCAGCAACTCGCGGCTACGTACCACCACATCTTCGCCGGTAGAAGTAAAGACCAAAGACTTGTTGTCCCGTTCGATCAGCTGGCAGCCAATCAGCTCCTCGAGGTTCTGCACCCCGGAGCTCAACGTCGACTGGCTAACAAAACAGCGTTTGGCCGCTTCACCGAAATGACGGGTTTCAAATAAAGTCACTAAATAGTGCAGTTGTTTTAGAGAAGGAAACTTGTTCATCGTAAATTTCGATTACATCAATCTATTTATTCCGCTTTTTTGAATTTACCAGTTTCGATATAGTTTGTCTCGTCCAAACAGAGAGCCGACCGGAAAGGTAGGCGACAAACCGAATAATTTAGGAGCACCAACATGGTACTAGTAGGTCGTCAAGCACCAGATTTTACTGCTGCAGCTGTTCTAGGTAACGGCGAAATCGTTGATAACTTCAACTTCGCAGAATTCACTAAAGGTAAGAAAGCAGTAGTTTTCTTCTACCCACTTGACTTCACATTCGTATGTCCTTCTGAGCTAATCGCTTTCGACAAGCGTTTCGCTGATTTCAAAGAGAAAGGCGTTGAAGTAATCGGTGTTTCTATCGACTCTCAGTTCTCTCACAACGCATGGCGTAACACTGCTGTTGAAAACGGCGGTATCGGTCAGGTTCAGTACCCACTTGTTGCTGACGTTAAGCACGAAATCTGTAAGGCTTACGACGTAGAGCACCCAGAAGCAGGCGTTGCTTTCCGTGGTTCTTTCCTAATCGACGAAGACGGTCTTGTACGTCACCAGGTAGTTAACGACCTACCTCTAGGCCGTAACATCGACGAAATGCTACGCATGGTTGATGCTCTTAACTTCCACCAGAAGAACGGTGAAGTTTGCCCAGCACAGTGGGAAGAAGGTAAAGCAGGTATGGACGCATCTCCTAAAGGTGTTGCCGACTACCTATCTGAGCACACTGCAGACCTAGCTAAGTAATTTAGCAATCACACCACGCTCAACGGTGTGAAGGTAATAAACGCAAAAGCGTAAAGCCAATTGTCAGCCAACGACAAAATAATGAGGCCCGGACACACCGGGCCCTTTTTCTATCTGCACACCTCGCCCGTAGCCCATCAGAACCTTGATCTGACCAATCGTCTCTGCCCCCAATATCGACTACACTGCTTGTCATCTCTACCCTTTACCTAACCGCTGCTATGACCATTGATCATATTGAAGTTTGCATCGACAACATCGAATCCCTCCACCTCGCCCAGCAAGGTGGCGCAACCCGTATCGAACTTTGCGCTTCGCTCGCATTAGGCGGGCTCACCCCCAACGCCGGGTTAATGCAACTGGCCGCCAAGCATGCCAAGGTACCGGTCTATGCCATGATCCGACCACGCCAAGGGGACTTCCTGTTTTCGAGCCAAGATAAGGAAGTCATGCTGGCCGATGCCCACATGGCCAAACAGGCAGGACTTGATGGCCTGGTCATAGGTGCACTGAACGATGACAGTACGGTAGATACCGATTTTCTAGCTGACATTAACCGACTTGCGGGTGGTATGGGGCTGACTTTCCACCGTGCTATCGACCAGTGCCTCGAGCCAATGGCTGCGCTGGATACCATCATGCAGCACAACTGCGAGCGTGTACTCACTTCAGGCCTCGAAGCCAATGCCTTCGCTGGCATCCCAATGCTCAAGCAGATGGTGGCACACTGCGGCGAACACTTGGCCATCATGGCCGGTGCCGGAGTCAATGCCAACAATGCCGCCCAAATCGTCCAGCAGACCGGCATCAGAGAAGTACACCTGTCGGGGAAATCTACCCGTCCATCCCTGATGCGCTGCTACGCCAGTTCCGCCCATATGGGTAACGCCAATATCGATGACTTCGCTATCCCGGTCACGGATCCGGAAAAAATCGTTGCCGTCGTCAATGCATTGAGTACGCTTTAGAGATCATTTAATTAGGGGCTAACGCCCCTATAAATGCTAACTATATCAAGCAATTCATTCCCCTATTCGTCAAAAGCCCCAATTGCGGTTACTCTTTTGTTATCAAGTTGAAAACTAACAGAGCCCCGCTATGCCCTATATCCCACCGAAGAAAAAACTCAAGAAAAACGATTACGATACTGAACTTGAGCGCCTGCAAATCGAACTGGTTAAGCTGCAGGAGTGGATCAAGCAGGAAGGACTCAAAGTGGTGGTAGTGTTTGAAGGGCGAGACGCAGCCGGCAAAGGCGGGGTCATTAAACGGATCACTGAAAAACTCAACCCCCGGGTATGCCGGATTGCCGCCTTGCCCAAGCCCACCGAGAAAGAACGTACCCAATGGTATTTCCAGCGCTATGTCCCCCACTTGCCGGCCGCTGGCGAGATGGTGCTGTTTGATCGTAGCTGGTACAACCGTGCCGGTGTCGAACATGTTATGGGGTTCTGCAGTGACGATGAGTACGAAGAGTTTCTTCGCTCCTGTCCTGAGTTCGAACGCATGCTCAAACGATCCGGCATCATATTGCTGAAATACTGGTTCTCGGTCTCCGACGAAGAGCAGGAAAAACGTTTCCTCGAACGAATCAACACTCCTGTAAAACGTTGGAAATTCAGCCCGATGGATCTGGAGTCCCGCAGTCTATGGGCAGCCTATTCCGCAGCTAAAGACCGGATGTTTGCCTACACCGATACCAAGCAATGCCCTTGGTGGGTAGTCGATGCTGATTCCAAAAAGAAAGCCAGGATCAATTGTATCTCCCACCTGTTGAGCCATATCCCCTATCAGGATATCGACTATCCAGAGATTGAACTGCCGGAAGTCAACAAGGAAGGCTATATCCGCGCACCGGAAGAAAACCAGACCTTTGTTCCCGACCTGTTCAATGGTGACTAGGTGACACCAAAAGTGCTCCCCTTCGATAACTGACTTTCCACGTCAATGACACCGAACGGGGTAGTTTTACGCTGGCGTATGACCAGCTCAACTGAATCTATCCCCCTTTTATTTCAAAATAATAATACAGCGTGCAATAAGCACGACTTATTAGCCTTATCAATCAAACTAATTAGATTGTGCACACCGTTCAATTTAATATTCTCGCCATAGCAAGGGATAACACGCTTATCTGTGCTAGCCGATTTCTAACTGACTTATGAGATTTCACATGAAAAAGACGATCTTTGCTCTAACTATCGCCTCTCTGCTTTCGGCTCCTGCTATGGCGTCAAAAGAAGGCTTTTACATTGGGGCAGATATCAGCGCTAACGATATTGAAAGTACTTCATTTGGTATGGGCTTTGGCCTAGTCGCAGGTTATGACTTTCAAGTAGCCCCACAGGTCGTGATTGGTGTTGAGGGTGAATACCGTCATTTTGGCGAAGATAGCGGTAGCTACATCGAGGGCTTTGGTTGGAAAGACAAAGCGTATTCTTATGGTTTTAACGTAAAGCCTAGGTACTTCTTCAACGATAAATTTTATGCTGGCGTAGCGCTTGGCCTTCATAACACAACCCTCGATGCCAAAGATGACTTCTTTGGAAGTATCAAAGAAAGCAATACTAACCTGGCATACGGTATTGAAGCCGGTTACGAGATCAATAGAAATGTTGTCATTAAGGGTGGTTACAAAGCCTATCAAGCAGAGTTGATAGGGGTGACGTTTGACGCCGACACCTTCTACATCGGTGCCAACTACAAGTTCTAATTCTGGTCGGACTGGCGGTATCATACCGCCAGCCCTATTTTGCCTACCAACAAAGAATGCCAACACGATGAAAACACCAATCGCATTGTTACTTGCTGCACTCCTCTCGACCAGCGCGTTTGCCAGCTCGGTTTCAGGGCCATATGTAGGCCTGAAGCTGGGCTTTACCGATTACAGCAAAGCTACCCTACCCGGCCAGTATGGCTTAACCGCGGGTTATGCGTTTGACATTACCCCCAGGGTAACATTGGGTATGGAGCTCAATGCAACGGAACTCGGCGATAGTATTTTCTTCAAAGGCTTTACCGCTATCGACTATAAAACCTACAGCTACAGTGCGGTGTTAAAACCCAAGTATCACTTTATGGCCATGGGTAACCAGCCCGCCTATATTGCAGCGGTTCTAGGAGCCAGCCGAATAGAAGAGAGCCGTAAGTATTATGTTCTAGGCGAAGGGTATCGCAAAGATCGCGATCAGGATACGACTGGGATCTATGGCTTTGAGGTTGGGCGAGAGGTTACGCTAAACCTTGATATTGTGGGCTATTTTAATTACCAAAAAGCAGACCTGTTTGGTGAGGACAATTACTATCGCAGCTACGGGTTTGGTATTAACTACCGCTTCTAGCGCTATTTCGCTCGTGCTCGCCCCGGCCTTTCTCACCTCGGATAAAGGCGAGCACTACACCTTTATTTCAAGATATTTTCCAGCTCTTCCTGACTGGTATGGCGAATATCCTTCCCCTTCACGAAATAGATGATGTATTCGCAGATATTCTGACAGCGGTCCCCCACCCGTTCGATAGAGCGTGCCGACCACATCACCTGAAGCACATTCGGGATCGAGCGCGGATCTTCCATCATATAGGTCATCAGCTGACGGATGATCGCTTCGTATTCACGGTCAATCCGATCATCTTCCTGATAGACCTCAATGGCCGCCTTGACATCCATCCGGGCAAACGCGTCCAGCACCTCATGCAGCATCCTCACTGCACTCTGGCCAAGCGCTTCGAGTGATACCAGCAAGTTGTACTGCTTGTTGGTGAAGTTTTCCAACGCCACCTTGGCAATACTTTCTGCCACATCACCAATACGCTCAAGGTCGGTAATCGTCTTGATGATCGCAATCACCAGACGCAAGTCACTGGCCGTCGGCTGGCGTTTGGCAATAATGCGGGTACAGGCTTCGTCAATGGCCACTTCCATCGCATTGACTTTGTGGTCATCTTTGATCACACGGCGTGCCAGTTCGATATCCTGCTTGTGCATGGCCTTAAGGGCATCGGCTAGCTGCTGCTCGACCAAACCGCCCATCGCCAGCACATGGGTACGAATACTTTCCAGCTCGGCATTAAACTGGCCGGAGATATGACGGCCAAGGCTCAAATTATCTAACATTACTCTCTCCTTAACCGTATCGACCCGTAATGTAATCTTCGGTACGTTTCTCTTTCGGGGTGGTGAAAATATCATTGGTGCTGGTGTACTCCACCAGCTCTCCCATATGCATGAAAGCAGTGTTATCGGACACGCGTGCCGCCTGCTGCATGTTGTGGGTCACAATAATCACCGTGTATTTGGTTTTCAGATCGTTGATCAGCTCTTCAATGGTCAGGGTAGAAATCGGATCCAGGGCCGAGGTCGGTTCATCGAGCAGCAACACCTCAGGCTCAATCGCAATGGCCCGGGCGATCACCAGACGCTGCTGCTGGCCGCCGGATAAGCCAAAGGCATTTTCATGCAGGCGATCTTTAACCTCATCCCACAGGGCTGCACCGCGCAGCGAACTTTCCACCGCATCATCAAGCACCCGGCGATCTTTGATCCCCTGAAGCCTCAGGCCATAGACCACATTCTCGTAGATAGACTTGGGGAACGGGTTCGGACGCTGGAACACCATCCCCACCCGGCGACGCAACGACGCCACATCGACTTTGCTGTCGTAGATATTCTGGCCGTGCAGCATCACTTTACCGTCAACCTTGCAGCCTTCAACCAGCTCATTCATCCGGTTGATACAGCGCAGCAACGTCGATTTGCCGCATCCCGACGGGCCGATAAATGCCGTCACCTGCCCTTTGGCAATGCGCATATTGATGTCGTACAGCGCCTGGTGGCTACCATAATGGAGATCCAGCCCCTCGATAGACAGCGCCGTTTTCTCTTCCGGCAACGCTGACAGATCAACAGGCTCAAACAGGCCAATTGGGGAATTAATCGAAAACATACTTTTTCCTGAATCTCACTATTGCTCCAAGGAGCGGAATTTTTCACGCAAGTGGTTACGGATCCCGATGGCTGTCAGGTTCAAACCGACGATCACGGTGACCAGCAAAAATGATGTGGCGTAAACCAACGGCCGTGCCGCTTCCACATTCGGGCTTTGAAAACCAACATCATATATATGATAACCGAGATGCATGAATTTTCGATCCAAATGCAGGTAGGGAAATTGCCCGTCAATCGGCAGCGACGGTGCCATTTTCACCACCCCCACCAGCATCAGCGGCGCCACCTCGCCCGCCGCCCTTGCCACTGCCAGTATCAGCCCGGTCATAATCGCCGGGCTGGCCATCGGCAATACAGTGCGCCATAAGGTCTCAGCCTGGGTAGCCCCCAGGGCCAACGAGCCATGACGGATCGAGTTAGGGATCCTGGCCAGGCCTTCTTCAGTCGAAACAATCACCACCGGCAGGGTCAAAATAGCCAAGGTCAACGCCGACCATAAAATTCCTGGCGTACCGAAGGTCGGTGCCGGTAACTGCTCGGCAAAGAACAGATCATCGATTTGTGCCCCGACGATATAGACAAAAAAGCCCAGCCCGAAGACGCCATACACAATCGACGGCACACCGGCAAGATTGATAACCGCAACCCGGAGCAGTTTGGTAAACACACTCTTGCCGGCATATTCATGGAGGTAAACCGCCGCCAGCACCCCAAGAGGGGTGACAATCACACTCATCAGCAGCACCATGAAGACGGTACCGAAAATAGCGGGAAAGACACCACCTTCGGTGTTTGCTTCACGGGGATCGTCACTGACAAAATGCCCAAGTTGACGCAACCAGTGACCGAACTTCCCGGCGGCAGTAAAATCGTTGGGGTACCAGATATCCAGGATCTGCTCGATAGGCAGGGTGATTTCCTGTCCGGTCATCTCCTTCACGATCAAGCTATCGCGCCCAAGCTGCTGGTGGAGCAATAACAACTGTTGTTCAATTTGGGCAAAGCGTTGCTCCAGTCGTTGACGCTCTTCCATCAGCTCTAGGGAATCACCGCTGTTACGGAGCTGAGCATTGAGCTGCTCAAACTGGTGGTTCAGTGCAACCAGATCTTTTTTCTCAATCTGACGAATTAAGTCACGGACACTATCGGCTTGATCCAGGCTGTGCTCGAGCTCTTCCAGCGGGATTGCTACGCCATCATCAGTCAACCCGACAGGAATGCCATAGAAACGGCCGTTTTTCAGTCGCTCTATCACCGCCACGCCAGCTGCTGGCACCTGGCTAACAATATGCGGTTCAAGTACGGTCACAAAGTCACTGCCCAATACATCACGGTTACCGGTTTTGATCACATAGCGGAGCACTTTTTCACCGTCGAAGCCCGAGGTATCAATCCCCGCCTCGGTCAGTTGCTCAACAGGCACGGCCTTACGCCCGTACACTTCTCCGATCACAATGCTTTGATGTCCATTTTGCTGGACTTCAAACTGATACACAGGTGCCGGCCAGAAATACCCCAACCCTTTCCAGCCAATTAGTAGCAACAAGCCTAGCACCACGATCAGGCTCAAGCTAACCGCCCCGGCCGTCAGCCATACCCAAGGTGCGCCGGATCTTAACCACCTAGTCATTAAATGTATTGTTCACTGTTATGAATGCTTGCAGATCTTTCATCAATGTCCTGTATCCGAGGTATTAGAGTGAGCTGTATTTCTCACGCAGGCGCTGGCGTACTAACTCAGCGACAGTATTAAACAAAAACGTAAACACAAACAGCACAAAAGCGGCAAGGAACATCACCCGGTAATGGGAGCTTCCCACTTCGCTTTCCGGCATCTCTATCGCAATCGTCGCCGATAGCGTCCGCATCCCTTCAAGGATATTCCAATCCATCACCGGGGTATTCCCGGTGGCCATCAGTACAATCATGGTTTCGCCGACGGCCCGGCCGAGCCCCATCATAATGGCCGAGAAAATCCCCGGGCTTGCGGTCAACAACACCACCCTTGTCAGGGTTTGCCAATGGGTTGCCCCCAAAGCCAGTGACCCGCTGGTCAAGTGGCCCGGAACCGAAAAAATCGCATCTTCGGCAATAGAAAAGATTGTGGGGACGACTGCAATCCCCATGGCGATACCGACCACCAAGGCATTGCGCTGGTCATAACCAATCCCCCACTCATCGCTCAGGTATGCCCTGACATCGCCGGCAAACCAGATTTGCTCCAGCCAAGGGCTCAGGTCAAAACACACATAAGCGATCAACACGATAACTGGCATCAGCAACAGGACGTGGAATCCACTCGGGATCCGGCTGCGCCAGCCTAACGGTAACAATGCCCAGCCGATCCCAGCCAGCAGCATACCTAGCGGGAACATCACGACCAACGCTAACATGCCGACCAAATATGATTCTACAATCGGAGCCAGCCAGATCCCGGCCAGAAACCCTAGGATAACAGTTGGCAGCGCTTCCATGAGTTCCACGGTAGGCTTTACGATCCCACGCATCCGCGAAGACATGAAATAAGCGGTATATATGGCACCGGCCAACGCCAACGGAACAGCAAAAACCAAGCCATAAATAGCCGCTTTCAGGGTGCCGAAGACCAATGGGACTAAGCTCAGCTTAGGTTCAAACTCATCACTGGCCGATGTCGACTGCCACACAAAATCAGGCTCTGGGTAGCCCTCGTACCAAATTTTCTGCCACAGTGAAGCAACCCCTATCTCTGGATGGGGGTTCTCCACCGTAAAAACGTGCCAATCATTGCCATGCAACGCAACCAAGCGATCTGCCCGCGGCGAGATAGCGAGCTGCTGGGGTAACCCCTCGGTAAAGAACCTATCGCGATAAATAGCCCCTTTTATCGTGGTGTAAAATGCCGATAATTGCCCGTCCTGCTGCAAGGCAAAAAAGCCCTTTCGGGTGTGCTCAGGGATCAGCATAGCAACAGGGCTGTCTCCGACCGCAAAGTCACGAGCCCGAACCATTGTCCGCTTGCCGTCTTTGCGTATCTCAAACCACTGGGATAACGATTGGTCACTGTGGCTGATCAGCAACGAGTTTGCCCCGGATAACAAGGCCAGTTGCTGAGCCTGACTGCCACCCGGCTCAATCGCCACCACTTCCCGTACCCAGCCTGACGCGGAACCAAACGCCACTACATACAGATAGCCATCGGATAGCACATACGCGGTGCGGGCATCGGGCGTCACCACAATATCCTCAACCGTCCCGGGTAGTCCGCTAATGGCAAAGAATGAGGATTGCCAGTCAGAACCATTGCCGCCCAGCACATTGCTGGTCTCAGAAAATAATGCCGCCCTGGCCCTGCCATCAGCGGTGATCCCTAAAATGATCGCTTGCTTATCGCGCACCGAAGCGGCCAAGCGAACAATAGGCTGGCCTTTAGGGTCGAGTTCAATAAGCTTGCTACCCAGCGGATAATCCAGCGCAAGGGCATGATCACCCGACACGCCGCTCAAAACGGGCTTGGCAATCAACACATCGCCGCTCTCACTGCCCAGAGCATAGAGTCTGTCTGCGGGCAGCGTGCGACCAATACTCGTGACATTACCATCAAGCAGAGCGACAGTCCCTAAGACATCGCTTCCCGAAGAGGGAGCTAAGCTTATCAGGCTCAGCGAACCATCCGCGGAAAGCCGGAAAAGATAATCGTTATTGTCACTGATGCGAACATCCGCAGTCCTGTCAGTAAAGGCGGTCAAAAATTGCTGCTGGGGTGTCACCTTGACCGATGAGAAGATCGGCAGGATCACATACAGAAGATAGAAAAAAATCAGAATGAGGGTAATGAGAACAAAAATTCCACCGGCAGTCACACCATATCGGGCCAATTTATCTTTTACCTTACGGCCAGGACTCTCTCCCATCAATATCGCGCCGGCCTTTGCCATCATTACCTCAATAAATTTACACGTTTACTAATAATATTTCCCTAATATGACAATTATATGACAAGGTATCCCCACAGTCATGCCGAGCTTAAGGGCATCAATGACATAAAAGTGAAATGAAATATCATTATTATTTTGTTATGTGATTTCGTAAAAAATTCAATACCTTGATCAGACTATAAGCCTAGACAGTCCGTGTTGATGCTCACATAATAACCTATACAGAACAGGCAATGACGCCTCTCGGTATAAGGACATCGTTATGAAGCATCTGATCATCACTGTCATCGGCCAAGATCGCCCCGGCCTAGTAGAAACCCTGTCTGACACGGTTTACCACAACCATGGCAACTGGCTATCGAGCAGCCTCAGCAAATTGGCCGGTCAATTTACCGGTATCCTGCAGGTAGAAGTCGCCGACCAATATGTCAGCGTCCTTAGCAAGGCACTCAAGCAACTTGACGCCCTTCAAGTCCAGATTGTCGAAGAAGAAACCCAAGCCCTGCCAACATCGGCTATACACCACCTTCTGGTCACAGGGAACGACCGCTCAGGTATTGTCAAAGACGTCACCACCAAGCTCAACCAGCTTGGGATAAATATTCACAAACTCAAAACTCACACCGACAGCGCCCCCAACTGGGGCTACCCGATATTCTCAGCCCGTTTCCAGTTGGAGCTGCCAGGTGATTTGAGTATCGAGTATGTCCAAGAAGAGCTGGAAACGATCGCCGACGATCTGACCATCGACATTGACGATAACTGATCCCTCTCAGCACCGTTAGCAAAATAGGATGACAATGAGCGCAGAACCTCTCTATCTCGACAAAGAACTCAGCTGGCTATCTTTTAACGAGCGTGTACTGCAGGAAGCGGCCGACAAATCGGTGCCACTGATTGAACGGGTTCGCTTCCTCGGTATTTATTCGAACAATACCGATGAGTTCTATAAAGTGCGCTTTGCCGACGTCAAACGCCGTATCCTGATCAACGAGGAGCAGGGCGGCGATGATAAGGCCAAGGATCTATTGAGCAAGATCCAAAGCAGGGTGCTCAAGCTCAACCAGGATTTCGATACCCTGTACAACGAAATCCTACTGGAAATGGCCAGGCGCCATATCTTCCTGGTCAACGAACAGCAACTTGATGACCACCAGCAAGTATGGTTGCGAAAGCATTTTCGCAGCCGTATTCTGCCTCATGTCACCCCTATCCTGCTGACCGACGACATCGATCTGCTGCAGTTCTTGAAAGACGAGTATTCCTATCTGGCCGTGGAGATGCGCCAGGGCGACAGCAAGCGCTATGCCCTCATCGAAATCCCAACCGATCAACTCCCGCGCTTCATCCAGCTCCCGGAAGCCAAAGGCAAGCGCCACAAGACCCTGATCTTCCTCGATAACATTATTCGCTTCTGCCTCGATGATATTTTTAGTGGCCTGTTCGAATATGACGAACTGACAGCCTATGCGATGAAGATGACCCGCGATGCCGAGTACGATTTAAACCTGGAAGTCGAACACAGCCTGCTCGAGCAGATGTCCGAAGGCCTGGACCAACGCCTGACCGCGATGCCTGTTCGGTTTGTCTACCAACGCGATATGCCTACCGATATGGTCGACGTACTGTGTGGGCTGCTTAAAGTGTCGAGCTACGACAGTATCATCCCCGGCGGCCGCTACCATAACTTCAAGGACTTCATCGGCTTCCCGAATGTCGGTCGTGATTATCTCGAAAACAAACCCCTGCCACCGCTCGAAAGTACCCAATTTGTCAGTGCCCGCAACGCTTTCGATGCCATCAAGCAGCAAGATATCCTGCTTTACTACCCATACCATTCTTTCGGCCATATGACCGAACTGGTTCGCCAGGCCGCGTACGATCCCAAGGTACGCAGTATCAAAATCAATATCTACCGAGTGGCCAAGAACTCACAAATCATCGAATCGATGATCGATGCGGCCAACAACGGCAAGAAAGTCACGGTCGTGGTCGAACTGCAGGCACGCTTCGACGAGGAGGCCAATATTGAGTGGGCCCGCCGCCTGACCGAATCCGGGGTACAGGTACTGTTTGGTGTGCCGGGACTAAAAATCCATTCGAAGCTGTGCCTCATCACACGCCTGGAAGACAATGAACTTGTGCGTTATACCCATATCGGGACCGGCAACTTCCACGAGAAAACAGCCCGTATCTATACCGACTTCTCATTGATGACCTGCCGGACAGAAATCACCGAAGAGGTCAGGATGGTGTTCAACTATATCCAGAACCCTTACCGCCCGGTGAAATTCAAACACCTGATTGTCTCGCCACGCAACTCCCGCTCACGTCTCTACGACCTGATCGACCGCGAGATTGCCCATGCCAAGCAAAACTTGCCATCAGGTATTACACTAAAGGTGAACAACCTCGTCGATAAGGGTCTGATTAACCTGCTTTACCAAGCAAGCAGTGCCGGCGTGAAGATCAAGATCATCGTTCGTGGGATGTGCGCCTTGATCCCGGGCATCAAAGGGATCAGTGACAACATCACCGCGATCAGTATCGTCGACCGTTTTCTCGAACACCCCAGGGTCGTCGTCTTCGAGAACAACGGCGAACCAGATGTGTATATTTCTTCTGCCGATTGGATGACGCGAAATATCGACAACCGAATCGAGGTCGGTTGTCCGGTTTTTGATTCGGAGCTGAAAAAGAAGATCATCGACATACTCAATATCCAGCTTTCTGACACCGTGAAGGCACGTATTATTGATAGAGAAATGTCCAATAAGTACGTACCACGAGGCAACAAGCGCAAGATCCGATCGCAAATCGCGATTTACGACTACCTCAAACAGTCAGAAAAGCAGCTGAAGAAAAAATTAAAGAGCGATACCCACACATGACAGAACCTGCACGCCCAAGAGAAGTCGCAGCAATCGATATTGGCTCGAACAGTTTTCACATGGTGGTTGCCCGCATCATCGGGCAAAGCCTGCAAATTATCAGCCGCCACAAGCAACGCGTCCACCTTGCCTCAGGCCTAGATAGCCAGAGCAACTTGGATCAGGCCGCAATCAACCGTGGCCTGCATTGCCTGGCAATGTTTGCCGAGCGGCTGCAAGGATTCGAGCCCGAAAATGTGCGCATCGCTGCAACCTATACCTTACGCCAGGCCAAAAACGCCCATGTTTTCCTCAAACGCGCAGAGAGCGTGCTCTCCTATCCGATTGAAATCATCCCCGGCACCGAAGAAGCCCGTCTGATTTACCTCGGCGTTGCCCATACCCAACCCGACAGCGGGAAGAAGCTGGTGGTGGACATCGGCGGCGGTAGTACCGAGTTGATTATCGGTGACGACTTTGAGCCTCAGCTGGCCTATAGCAAGCACATGGGCTGCGTCAGTTACCACAAGCGTTTTTTTGCCAAGGGGAAGATCAGTGCCAAGAATATGGCTGCCGCCCAACTCGCGGCCCAGCAGAAACTCGAAAGCATAGCCAGCCAATATATCCGTGAGGGCTGGCAGACGGCCATCGGCTCGTCGGGCACCATCAAGGCAATACGCGAAGTCCTGATCGGGCAAGGGCACAGCGACGGGGTGATCACCGCCAAGCGCTTGCAGCAGCTTTCCGAAGCCATCCTGACCGTCAAGCATTACGATGAACTTAACTTCGATGGCCTCAACGAGGATAGGAAACCCGTCTTTGCTGCCGGGGTTGCCATCCTCTGTGCGGTTTTCAACTCACTCAATATCGACGAGATGAATTTCTCAGATGGCGCCCTGCGCGAAGGGCTGCTATACGAAATGGAAGAGCGATTCCGCCATAGCGACATCAGAGTGCGAACCGCCACGGCCATGGCTGCGCAATACAATGTCGACATTGCCCAGGCCAACCGGGTCAAGGCAACAGCCGAGCTGCTCTACAATCAGATAGAACCGCAACCAGGGATGACCAAAGTCGAGCTGGCGACCCTGCTGAGCTGGGGGGCCCAGCTCCACGAAGTGGGACTGAGTATCAGCTATCCCGGCTTTCACCGCCATTCCGCCTACTTGCTACGCCATAGCACCATGCCAGGCTTTAACCTCGAGCAACAAACGGTATTAGCCACCTTGGTTCGCTTCCAGCGCAAGAGTTTGAAACTCGAAGAAATGCCGGAGCTGAGCATCTACAAGCGCAAACACCTCTATCCGCTGATCCGCACCCTAAGGCTGGCTGTCGTGCTCAATGGCCAACGCAGCGACGACCCACTGCCGGCGATTGTGGTCAATGCCGATAAGGAAAACTGGCGACTTACGCTACCAGAAGGCTGGGAGGAGAGTAACCGCTTACTGGCCGCCGATTTGCGCCAAGAACAGGAGTACTGGCGCAAAGCTGGCTGGGAGTTGGTACTGATGCCGGACAACGACTAGCCACCCTGTATGCCCTAACAACAAAGCCGGAGTAGGCCTCGTCACTCCGGCTTTGTTCTGCTGTAGATCCAGCTACAACCCCAACGCCACCAACGTTTGCTTCACGGCCTCGGCTGGCAGCGGAACATAACCGTCCCTCTTCACCAAATCCTGCCCTTGGTCCGACAAGATAAAGCGGATAAATTCACTTTCGAGCGGCGGCAACGGCCGGTCTGGATGTTTATTGACATAAACATACAGATAACGAGCCAATGGGTAACGACCGCTGGCAGCATTCTCTATGGTCGGAGCCACATAGTCACTGCCCTGGCGGGCGATCGGCAACGCCCGGATCCCCGTAGTCTGGTAGCCAACACCGGAGTAGCCGATGGAGTTGAGAGACGTCGAGACCGACTGTACTACCGAGGCTGATCCCGGCTGCTCGTTGACATTATTGCGAAAGTCCCCGTGGCACAGGGCTTTCTGTTTGAAATAACCATAGGTGCCTGAGACGGAATTGCGACCGAACAACTGGATACTGCGTTTTTCCCAACTGCCGCTCAGCCCCAACTGCCCCCACCGGGTGATCGACTGATTCCCCCCACAGCGCAAAGTCTTTGAGAAAATGGCATCCAGCTGGCTGAAGTCCAGCCCCTGCAACGGGTTGTCTTCATTGACAAACACCGCCAGGGCATCAATCGCGACCCGGATCTCCGTCGGCTTATAGCCGTATTCCGACTCAAATGCCGCGATTTCTCTCGCCTTCATCCGCCGGCTCATTGGGCCAAACTGGGCAGTAGCCTCTATCAGGGCGGTCGGGGCCGTCGACGAGCCCGCAGCCTGGACCTGGATATTCACACTTGGATAGGTACGCTTGAATTCCTCTGACCAGTAGGTCATCAGATTGGCAAAGGTATCGGAGCCAACCGACGATAAATTACCGGAGATCCCTTGTACCTTTGCATAGTGAGGCAGCAGGCTGTGATCTGCTAGGGCCGGGCTGGCGGTCGCCAAAACAGATAAAGGCAACACGAGAAGGGACGTAATTTTCTGCCATCGTCCCATGGCCTGCCAGATCCGATTAATCATGCGCTTCGTTTGACTCCGTAAAACAGCAAAAGCGGCCCTGGGGCCGCTCAATACCTTAACATATTTTTTCAAGGCTTATTTTTATCCGGGCCTATATCCCCAGTCATCAGCCTCATTCGCTTCACGCTGCGTTCGCAATCAGCCGCTGTGGCAGGGTGAAGGCAAACGTACTACCCACTCCGACCTCACTCTCTATCTCGAGGTGAGAATCATGATGGCTCAAGGCGTGCTTAACAATTGCCAGGCCTAGGCCACTGCCGCCCGTTTCCCGCGAACGAGCTTTGTCCACCCGGTAGAAACGCTCGGTCAGTCGGTGAATATGCTGCGGCTCGATGCCCTGCCCCTGATCGGTCACTTCCAACCTTGGGCCGGCAGACGTCAGGTACCAACGTACCTTCACCTCGGCATCAGGCGGGGTATGCTTGACGGCATTGTAGACCAAGTTGGAGATCGCACTGCGCAGCTGATCTTCATCCCCCAGCACCTTGAGCGACTTGTCGACTTCGAAGCTAAACAGCTGCTCTTTCCCCCCGCTCAGCGAAATGGCTTCTTTTTCCAACACATCCAGCATTGCCGGGACATCGATGGTCTCTTCCAGCTCGATATTCGGCGCCGCCTCGATTTTCGACAGAGTCAGTAGCTGTTCGACCAAGGAGTTCATCCGGGTCAGCTGCTCGGTCATGACCCCGTGGGCTTTATCCCACATCGGGCCCACTAGCATATCGGGATCTTTCGACATCTCCAGATAGCCCTGCAGAACAGTCATTGGCGTGCGCAGTTCATGGGAAACATTGGCAAAGAAGTTGCGTCGCATACCTTCGAGCTGCTTGACCTGCGAGACATCCCTGACCACCATCAGGTATTCACCTTCGGTGTAGTGCATGATCCGCAGCTCGAGCGTACGGTCATAGTTAAAGGGCGAGGTGATTTCCAACGGGGTCTCAAACGACTGCTTGCTCAGGTAACGGACAAAATCCGGGCTGCGGAGCAAGTTGCTGATTGGCTGGCCGGCATCATCCGGCCAACGGAAGCCAAGCAGATGCTGGGCAAGCTTGTTACACCACACGATGTTCCCTTCGCTGCGAAAGACAACAACAGCATCAGGAAGGGATTCCGCCCCGTTTCTGAAGCGGCGGATCAAGGTTGCCAGTTCTTTGCGACGACGCCGGTTGCGTTGCTGCAGACGGTAAATCCCATTGAACAGCGGCTCCCAGCTTCCCGAGCCCGAAGGCGGGGTCAGGCTACGCTCTTTCCATAACCAATTGGACATCTTGAGCAAATTATGAAAATGCCAAACCAGCTGGATCCACGTTGCAACCAGCAAAAACCAGGGCATGTAACCGAAAATCCACCCCAGTGCGATCCAAGGCAAGTAGAAAAAGAGTAGTTCCCAGACTAGCTTCTTCCACGAAAGCCGTTCTACCATCTATATCTCCGTCACCGCGTTACCCCGCCGTGCGCCTGCTTGATTGTGACTACTAAACTCGGGTCGAGAAACGGTATCCCGCTCCGCGCACCGTCTGAACCAATTTATCGTGACCACCGGTCTCCAGCGCTTTGCGTAAGCGACGAATATGTACGTCAACCGTGCGGTCCTCTACGTACACATTGGTACCCCAAACGTTGTTCAGCAGCTGTTCGCGGCTGTACACACGCTCTTGGTGAGTCATGAAGAAGTGAAGCATCTTGAACTCGGTCGGCCCCATGTCCAGCGGTTGCTCGTTGGAGGTCACGCGGTGCGATACCGGATCAAGCTTAAGGCCCTGAACATCAATCACATCATCCAGAGAGGTCGGTGATACGCGGCGCATCACAGCCTTGAGGCGAGCCATCAACTCTTTCGGCGAGAAAGGTTTAGTAATGTAGTCATCCGCTCCCACTTCCAAACCTCGTACCTTGTCCTCTTCCTCGCCGCGGGCAGTCAGCATCACGACAGGGATCTGGCGGGTCATTTCATCACGCTTCAAGTGCTTGATAAGATTTATTCCCGAGCCGCCAGGCAGCATCCAATCGAGCAGAATCAGCTCCGGATACGGTTCGCACAGTTTCTCCAGTGCCATGTCATAATCTTCGGCTTCAATCGCCTGATATCCCTTCTGCTCGAGAACGAAGCAAAGCATCTCGCGGATTGGAGCTTCATCCTCTACAACAAGAATCCGTCTTACCATCGTAATCAATACCTATTAATTGCTGTCTTTCGAGCGCCATTATGTGTGTTAAGTATGACACTTTTGTGACTTTTACGGATAAATACGTAACTGCACGTATATCATACTGTCATATAGCATCTTGTAGCACTTAGCTGCAACATACTGATAAAAAACATGATTAGGAATTAGCCCCTTACCTTGATCTGGCTCCGGCCGCCTCCCTGTGCCTCGACGGCAACCTGTACACCGATCCTTTCCACCAAGGTACCGACATGGGAAATTACCCCGATCTGTCGGCCATCGGCCTGCAAGGCATCAAGGCAGGCCAACGCCATTTCCAGGCTGTCGGGATCAAGCGTGCCAAACCCCTCATCGATGAACAGCGACCCGAGCTGACGGGTATCGGCAGCCAGAGAGGCCAGCGCCAACGCCAATGCCAGCGACACCAGGAAGCTTTCACCACCGGATAACGACTCGACACTGCGCACTTCATCGCCCATGTCATGGTCGACGACCTGCAAGGCCAACGGACTGTTCGGCACGGGCTGCAAGGCGTAGCGTGGCGCCAGATCGTGCAAGTGCTGATTGGCCAGCATCACCAGCTGCTGCAGGGTCAAGCCCTGGGCCAATGTACGGAACTTGTTGCCCGTTGCCGACCCAATCAGCTCGCTCATTTGCAGCCACAGCTCGGTTTGCTTTTGCTGCGCGGCCATTTTTTCGGTCAGCTCACCAGCCTGCTGCAAGGCTTGTTCGGCCATCGCCAAGCGCTGGCGTAACTGGAAGATCTGTTCATCGCAAGACTGTTTTTCCGCGCTCCACTGCTCGCGCAGCTGGCGCACAGGATCCTCATCGACAGATAACGCTGCCGGATCGATTTGGTGACCGGCAAACCACTGCTCGGCCTGCTCAGCCGCCGCTTGGTGCTGGGCAATCGCAGCAGCACGCTCCTGCACCCGGGTGGCTGCCTCGGTACGGGCATCATCAAGGGCCTTGAGTGCCGCCTGCTCTTGGGACTGCCAGGCTTCGTCCTTACTGAGCAACTGCATCAGCTGATGCTCATTGAGCGCCAACTTGTCCTGCCAGCCCAGCCAGTTATGGACAATCTGGCGATGCTCCGCCGACAGCTCCTTTTCTTGCTGCTGCAGGCCTGCCAGGGCAGCCGTCGCTGCCGCCATGGTTTCCCCAGCCTGGCGCTGTGCCTGCTCGGCTTGCTCATGCTGTTGCTGAGCTTCAGACAAGGCCATTTGTGCTTGCTGCTCAATCGCATCGGCTGCCTGTTCGCCGAACAAGCCGACACGCTGCTGCCATAAAGACTGAACCTGCTGCTGCAACTGCTCGGCTTTTTGCTGCTTTTCGAGTGCCTGTTTGTAGCTCGCCGCCATACTCGCTTCCAGCTCGGCAAGCTGCGGGGCCAGCTCATGCAGCTCTCGCTCCACCTCTTGCTGCGCCTTATGGCTAGACAGGTACTGCTCCACCTGCTGCTTGAGCTGCTGGATATACTGTTCGGCACCGTGCTGGCGCAGCATATCAAGCCACTGATCGTTACCGTATTGCTCATTCAGGGCTTCGCCACGCGAAGACAGGATATCCTGCTGGGTCTGGCTCTGCTGCTCAATCGACTGCAGCCGTTCGGTGCGCTGAGTTTCCGCCTGCGACTGCTGGTGCACATGTTCTTTAATTTCGGCTTCCGCCTGTTGCAGCTGCTGACGCTGGAACTGCAACTGACGTCCCTGCTGCAGCTGCTGCTGGGCAGTTTCCATTCCCTGCTGCAAGGCCCGGATCTCGGCATATGCCTGCTCCGCCTGCTGTTGCCATTGAACCAGCTGGTTATGGAGGTGGTCACTGCCAGCCTCGGCGGTAAGCGAGGTCGACAACTCGGCCTGCTCAAGCATCGCCAGCAACTGGTTGACAATCTGATCGCTGTAGGCCCGGTAACGAGCCAGCTCATTATCAATCACTGCCAGCCGTTGCTGGCATTGCGGCAACTGCTGCTGTAAGTGGCGGCGCTCACCCTCGCCGTTTTGCAGTTGCTGCTGCAACTCACGCAAGCGCTGCTGCTGGCTGTGCAGCAAGCCTTCCACAACAGGATGCTGCTCGGCATAAGGGTGTTCGAGAGAGCCGCACAATGGGCAAGGAGAGTCTGGCTTCAAATGGCTGCGGTACTCATTCAGGTTCACCACCGCCATGCTTTGCTGCAGTTGCTGCTCAGCCTCTTGATAACGGGCAAAGAGCTGATCCATGTCCGGTACCAGCGCCTCGAGGCGGGCTTCGGTCTGCTGCTTGAGCTGGTTCAGCTCTTGATGCTCGGCCTTGAGTTTTTCCACCTGCTCGAGCAGAGTCGACCACTCTTTGGTCCCCGACATCGCCTGACGCAGGACATCGAGTTCGGCCTGTTTGCTGGCAAATTGTTTCTGACTATCGGCAATCGCCTGCTCTTGCTGCTCGACCTTGAGCTCCTCCAGCACCTTGTTGACCGCGTCAAGTTGGCCTGCCACTTCTTTTTGCTGGGCCTCCAGCATAGCCGCATTGCGGTCATGGGATTGCTGCTCGAACTGCAGTTGCTGCTTTTCTCGCGACAATGTCGCCAGTGTCCGGTGAGCGGACAAGTACTGATCCAGGTTGTCCAGTACCGGCTGATACTGCTCAGCAACGCCGGCCAGCTCGCGGTTTTGCTCAAGCACCATCGCCAACTGGTGATGGCGTTGCTGCAACTGCTGGCGCTGGCGTTTCTTCTGCTCTGTGGCCTGCTGATGTTCATTAAACAGCTTGAGCTGCTGTTGGTGATCGGTATCCAGCTCGGCCAGCTGACGCTGCCCGGCCGCTAGCTGCTCATCGAGCAACGCGACCTGCTTGAGTTTCGGCGCCAAATCATCCCAGTGCTGCTTGGCTGTCGCCAGTGCCTGTTTGGTGCTCTGTACGCGGCGGTCCGCCCCTAACAAGCCTTGCTTGTGCTGAGCCAGCTCCTCTGTCGCCCTGGCGAGCGATGCCTGCAACTTGCTCAGCTGCAGCTGGGTTTGCTGCAACAGGGAGAAGTCACTGCGGGCAGGTTGGACTTTGGCAATTTGTTTCAGCTGCTCCTGACGAGGAGCGGCCTCTTTAAGTTGCTCCTCGGCTTTAACCAACGCCTGCTCGGCTTCCTGCTGCTGCAGATGCAGTCTTGCTTGGACTTGCAGCGCCTGGTGATGCTGGGCCAACGCATTGATTGACTGCTCCCACTGCTCCAGCTGCTGCTTGAGCACCGCCAACTGCCCGGTCAATTGCGCTTTTTGCTCATCATCAAGCAGCTCAATATCACCAAGCTGGGCCTGCAGGGCGTCGAGTTTCTGCTTTTCGTCCCGTGCCCGCTCGTAAGCCGCCATCGACAGTCGGCCGTAGATCTCACCGCCGGTCATTCGCTCCAGCAAGGCCGCGCGCTCATCCGCCCCCGCTTTGAGGAATGCGGCAAACTCGCCCTGGGGCAGCATCACCGCCCGGCGGAACTGCTCAAAAGACAGACCGACCAAACGTTCGACTTCCGCCTGCAACTCGGCTTTCTTACCAGCAAAGCGCTGGCCGGTCTCGAGGCTTTCCAGCCACTGCTCCGAGGCTTGGATACGGCCATCGGCCCGGCCGCGCGCCCGGCGGACATGCCAGTGGGCCCGCCAATGACTGCCGTCATTGGCCACAAAATCAACCTCGGCATAACCTTCGGCTTTGCCGCGGGACAAGATACTGCGGACATCGTTGGCCTTGATCCGGCCATTGTCGCCATCGCGGCCGATTTCCGCGTCATTTTTCTTGTTCGACTGCAAACGGGGGATGCGGTCATACAAAGCAAGGCAGATCGCATCAAGCAAGGTCGATTTACCGGCCCCGGTTTTGCCGGTAATGGCAAACAAGCCCGCGTCGCCCAGGCGGCCGCCGGCAAAATCAATCTCAAATGGCTGCTGTAGGCTGGCCAAGTTTTCACCACGTAGCGCTAAGATTTTCATCGTTATTCTCTTTCTTCTCTTGGCTAAGTTTATGACTCGACAGCGTCGCTATCTTCCACGGCAATCAGCAAGCTCTCAAAAGCCGCCGCCATCGCCTCATCCGGTTCGCCCTGATACTTCTGGCTCCAGCTCAAACTGAATACCTGCTGCGGCGTAACATCGGAAAGACGGCGCTGTCCCAGGCCATTCTGTGCTTGTTGCTGCAAGTAATGCGGGGTGATCTTGGCCAGCCTGACCGCCTTGCCAGCCAACGCTTCGAGCACTTTTTCCCGCAGCAGCGCCTGCGGTGTATCCAGCTGGATATGCACCTCCAAAAACGGCTGCTCTTCTCGCGGACGCTCATCCACATCCAGCGCTTTGAGCTCTTCGAGTACCTGCTCCAGCGGTGCCGGAGACGATGGCACCTTGAGCATATCGACGGCACGCGGCACGGACAGCGGCGCGATGCTGGCGACCGATGCGCCATCGAGCTCCACCAATACCACCTGATGGTTGTATCCCCGCTCAGACATCGACAGCGGCAGCGGCGAGCCGCTGTAACGCACCTGTTCCTTCTTCGCCACACGCTGGGCCAAATGCAGGTGGCCCAGCGCCACGTATGCCATATCATCGGCAAAGATCGAGGCAGGTAAAGCGTGCTGGTTCCCCCCGAGCACCCTGCGCTCGGACATTTCCGACAGCTTGCCCGAGGCCATGTAGGCGTGGCCCATGCCAATCAACGCCTGTTCCGGCTGCTGAAGCTGGCGCGCCGCCTCGGTCACCTCGTCATACAAAGTCTCCACCCCTTTGATCAGGCGATCATCTTCTTCATCCAGATCTTCAGTTCGCAAATCAGCACTGCGCAGGAACGGCACCGCCAGTACCCAGGCAGCTTGCTCACCCGCCTTGTTGGTCAGCGGGACCAGCATCCGCTCGGTATCCAGCTCGCCGTCGGCAAGACGATGAATGCCACCGACGATGTGCAGGTCGAATGCCCTGAGCAGTTCATGCGGGGCATCCAGCTTGCTCGGCGAATCGTGATTGCCGCCGATCATCACCACATTCAACGCCGGCATACTTTTCGCCATTCGGGCCAAGAAACGGTACAGCATCCGCCAGGCACTCGCCGGCGGGTTGGCGGTATCAAAAATGTCACCGGCCACCAGCAGGGCGTCGACCTGCTCTTGTTCAAGGGTTTGCGCCAGCCAATCAAGAAATGCCTGGTGCTCGAAATCGCGGTTATAACCGTGCAGCTGGTGACCCAGGTGCCAGTCTGAGGTATGGAGGATCTTCATTGCGGTCGATATGCCGTTATGGAAACACTTGTTAGGATTGTACCGCACTTTGCGGTATGCCCAAGCAGCAGAGCACGAAAACTTAAGACAAAAGCCGACCAATGCAATAAGATTGACAGCCAAATGCACAACCAAGGATTTGTAACAGCCATGATGTGGTTTAAAAACGTACTTACCTATCGCTTCAGCCGCGAGATCGACCTCAATCCTGACCAACTGGAAAAACAGCTGGAAGAGTTCCGCTTCACCCCGTGTGGCAGCCAGGATCAGCAAAAGTTTGGCTGGGTTCATGCGCTGGGTAAGCACGGCGACATGTTCACCCATGTAATTGGTGACAACATCCTGATTTGTGCGCGCAAAGAAGAAAAGATGCTGCCGGCGTCAGTGATCAAAGAGACACTGAACGAGAAAGTAGAGGCCCAGGAAGCCGAGCAAGGCCGCAAGCTGAAGAAAAGCGAAAAAGACACCATCAAAGATGAAATCGTGATGGATCTGCTGCCGCGTGCCTTCAGCCGCAAGAGCCAGACCTACGCACTGATCATGCCAAAAGAAGGCTATGTACTGGTTGATGCTGGTAGCTTCAAGAAAGCCGAAGATCTGCTGGCGCTACTGCGCAAATCTATCGGCAGCCTGCCAGTTATCCCGGTCACACCAGAAAAACCTGCCGAGCTGACTATGACCGAGTGGGTACGCTCGAACACCTCACCTGACGGTTTCACCATCGGCGAAGAAGCGGAGCTGAAAGCCATTTTGGAAGATGGCGGTGTGATCCGCTGTAAGCAGCAGGATCTATCAAGCGATGAAATCATGGCCCACATCGAAGCCGACAAGCTGGTGACCAAGCTGTCTATCAACTGGCAGGACCGCATCGATTTCGTACTGGCTGACGATCTGTCCATCAAGCGCCTGAAGTTCTCCGACGAGCTGAAAGAGCAGAACGACGATATCGACCGCGATGAAATGGCCCAGCGTATCGATGCCGATCTATCACTGATGGCTGGCGAATTCTCTGCTTTCTTGCCGAATCTGTTCGAAGTACTAGGCGGCCTAGAAGCCAAAGCTTAGTCAGCATGTATATTTGTGGCACTGAGTTACTCGATGCCACATTCTCTGCCTATCTCGTTCCCCCCTCGCAATACAATTAAACCACCTGATGCCCCCCTGCAGTGAAACCTTCTAATCAACTGTTTACAGTCACCAACGACTAAACTTTGCCTAATTCGGCAATAACATTGCTATTGAGGGGTAGATCACAGTAAAATCCCGCCTCAACTCCGTATCCCCCTGCGATACGGCCTGATTTGCAATCAGACACTGGAATATAAGAGCTATGTTTAAACCTGAATTGTTATCGCCTGCGGGCAGCCTGAAGAACATGCGCTACGCATTTGCCTACGGTGCAGATGCTGTTTACGCCGGCCAGCCACGTTACAGCCTTCGCGTTCGTAACAACGAGTTCAACCACGAGAACCTGAAGATCGGTATCGACGAAGCGCATGCCCAGGGCAAGAAGCTTTACGTGGTATGTAACATTCAGCCGCATAACTCGAAACTGAAAACCTTTATCCGCGATCTGAAGCCTGTTGTGGAAATGGGGCCGGATGCACTGATCATGTCTGACCCAGGTCTTATCATGATGGTGCGTGAGAACTTCCCTGAGATGCCGATCCACCTGTCGGTTCAGGCCAATGCCGTCAACTGGGCAACCGTGAAGTTCTGGGCCGCCAATGGCGTCGAGCGCGTGATCGTCTCTCGCGAGCTGTCTCTGGAAGAAATCGAAGAGATCCGCGAGCACTGCCCTGACACCGAGCTGGAAGTATTCGTCCACGGTGCACTTTGCATGGCTTACTCTGGCCGCTGCCTGCTATCTGGCTACATCAACAAGCGTGACCCTAACCAGGGTACCTGCACCAATGCCTGCCGCTGGGAATACAAAGTGGAAAAAGGCACTGAAAACGACGCCGGCCAGATCGTTGAAGAATTCAACCCTAGCGATGCCCAGGCTATCGAAGTACAGGACGAGCGCCCTGAGACAACAATCGGCCGCGGCAAGCCAACCGATGAAGTGGTACTGCTAAGCGAAGCGCACCGTCCGGAAGAGAAGATGGCAGCGTTCGAAGACGAGCACGGCACCTACATCATGAACTCGAAAGATCTTCGTGCTATCCAGCACGTCGAGCGATTGACCAAGATGGGTGTTCACTCGCTGAAAATCGAAGGTCGTACCAAGTCATTCTACTACTGTGCCCGTACTGCACAGGTTTACCGTAAAGCGATTGATGACGCTGTTGCTGGCAAGCCATTCGACGAAAGTTTGATGGGTACTCTGGAAAGCCTAGCCCACCGTGGTTACACCGAAGGCTTCCTGCGCCGACACACCCATGATGCCTACCAGAACTACGACTATGGCTACTCAATCTCTGACAGCCAGCAGTTCGTGGGTGAGTTCACCGGTAAGCGCCGTGGCGATCTGGCTGAAGTCGAAGTGAAGAACAAGTTTGTAGTTGGTGATAGCCTTGAGCTAATGACGCCGCAGGGCAACGTGATCTTCACCCTTGAAGCGATGGAAAACCGCAAGTCTGAAGCGGTAACTGACGCCAAGGGTAACGGCCACTTCGTGTTTATCCCAGTACCAGAAGATATGGATCTGGCATACGGCCTACTGATGCGTAACCTAAACTCAGGTGAGAACACCCGTAACCCACACGCACCAAAAGACGGTAAGTAATCGCCATGGCACTACTTATTACCAGTAAGTGCATTAACTGCGACATGTGTGATCCCGAGTGTCCGAACGAGGCGATCACCATGGGGGCCGAAATCTACGAAATCGACCCGGACAAATGCACCGAGTGTAAAGGACATTACGACAAGCCGACGTGCCAGTCGGTGTGTCCGATCACCAACTGTATCATTACCGATCCCGACAACATCGAGACAGAAGAAGCCCTGTTCGAAAAATTTGTCACCCTGCAGGGATTGGCATAAAAGAAAAAGCGCCGAAAGGCGCTTTTTTTGTCTCTTCAGTTTGGCCCTTCACTCGGTTTTCTAAGCAGGGCCAAGCACTGTGATGGCGGAATGGGCTTTGCTTTGGGCTTTTTCTTCACCTTGGCAACTTTTTCCCTTTTCGGTTTTGGCTTAGGTTTCCAAGAAGCAAGCTCGGCACCACACCCATCACCCGCTGGTGGTGCGGGTTGTGCTTTACAATTGCTGTCCCCGTCAGGGCAATGCAATCTGACATGGAAGTGGTAATAATGCCCCCACCAAGGCCTGACTTTCTGTAGCCAAGTCCTATCTGTCCATTCCCGCTGGCACAGCTGCTCTTTAATCACCGGATGGACAAATATTCTGGCGACCCGCTCATCCGCTGCAGCCAACTGGACCATCAAGGCTTGTTGCTCCCCCCAGTTTTTCTTGTTTATCTTGTATTGCTTGATGTGCACCATGGGCAAGGGCTGGACATCAATCAGCTCTTCCTCGCTAAGAGGGCCATCGCTGAGCTTAAGCCAAATATCCGCATCGAGCCCGGTCTGGTGGCTGTTATGTCCCGATGAGAAACGTCCGCCCCTTGGCATCGCAATATCACCGACCAGCAACTGACCCAACTCCAATTTATGAACACTGTTTGATAAATCATGAAGGAAACGGATCATCGACTCGTGACCATAATATCGCCCTCGCTGCGATCGCATCACCTGATACCCTTCCCCTTCTAACGGCAAAGGTTCGGCACCTGCTAGACAACCGTTATTGTATGTACCAATCGACTCCGACTCGCCCTGACTCGGAACCTTCACAGTTTCCCACGGGCTGGCAGATACCGGCAAGCCCAACGCAATACCCAGCAATAGGGAAAAAAAGTACCTCATGCCTATCTGTTCCTTTTGTCACTTTTTTATCCGCATACTTTTGAGCATAGCAAGCCACAAAAAAGCTGCCCGCAGGCAGCTTGATCATTTAGGATCGGCAAACAAGATGGCGATCTTTATTTCATCTGCTGATCCAGATTCAAAATGGTCAGGGCATTGCTGACGCTGGTTGCCAGTACATCAACCACACCAGAGCGCAGTGCACCGAGCAGGGCCAGTGCCTTACTGTTCTCGGCAGCGGTTACCACAACTGTCGGTATATGGCGCAGCTCTTCCATCGTCAATCCGATCACCCTGTCGCTCATCATGGTATCGGCACGTAGGCCCTGGCTATCAAAAAAGTCATAACCGGCGATATCACCTACCACTCCTTTGCGGATCCTAGCTTCGACGATCTCCTGAGGGGTAAACCAGCCCAACTTCACCATGTGGCTGTTCTCATTCATATCCCCGACACCAACCAGTGCCACATCAGCGCGCCTTGCCCGATCAAGGGTCTCCTTCACCGTACCATTCTTCATAAAGGCTTCTTTTACCTTGATATCTTCCACATAGGCTGGCGCATACAAAGTCTCACTGATGCCATCGTATTTCTTGGCGAGCTGGCGGCAGATATGATCGGCATTGATCGCATTACCGGAGCGGTGAGTTCCCCCAATCCCCGAGACAAAGCGGCAATTACGGTGAGGAACAACCCCGACATGGCTGGCGATTGAGGCAATATTACGTCCTTGACCGACGCTGACTACCATATCATCGGTCAGTATGGAGGACAGATAACTCGACACCAGGCTGGCCACCTGCTGACGCTGGCTTTCATCATCAGGCTGATCAAGGGCAATCAGCGCCCGCTTCAAATTAAAGCGATCTACCAGCTGCTGCTCCAGTTTCTCACTAAATACCGGGTGATACTTCACGGTAATTTCAACTACCCCCTCGTCTCTGGCACGGCGCAGCAAACGGCCGACTTTGGCACGAGACATCCCAAACATCTTGGAGATTTCTTCCTGGGTAGCCCCATCCTGATAATAGGCGATGGCAATCTCAGTAAGCAGATCGCTGTCTACATGGGTGGTGTCATTATGGGGCGCTGTCATGGCCATACCTTTTATTACTAACTAAGGGTTACAAATAGGGATTAATCTGAAAGGCTATTTTAGCGGTTATCGGAAAAGACAGCGAGAGCCAGACTCGGACAGCCTGCCGAAATGAAACACCGTCCTTCGTTCAGCTCCCGGAAGTAAAATATCCCTTTTGCTGCACAAGAAGAAAAACCTAAACTTGGCCGTCACCAAACCTCAAGTAAGCATATGATTTTAAACAACTTAAATTCACGCGCAGCTTTTGTGGCATTATAGTCAAAAAGCTAAAATAGCTGTACTGTGCATACGAACAATCCCCAGCATTGCTGCTAGGGACTTAATAAGTGGCGGAGGGCTGGGGTCGCACACGACCGGGACTCGAACCCGCGCCCCCCGGCGTGACAGGCCGCTGTCTTCAAGGTTAATAGGCTAACCAACTGAACTACCGCTCTGTACTGCACATACAAAAAGTCCCCAGCATTGCTGCTAGGGACTTAATGATTGGCGGAGGGCCGGGCTGGCGCACCAGCGGGACTCATTCGCCAACAAGGCGAACATAACCGACAGATGTAAAAAAGCCCCGTCTTTCGACGAGGCTTCTTAATAAGTGGCGGAGTGGACGGGACTCGAACCCGCGACCCCCGGCGTGACAGGCCGGTATTCTAACCAACTGAACTACCACTCCGCACTAAATTGGAAGCCTGGCGATGTCCTACTCTCACATGGGGAGGCCCCACACTACCATCGGCGCTACTGCGTTTCACTGCTGAGTTCGGCATGGGATCAGGTGGGTCCACAGCGCTATGGTCGCCAAGCAAAATTCTTACAATCTTAGAAAGCTGATGTTCTCAACACTCATCCAAGTGTTCGTGGAGTCCGTTAAAACCCCTTGGGTGTTGTATGGTTAAGCCTCACGGGCAATTAGTACAGGTTAGCTCAACGCCTCACAACGCTTACACACCCTGCCTATCTACGTCGTAGTCTCCAACAACCCTTCAGGAACCTTATAGGTTCAGGGATGACTCATCTTGAGGCTCGCTTCCCGCTTAGATGCTTTCAGCGGTTATCGATTCCGAACTTAGCTACCGGGCAATGCGTCTGGCGACACAACCCGAACACCAGAGGTTCGTCCACTCCGGTCCTCTCGTACTAGGAGCAGCCCCTCTCAATCATCCAACGCCCACGGCAGATAGGGACCGAACTGTCTCACGACGTTCTAAACCCAGCTCGCGTACCACTTTAAATGGCGAACAGCCATACCCTTGGGACCGACTTCAGCCCCAGGATGTGATGAGCCGACATCGAGGTGCCAAACACCGCCGTCGATATGAACTCTTGGGCGGTATCAGCCTGTTATCCCCGGAGTACCTTTTATCCGTTGAGCGATGGCCCTTCCATACAGAACCACCGGATCACTATGACCTGCTTTCGCACCTGCTCGAACCGTCATTCTCGCAGTCAAGCGGGCTTATGCCATTGCACTAACCTCACGATGTCCGACCGTGATTAGCCCACCTTCGTGCTCCTCCGTTACGCTTTGGGAGGAGACCGCCCCAGTCAAACTACCCACCAGGCACTGTCCGCACCCCCGGATAACGGGGGCGACGTTAGAACATCAACACTACAAGGGTGGTATTTCAAGGACGGCTCCACGCAATCTAGCGACTGCGCTTCAAAGCCTCCCACCTATCCTACACATGTAGGGTCAATGTTCAGTGCCAAGCTGTAGTAAAGGTTCACGGGGTCTTTCCGTCTAGCCGCGGGTACGCAGCATCTTCACTGCGATTTCAATTTCACTGAGTCTCGGGTGGAGACAGCGTGGCCATCATTACGCCATTCGTGCAGGTCGGAACTTACCCGACAAGGAATTTCGCTACCTTAGGACCGTTATAGTTACGGCCGCCGTTTACCGGGGCTTCGATCAAGAGCTTCGACGCTCTTTATAAAAAGAGCAGCTAACCCCATCAATTAACCTTCCGGCACCGGGCAGGCGTCACACCGTATACGTCATCTTTCGATTTTGCACAGTGCTGTGTTTTTAATAAACAGTTGCAGCCACCTGGTATCTGCGACTGCCAGCAGCTCCAAGAGCAAGTCTCTTCACCGCCGGCAGCGTACCTTCTCCCGAAGTTACGGTACCATTTTGCCTAGTTCCTTCACCCGAGTTCTCTCAAGCGCCTTGGTATTCTCTTACCCGACCACCTGTGTCGGTTTGGGGTACGATTCCTTACTATCTGAAGCTTAGAGGCTTTTCCCGGAAGCATGGCATCAATGACTTCACCGCCGTAGCGGCTCGACATCGGGTCTCAGCCTAGTGTAATCCCGGATTTGCCTAAGATTACAGCCTACACCCTTGAACCTGGACAACCGTCGCCAGGCCCACCTAGCCTTCTCCGTCCCCCATCGCAATAGTAAGAAGTACGGGAATATTAACCCGTTTCCCATCGACTACGCCTTTCGGCCTCGCCTTAGGGGTCGACTCACCCTGCCCCGATTAACGTTGGACAGGAACCCTTGGTCTTCCGGCGAGGGAGTTTTTCACTCCCTTTATCGTTACTCATGTCAGCATTCGCACTTCTGATACGTCCAACACACCTTACGATGCACCTTCAACCGCTTACAGAACGCTCCCCTACCCAATACCATAAATGGCATTGCCGCAGCTTCGGTGTATAGCTTAGCCCCGTTAAATCTTCCGCGCAGGCCGACTCGACCAGTGAGCTATTACGCTTTCTTTAAATGATGGCTGCTTCTAAGCCAACATCCTGGCTGTCTGAGCCTTCCCACATCGTTTCCCACTTAGCTATAACTTTGGGACCTTAGCTGGCGGTCTGGGTTGTTTCCCTCTCCACGACGGACGTTAGCACCCGCCGTGTGTCTCCCGGATAGTACTTACTGGTATTCGGAGTTTGCAAAGGGTTGGTAAGTCGGGATGACCCCCTAGCCTTAACAGTGCTCTACCCCCAGTAGTATTCGTCCGAGGCGCTACCTAAATAGCTTTCGGGGAGAACCAGCTATCTCCAGGTTTGATTGGCCTTTCACCCCCTAGCCACAAGTCATCCGCTAATTTTTCAACATTAGTCGGTTCGGTCCTCCAGTAAGTGTTACCTCACCTTCAACCTGCCCATGGCTAGATCACCTGGTTTCGGGTCTAATCCTAGCAACTGTACGCCCAGTTAAGACTCGGTTTCCCTACGGCTCCCTAATCGGTTAACCTTGCTACTAAATTAAGTCGCTGACCCATTATACAAAAGGTACGCAGTCACCCCGAAGGGCTCCTACTGCTTGTACGTACACGGTTTCAGGTTCTATTTCACTCCCCTCACAGGGGTTCTTTTCGCCTTTCCCTCACGGTACTGGTTCACTATCGGTCAGTCAGGAGTATTTAGCCTTGGAGGATGGTCCCCCCATATTCAGACAGGATATCACGTGTCCCGTCCTACTCGTTTTCACTGATAATGCGCTACCGGTTACGGGGCTATCACCCTGTATCGCTGTGCTTTCCAGCACATTCACCTGACGCAAAACTAGCTTAAGGGCTAATCCGGGTTCGCTCGCCGCTACTGCCGGAATCTCGGTTGATTTCTCTTCCTCGGGGTACTTAGATGTTTCAGTTCCCCCGGTTCGCCTCAGCAAGCTATGTATTCACTTACTGATAACTGCTTATGCAGCTGGGTTTCCCCATTCGGAAATCCAAGAGTATAGTGATTCTTACCATCTTCTCTTGGCTTATCGCAGGTTAGCACGTCCTTCATCGCCTCTGACTGCCCAGGCATCCACCGTGTACGCTTAGTCACTTAACCATACAACCCCAAGGGGTCTGTTCGTATGGCTCAACAACCAAGGTTGTTCATCTGAGTATGATGAACTGTGTTTCGCCGGACTCTTACACAAGACACTTGAATGTGTGTTGCTTGAGAACTCGTTTCTACTTATTAAGTAGAAACTATTTAGTATTGAATTCAGAGAATTCAATTTACTAGTCAGCTTTCCAGATTGTTAAAGAGCATGTGTTTATCGTGAGATAACCACTTTCTAATTAATTTCGGCCGGGCCGCGCAGGCGGCAAAAAAAGCGGACTCAACAAAGTTAACCTTCATTGAATCTGCGTATCCGTGCAGAAAATACTTAGAGAGTGGTGGGCGATACCGGGCTCGAACCAGTGACCCCCTCCTTGTAAGGGAGGTGCTCTCCCAACTGAGCTAATCGCCCACGACAGTTTTAATTCCTTCGTGAGAAAGAATGGTGGGTCGTGCAGGATTCGAACCTGCGACCAATTGATTAAAAGTCAACTGCTCTACCAACTGAGCTAACGACCCGTGGCGTCCCATAGGGGAGTCGAACCCCTGTTACCGCCGTGAAAGGGCGGTGTCCTAGGCCTCTAGACGAATGGGACTAAGTGTTTGGTTAATGTGTTGGGCACACTAACGAGGATAGCCAATGCTACCCTTGCTCTCTTACATTTCGACCAAGCAATCTGTGTGGACACTGCATAAAACGCAGTCATATCGTTAAGGAGGTGATCCAGCCCCAGGTTCCCCTAGGGCTACCTTGTTACGACTTCACCCCAGTCATGAACCACACCGTGGTAAACGCCCTCCCGAAGGTTAAGCTATCTACTTCTGGTGCAGCCCACTCCCATCGGTGTGACGGGCGGTGTGTACAAGGCCCGGGAACGTATTCACCGTGGCATTCTGATCCACGATTACTAGCGATTCCGACTTCATGGAGTCGAGTTGCAGACTCCAATCCGGACTACGACGTACTTTCTGGGATTCGCTCACCATCGCTGGTTGGCAGCCCTCTGTATACGCCATTGTAGCACGTGTGTAGCCCTACTCGTAAGGGCCATGATGACTTGACGTCGTCCCCACCTTCCTCCGGTTTATCACCGGCAGTCTCCCTGGAGTTCCCACCCGAGTGCTGGCAAACAAGGATAAGGGTTGCGCTCGTTGCGGGACTTAACCCAACATTTCACAACACGAGCTGACGACAGCCATGCAGCACCTGTCTCAGCGTTCCCGAAGGCACTCCTCTATCTCTAAAGGATTCGCTGGATGTCAAGAGTAGGTAAGGTTCTTCGCGTTGCATCGAATTAAACCACATGCTCCACCGCTTGTGCGGGCCCCCGTCAATTCATTTGAGTTTTAATCTTGCGACCGTACTCCCCAGGCGGTCTACTTAACGCGTTAGCTCCGAAAGCCAGTGTTCAAGACACCAACCTCCAAGTAGACATCGTTTACGGCGTGGACTACCAGGGTATCTAATCCTGTTTGCTCCCCACGCTTTCGCATCTGAGCGTCAGTCTTTGTCCAGGGGGCCGCCTTCGCCACCGGTATTCCTTCAGATCTCTACGCATTTCACCGCTACACCTGAAATTCTACCCCCCTCTACAAGACTCTAGCCTGCCAGTTCCAAATGCTATTCCGAGGTTGAGCCCCCGGGCTTTCACATCTGGCTTAACAAGCCGCCTGCATGCGCTTTACGCCCAGTAATTCCGATTAACGCTCGCACCCTCCGTATTACCGCGGCTGCTGGCACGGAGTTAGCCGGTGCTTCTTCTGTCGCTAACGTCAAACACATGCGCTATTAACGCATATGCCTTCCTCACGACTGAAAGTGCTTTACAACCCGAAGGCCTTCTTCACACACGCGGCATGGCTGCATCAGGGTTTCCCCCATTGTGCAATATTCCCCACTGCTGCCTCCCGTAGGAGTCTGGACCGTGTCTCAGTTCCAGTGTGGCTGATCATCCTCTCAGACCAGCTAGAGATCGTCGCCTTGGTGAGCTCTTACCTCACCAACTAGCTAATCTCACCTGGGCACATCCTAGCGCGCGAGGTCCGAAGATCCCCCGCTTTGCTCCCCTCTACTTAAAGAAAGGAGATTATGCGGTATTAGCCATCGTTTCCAATGGTTATCCCCCACACTAGGGCAGTTTCCCAGGCATTACTCACCCGTCCGCCGCTCGCCGCCCATAAGCGCACCCGAAGGATTGTTTATGTCGCTGCCGCTCGACTTGCATGTGTTAGGCCTGCCGCCAGCGTTCAATCTGAGCCATGATCAAACTCTTCAATTAAAGTTTTGGCTCAGTGATTACTGATAAATTGACTGTGCTGATACCGAAGTATCAATTTGGTCACTCAGCTCACTGATAAATCTTTTTGACTATCATTTCACGAGTGCCCACACAGATTGCATGGTCAAATTGTTAAAGAACAATGCTGACTGGTTAGCGGCTTAAGTTGCCGTGCTCCGTGTCAGTGAGGTGGCATTATAGGGAGAGATTTTGTGAGGGCAATAGTTTTTTCAAGAAAAAAGGCCAAGCGAACAAACTTTAAACAGGGCGGTAATTTTCGACTATTTTATGACTCTACCTACGCAGGAAATCAATCAAATTCACTATACTTTGAAATAACAGTTTCAAGACTTACAGATTGAATTTGCTCAAACCGATCGTTCCAAATTACCTCTACAGTCACTTTTTTCGCATCTGGGACTGGCATATCGTCAATAACAGTAACAACTCTCGTTACCGTCAAACCCGCCATAGAAGTAGCTTCTGTATGACTCTGAATTGAACCAAAGGCAATAGTCCCTCCCGCAGCACTTTGTGATCGAGTATGGTACTGTTCCAGTTTCTCTTCAGCTAAATACAAAGCATCCAACGTTTTTAGGGCATTATCTGCCTTAAAGTCCATAAACGATTGCATTTTAATCACCGCCATTACACCTACTGCCATAATCGCAAGTGCAATCAGAACTTCAACAAAGCTAAAACCTCTGGAATTAGAAATCATGCCATGTTCCTTGCATCCATTTTACTGTCACCGGGCCTCCTTCAAACTTATCGAAATAGCTGCCGTTATACGTCAACGCAAATGAATCAAACAGTAATGCATTCTGTGATACGAATTTCTGAACAGAAATATCGTAGTGTTTAGCGTCTAAAATTACGCCGCCATTTATATTGAGTGAACCATGAAGATAGTAGCTTGCCAAATCGACCTTATCGCCAAAAACCGAACTCGGATGGTTTAAGTGATCGAAAGCCTTACTACCCTCCCAGTCACTAAAGTCATACTGATAATCCACGTTGTAGTGGAATAGCAAACCGTTGTACTTTTCTGATTTATCCCCATTATTCGGAAAAAGCGAAAACAGCCCATCATGGACAAGTATCAGCACGCCATCTAGGCGCTGTGATTCTTTGGCCACATTTTCAAAGTCTACTCCCGCCACTTCACAGCTCCCCTCTACCCAAATTTTTTCATGCCCTTTTGTTAAAGCTTCCAGGATTGCAGCAGAGCAATTGGTCATACCCGAGTATTCGAAGTCATTACCCGATGGAGATGTTGTTTCTGTTATTACAACATCAAAGTAATCATCACGGACTTGGTTGTGCTGCTGATCACTGACTCCAAAAAAATCCTCAAAAGGACTCATGCTAGGATCATGCACAAAGTCCTCTTTCAATGCTTCTATCCCGGTCCCCATTGTTTTATGTGACGCTAGGCAGTCCTTACCTTTGTTATCAAAAGACGGATCAGGCTTAGCAAGTAGTCCATAATTAGCAATGGATGCTGTCGGTTCATATTTGTCTCGATATCGAACAGCCACACACTGCCAACCTTCACCAGTAAATTTTCCCGGCTCCGGGTTATAAATTGCTAACGAGGAATGTGCGTACATATTCGAACCTGTCTGTATTGCACCACTCTTGCCGCTCGATAAAATACTAATGCTCTTTTTCAGCGTCGCTTTTGCACGATCTATATACTGTGAAGTCAGCTCATAGGTAGAAGCATCTTTAACAGCAACCAAATCAACACCAAGACCTGTCGTACATCCATTTGGAAAAAAACCAGGCTGATGGGCATTTTCAGGATTAGGAGAGTTGAATATTGTTGTCAGCCCGCACTCCATTCCCCCTTCTGCCAGCCAATGCGCCTGCCTGGCCAGAACTTCATTCTGGGTACGTTTAATCTGATAAAAAACATTTTTATACGATGCCAAAGAGAGCACCGATGATATGAGCAATATCATGGTCGTCACCAGCAACGTTGTCAGTCCTCTCTGCTTCTGCATTAGTTCCAGTTCCTTGTTTTAACAATCACATTTTTAGAGGCGATTACGGTATTGTCCAATGTCGACACATCTAGGCTAATCGTTAATAACTGACTTGTCGCTCCACCACTACCCAGCAACTTCTCTTCAACTTCAAACTTGGTCACTTTGAGTCGTTGATAGTCAAGAGCCGAGTGCCCTTTCTTGCATGCATCAGCCGCTGTCATAACCGAGCTCTCAGTCATATAGATATTAAGCTTTTCATCTTCTAGATAATAAGAACGGTAATACTCATTACTTCCATCACTATAGCCATAGCCAATACAGTGAGATTTACCGGCCATTGGTGCATCCAGATACACAGTATTCGTCGCACCGCTGATCAAAAAGGTCGATGAAGCGCCGGATGCAAATCCGGCCCGTAAGATGTCATCCTTTATCATTCGTAGGGCATCGTTGGTATCTTGCGCCAACATCAACTGCAACGAGCGCTGTGAAGCACTACTGAATCCAGACATAAATATGGAAGTGACCGCAGCCAAGACCAACAGTGACATTGCGGTTGCCACTACCAGCTCAATCAGGCTATAACCACGGCTAATTTTATGAGCAGATACCATAGCCGTAGCCTCCATTTTCACTACAGACATATAGCCGGCCCGTCATAAGATTGGTTTTGACTCTAACGCTTTCTCTACCGCCAACAGAAAAAACAAAGCTACCACTCAGCTCTGGGCGCCCGGTCATTGAATCAAACCCAATCGTATCTTTCGTAAATGTCATATAAAAAGATAAACTTGGAAATTGGTCGCCACTGACTTGCGCAATAACCTCATTGCCACTTGATGTTTTAGCCCGTATCAACCAATCAGGAGCGGTATTCACTGCAGAGCTGAAACCAACATCTACAGTCTCTACCGTAATATCTTCTCCCCGCATCACCGCTTCAGACTTAGCTTGTGCCAGTAGCCTCTCGATATCAATCGCTAGCCGCCTGATCTTATTGCTTTCAAGTACATTGTTAAATGATGGTGCAGCTGCGCTCACCAAGGTAACGACAACGGTTAGGGCAATCAGCAACTCAAGCAAGCTAAAACCAGCATCTTGCCTAACATGAAGGTAACTTTTATGTACGCCATACACAGTTCCGCGACCTATTCCCCATTTCCATCCAAATTGTCAATGACAGAAAATATTCAACTTGATGTATATATTATCATCCCGCCAAAATGTCGATGACTGAATTGAGATGAGTTATCGAGTGAACTCGAAGATTTTAGAGGCATTAAAAAATGAAAAGACAAAAAGGCGTGACGTTGATCGAGCTCTTAATCGCGGTAGCGGTCATCGCAATTCTCGGATCGATTGCCTACCCCTCATACCAAGAACACTTTCTAAAGTCGCATCGCTCTAGAGCAATGACAGATCTCATCAAGGTTCAATTAAAGCTTGAAGAGCAATACACCAAGAATAATAGCTACCTATTTAATATCGTCAGTGGTGGTAGTTGTTCATTCTGTGAGTCAGCTCCAGACCGCTACAAATTCACCATTGACTCAAGTGGCTCAGGCGAAAACCTTTACATCATCAAAGCGACACCGCAAAGAGAATCCGGCCAAAATAAGGATAGCTGTAAGACTCTGACTCTTAACGCGGCAGGAATAGGCAAAGCGACGGGAAGTGGCAAGTGCTGGTAAAAACAAAAAAGCCAGCTTGCGCTGGCTTTTCGTATATATAATCTAACAGGTCAATTAACCGGTTAGATCATCGAAGAACTTCTTCACACCGTCAAAGAAGCCTTCAGCCTTTGGCTTATGCTTCTTTGCCGCTTTACCACCTAGGGTTTCTTCAAGTTCTTGTAGCAACTCTTTCTGACGGGCACTTAGGTTAACCGGGGTTTCTACCACCAGCTTACAGATAAGATCACCCATTGCGCCACCACGTACCGACTTCACGCCCTTACCACGCATGCGGAACATGCGGCCAGTTTGGGTTTCAGAAGGTACTTTCAGGTTCACGCGACCATCAAGGGTTGGGACTTCAACCTCGCCACCCAAGGCAGCCATAGTGAAGCTCACTGGGACTTCGCAGTATAGGTTGTTACCGTCACGCTCGAAGATGTGGTGCTGGGCAACATGGACCTGTACGTACAGATCACCGGCTGGCGCGCCAAACTCACCTGCTTCACCCTCGCCAGATAGACGAATGCGATCGCCAGTATCCACACCGGCAGGGATTTTAACAGACAGCGTCTTGGTTTCTTCCTTGCGGCCCTGACCGTGACAGGTACCACATGGCTCTTTGATGATCTTGCCGCGACCGTGACAGTGCGGACAGGTCTGCTGTACAGCGAAGAAGCCCTGGCGCATCTGCACCTGGCCACTGCCGTGACAGGTACCACACGTAGTGGCAGATGTGCCTTTCTTGGCACCTGAACCGTCACAGGTATCACAGTGAACCAAAGTAGGAACACGGATCTCTTTGCTACAGCCGCGAACCGCTTCTTCCAGTGTCAGCTCCATGTTGTAGCGCAAGTCGGCACCACGCTGGGCGCGCTGCTGACCACCACGACGGCCACCGCCACCGAAGATATCGCCAAACACATCACCGAAAATGTCACCGAAGTCAGCACCGCCGCCGAAGCCGCCGCCACCGCCCATACCGCCTTGCTCAAAGGCGGCATGGCCGTACTGATCGTAAGCTGCTTTCTTCTGAGGATCCGTTAGGATTTCGTATGCAGTCTTAACTTCTTTGAACTTCTCAGCCGCTTGCTCATCACCCTGGTTACGGTCAGGGTGGAACTTCATTGCAAGGCGCTTGTAAGCCTTTTTGATATCACGCTCTGACGCATCACGACTTACGCCCAGAACTTCATAAAAATCTCGTTTTGACATACTTATCTGTCACCTGCCTTAATACAGCTACGGGCGCAAGAGTAACCTCCAACGCCCGCGCTCAAATAAGATTAAGAATTAACTATCTTATTTCTTATCGTCTTTAACTTCTTCGAACTCAGCGTCAACCACGTTGTCGTCTTGCTCTTGCTGAGGCTGTTCGCCACCAGCTTGTGCCTGCTGTGCTTGAGCCTGCTGCTGAGCGATTTCCATCAGCTTCTGAGAAGCTGCGATAAGCGCCTGAACTTTAGCGTCGATTGCTTCTTTATCTTCGCCTTTACGTGCTTCTTCAAGCTCGTTTACAGCCGCTTCGATGGTCGCTTTGTCTTCAGCTGGAAGCGCATCGCCCGCTTCTTCGATCTGCTTGCGAGTACCGTGAACTAGCTGGTCAGCTTGGTTACGTGCAGTTACCAACTCTTCGAACTTCTTGTCCGCTTCTTTGTTAGCTTCTGCTTCCTGTACCATCTTCTCGATATCTTCGTCGCTCAGACCGCCAGATGCCTGAATAGTGATCTTCTGCTCTTTACCTGTGCTCTTATCTTTCGCAGATACGTGCAGGATACCGTCGGCATCTAGGTCGAATGTTACTTCGATCTGAGGCATACCGCGAGGAGCCGGGTTGATACCTTCTAGGTTGAACTGGCCAAGAGACTTGTTATAGCCCGCTTGCTTACGCTCACCCTGTAGGACGTGGATAGTTACCGCGCTCTGGTTGTCTTCAGCAGTCGAGAACACCTGGTTCGCCTTAGTAGGGATAGTGGTGTTTTTCTCGATTAGCTTAGTCATTACGCCACCCATGGTTTCGATACCAAGAGATAGTGGAGTAACGTCTAGTAGTAGAACGTCTTTAACTTCACCCGCAAGAACACCGCCCTGAACGGCAGCACCAACGGCAACTGCTTCGTCTGGGTTCACGTCTTTACGTGGCTCTTTGCCGAAGAACTCAGAAACTTTCGCCTGAACCATAGGCATACGAGTCTGACCACCAACAAGGATAACGTCAGTGATGTCGCCTACAGATAGGTCTGCATCAGCAAGAGCAACTTTTAGTGGCTCAAGAGAGCGTTGTACTAGGTCTTCAACTAGAGATTCTAGTTTCGCACGTGTCACTTTGATGTTCATGTGCTTAGGACCCGTCGCGTCAGCAGTCACGTAAGGTAGGTTTACGTCAGTCTGCTGAGCAGAAGAAAGTTCGATTTTCGCTTTTTCAGCCGCTTCTTTAACACGCTGCATCGCTAGCGGATCGTTCTTAAGGTCGATACCTTGCTCTTTCTTGAACTCGTCAACCAAGTAGTTGATCATGCGGTTATCGAAGTCTTCACCACCTAGGTGCGTGTCACCGTTGGTAGAAAGCACTTCAAAGGTCTTCTCGCCCTCAACTTCGTCGATTTCGATGATAGAGATATCGAAAGTACCACCACCAAGGTCGTAAACCGCGATAGTACGGTCACCACCCTGCTTGTCTAGGCCATAAGCCAGAGCAGCAGCAGTTGGTTCGTTGATGATACGCTTAACTTCAAGACCTGCGATACGGCCGGCATCTTTCGTTGCCTGACGCTGTGCATCGTTGAAGTATGCTGGAACTGTGATAACCGCGCCAGTTACTTCCTCACCAAGGAAGTCTTCAGCAGTTTTCTTCATTTTCTTAAGTACTTCAGCAGAAACCTGAGGAGCAGCCATTTTCTGGCCTTTTGCTTCTACCCAAGCATCACCGTTGTCAGCCTTAACGATTTTGAAAGGCATGATTTCGATGTCGCGCTGTACTTCTTCGTCTTCAAAGCGACGACCGATAAGACGCTTGATTGCAAATAGCGTGTTTTCAGGGTTTGTCACCGCCTGGCGCTTAGCTGGCTGACCAACTAGAGTTTCACCGTCTTGGGTGTAAGCGATCACAGATGCCGTTGTGCGCTCACCCTCAGCATTTTCAATTACACGTGGCTTGTCACCATCAAGTACTGCTACACAAGAGTTAGTTGTACCCAAGTCAATACCAATGATTTTACCCATCAGGCTCTCTCCGAAATTCATTTAGCTTACTTGTCAGCTCGTTACCTTAACGCCGCTGACAATGCGGTGTTACCCGCTGAAATTGATTTACGATGTCGTATGACTACTAAATAGGGGCAGCCAAATTGTTTTCAAGGGCGACATCGAAAAAAAATCAAAAAAAATTAAAAAGCCCGCACGAAGCGGGCTTTGCTCAATCGCTATCCCGCTTATGCTTGGGTATCGATGTTGCCAGCCGCAGCCTTAGACACCATTACCATTGCAGGGCGAACCACACGGCCATTCAGCTCGTAGCCCTTCTGCATCACCAGCATGACAGTGTTTGGCTCGTGCTCAGCACTTTCCTGGATAGACATTGCCTGGTGGAATTCAGGGTTGAAGGCTTCACCGATAGGGTTCAGCTGCTTCAGGCCGAATTTCTCAACCGTACCCATCATGGTTTTCAGCGTTAGCTCAACACCTTCAACCATTGGCTTGATCGCTTCGTCGTTCTTGTCTGCCATCTCGATAGCACGTTCCATGTTATCGATAACCGGCAGTAGCTCTTCAGCAAACTTATTCAGAGCAAACTTACGTGCCTTGTCAATTTCCTGCTCGCTGCGGCGACGCATGTTTTCTACGTCGGCACGGGCACGCAACACGCTGTCTTGCTGTTCACGTACTTTGGCTTCGCTGGTTAGCAAAGCAGCTTCTAGCTCAGCGATGCGGGCTGCCTGCTGCTCTTCAATGGTCATTTCAACCACTTCTTCCTCAGCAGATTCAGTTTCAACCGCTTCAACAGTTTGCTCTTGCTGTAGCTGTTCGTCCTGTACTTTTTTCTCTTCGTTGCTCATGCTTTCGCTTCTCCGCCAAGATCATGGTATTCAATGGAGGATAGAATAATCAGCTCTATCCAAAAAACTCGTATATGCGCATATTATGGGGATGAAGTTCAATGAATCAACCCGATATCGCTCACAATGCGCGACAAGTGTCTAATCCTGACGCTATACTGGACATCTCTTTATTTGTCGGATCATGGACATGACACGCGTTTTCCAGACTATCGCGATAATTGGCAAACCCCGCAACCCCGAAGCCTTGCAGACCCATTTGAGCCTCTATAAATGGCTGGTCGAGAAAGGGTATGACGTACTTGTTGACCACCGCCTGGCCAATGACCTGTCACTGCCCAAGACCGCCTTTTGTGATTTATTGACTATCGGTGACAAAGCCAACTTGGCGATCGTAGTCGGTGGTGACGGCAATATGCTGGGCGCGGCACGGGTACTGTCGCGCTTCGACATTGCGGTGATTGGCGTCAACCGCGGCAGCCTTGGCTTTTTGACCGATCTTGATCCCGATGCCTTCGAAGACGAGCTTGACCAGGTGCTCAACGGCGAATACGTGGTTGAAAAGCGCTTTTTGCTTGAAGCGGAAGTCCACCGCCACGGCATGATAAAAAGCCGCAACGCGGCCCTCAACGAAGCGGTGCTGCACCCGGACAAAATCGCCCACATGATTGAGTTCGAGGTCTACATCGATGATACCTTTGCCTTCTCCCAGCGCTCCGACGGCCTGATTATCTCTACGCCAACCGGTTCAACGGCCTATTCGCTTTCCGGTGGCGGCCCGATCCTGTCTTCCGAGCTCAATGCGATTTCGTTGGTGCCGATGTTCCCGCATACCCTGTCGTGCCGCCCATTGGTGGTGGACGGCAATAGCCGGATCAAATTGATGGTTTCACCAACCAATGGCAGTACATTGGAAGTCAGCTGTGACGGCCAGGTATCCCTGCCGGTCAGCCCGGGCGATGAGATCCACATTTACCAAAGCCCGGAAACCCTCAAGCTGATCCACCCGAAGAATTACAGCTACTATGAGGTGCTGCGGGGCAAGCTGGGCTGGTCGAGTCGATTGTTCTAGCGCAAATCACCTCAATAATCCAATTCTGAAGCCAACCTAAAGGTTGGCTTTTTTATTGCCAAATTTCAGAACGTTAACCTAAATCAAGCTTTGTTGGAAAAATTTCACCAACAGTACTTTACTGTATGTAGATACAGTATATACTGTATGAAAAAACAGGTGTTGATTTAAACAGGTGAACACATGCTGGCTCATATGACGATCTCAAACTTTGCTATTGTCAAAAACCTTGAATTTGAACTTAAACCGGGAATGACGACCATCACCGGTGAAACGGGTGCAGGTAAATCCATTGCCATCGATGCACTTGGCTTGTGTTTGGGTGATCGCGCCGAAGCTTGCATGGTTCGCCCGAACGAAGACAAAGCAGAAATCTCTGCCGCCTTCTCATTGCTCAACAACCAAGCCGCCCGCCGCTGGCTGGAAGACAACGAGCTGATTGATGGTGACGAATGTATCCTGCGTCGTGTCATCACCAAGGAAGGCCGTTCACGTGGCTTTATCAACGGTAGCCCGGTACCTGCATCGCAGCAAAAAGCCTTGGGGCAGTTATTGATCAACATTCATGGCCAGCATGCCCATCAGCAGCTGATGCGACCTGATTACCAGCAGCAAATGCTGGACCAATATGCCGGCCACCATCAGCTGATGGAAAAAACCCGCAACCACTATCAGCGCTGGCGTCAGGCCAACAACGAATACAAGCGTCTGGTGCAAAACCGCGAAGAGAACGAAGCGCAGAAGCAACTGATCCAATACCAGGTCAAAGAGCTCAACGAACTGGCTCTGGCCGAAGACGAGTACGCCGAGATCGAAGAAGAGCACAAGCGCCTCTCCAACAGCGGCGAGCTGGCGGTATCGAGCCAGACAGCGCTGTCGATGCTCTATGACAACGAAGATTGCAACGCCCTCAACATGCTGCAGTCGGCATGCCAGGAAGTCGCCAACCTCGGCGAGATCGACAGTAACCTCAGCGCTATCCCGCAAATGCTGGAAGAAGCCATTATCCAGGTACAGGAAGCGAGCCAGGAGCTACGCAGCTACCTTGATAACATGGATATGGATCCACAGCGACTGATGTACCTCGAAGAGCGACTGGCCAAGATCATGTCGCTTGCCCGCAAGCACTACGTGATGCCGGAAGAGCTATACAGCAAGCACCAGGAGTTGCTTAAAGAGCTGGAAAACCTTGATTGCAGCGATGAGCGCTTGGAAGAGATTGCCGAGAACGTCGAATGCCTGCGCCAGAAATTCCTGGCCAGTGCCGAAAAGCTCAGCAAGAGCCGCCAACGCTACGCCAAGGAGCTCGACAAGAAGATCTCCGACAGCATGCACCAGCTCAGCATGGAAAACGGCGTGTTCAAGATTGATGTTCAGAGCGATACCGAAGGGATGCTGAGCCCATTGGGCTTCGACACCATCACCTTCTTGGTCTCGACCAACCCTGGCCAGCCATTGCAGCCGCTGGGCAAAGTGGCGTCCGGCGGTGAGCTATCGCGGATCTCGCTGGCTATCCAAGTGATCACAGCGCAAAAAGTCGAAACCCCTAGCCTGATATTCGATGAAGTCGATGTGGGGATCAGCGGACCGACCGCGGCCATCGTCGGCAAGATGCTACGCACCCTGGGCGAGTCGACCCAGGTCATGTGTGTGACTCACTTGCCACAGGTCGCTGGTTGTGGCCACCAGCAGATGTTTGTAGCGAAGAAGTCCAGTAAGGGACAGACCGAAACCAACATGTTCCCGCTGACCCAGGAAGCCCGCGTCAACGAACTGGCCCGCCTGTTAGGCGGTAGCGAAATTACCGAGCGCACTCTGGCAAACGCAAAAGAGCTGCTGGTTGCGGCATAAATAGAATAAACTTAACGGGCAGTGCAACTAAATGGTTGTACTGCAGTCTCAATTACAGTTTTTTTCTTTACTGCTTTTTTACTTCTGCTCGGGGGTTGTTTATCATCGCTGCAGAATAAAGCGAACTTGCCGGGATGCTATGAATTGGAAGAACCTTGCTGCCGTGGCTTTGGCGGTCAGTTTATTGGGTGGCTGTTCAGTCGTTGATCGACTGGTCTACCGAATTGATATTAACCAGGGTAACTACCTGGAGCAAAAAGATATCGACACCCTTCGATACGGAATGAACAAAGAGCAGGTGCAGTTCGTGCTCGGCTCGCCAATGCTGATTGAACCTGAGTACCCGGATACCTGGTACTACGTGTACTACCACAAGCCGGGCCACAAAGAGCCGCAACAGAAAAACCTGATCCTGAAGTTCAATGCCCAGAATCAGCTAACCAGCCTGGAGGGGGACTATGAGAAAAGCCCTCAGTTCATGGAGCAATTCAACTAAGGTTGCTCGACATTGCTGGTTAACAGAAAACAAAAAGCTCGCCATTGGCGAGCTTTTTTATTGGGATCCATTGCTGCCCGCTCCTAAGCTTTATCGCCCTTGGCGACCAATGCTTCTTGCTTGGCTTGCTCTGCACGCTTGCGGCGGATCTCTTTCGGATCGGCCAGCAGCGGGCGGTAAATCTCGATACGGTCACCATCATGTACCAAGGCATCGAGCTTCACATTGCGGCTGTAGATCCCCACTTTGTTCTTTTTCAGATCAATCTCCGGGTAGAGTGCCAGCACCCCGGATTGCTCAATGATCTGCTGCACCTGCATATCCGGCGTGACCGTCACACGGATCACCTTCTGTACATCAGGCAGGGCATACACCACTTCAACGTGGATCAGCGTTTCTTCAGAAGTCATAAATCTCTCGCGCACGCTGGGTAAAGGCAGACACCATGTTGTTGGTCAAATCACGGAAGACCTTACCGAACGCCGCTTCCACCAAGCCGTTGGTAAATTCAAAATCCAGCTTGAGCTCGACCTTGCACGCTTCGGCATCGAGCTCAGTGAAGTGCCAGCCACCGACCAGTCGGCTGAACGGGCCATCGACCAGCTGCATGGCAATCATACTGCTGTCAGTCAGATCATTGCGGGTCACAAATGTTTTCTTGATACCGGCCTTGGACACATCCACCGAGGCCATCATATGCTGTTCGGAGCTTTCTAAAATTTTGGTACCAGAGCAGCCCGGCAGGAATGCAGGGTATGATTCAACATCGTTAACAAGTTCAAACATTTGTTTTGCACTAAATGGGACTAATGCAGAACGACTGATCTGAGGCATAGCTTCTCCTTACAGTTAAAACGTGCCACCTGTCACCGTTTCAAGCGCATTGCGGGTAAAACTATGACAAGGACAACCTCAATGATAACATTACTGGGCTAACAGCCAAAATAAGCGTGTTTATTGACTTCATCTCTTTGATTTATAAATAGACACTTTTCGACCAGCCAGAGCATCTGCCGCTGGGACAGCAACATTTAAGAGTATTTATGGCCAAGAAAAAACCAAAGCAAAGTAGCAATACTATTGCCAAGAACAAAAGCGCCCGCTTCGAGTTCGCGATCAGCGACGAGTACGAAGCTGGCATGGAACTCCAGGGCTGGGAAGTAAAAGCGATCCGCTCTGGTAAGGTAAACATCTCGGAAAGCTACGTATTCCTGCGCAACGGCGAAGCTTTCATTTCGGGCGTGCAGATCACCCCGCTGAACGCGGCGTCTACCCACGTAGTGGCCGACCCTACCCGTACCCGTAAGCTACTGTTGAACCGTCGTGAAATCGACAAGCTAATGGGTGCCGTTAACCGCGATGGCGAAACCATCGTGGCCCTTTCCATGTACTGGAAGGGTTCATGGGTTAAACTTAAAGTAGGTACGGCGAAAGGTAAGAAACTACACGACAAGCGTGCTGACAAGAAAGACAAAGATTGGCAGCGCGACAAGGCGCGTATCATGAAGAGCAGCCTGCGCTAATACACTTTACCTGCCAGTCATAGCAACCTGTATAGATATCTGTTTATCCTAGTTGGTATAAGTGATGGATTTTTCTCCATAAGAGACACGCTGGCAGGGAATTGTATTGACGCTTGGTGAAATTCTGTTACCATCGCCTTAACTCTGGGGCTGATTTAGGATTCGACAGGATCACGAAGGCTTGTGGAGCATGCCGAGGTGCGGTTGGCCTCGTAAAAAAGCCGCAAAAAAATAGTCGCAAACGACGAAAACTACGCACTAGCAGCTTAATAACCTGCTAAGAGCGCTCCTGCCCTAGCTTCCGCTTGTAAGACGGGGACCAACAGGGGTTCAAACCCAAACAAGATAGCGAGGGAACTTTCGACCAGAGAGGTGAACCGCGAAATAGAATTCTGGTATGTATTGGCATGGCGTGTCTTTCCGCAGTGCTCTTACGAGAATATAGAAAGACTAAGCATGTAGCGCCATCTGTTAGACTGATTTTGGACGCGGGTTCAACTCCCGCCAGCTCCACCAAATCTACATTTAAAGACGTCCTAGGGCGTCTTTTTTTGTATCTATATCAATATAAAATCAATAGTTTATCATCCTGTAGTGTCCTCTAACGTCCTGCCCAATCTTTGACCAATAGTATTCCTTATGGTATTCCTAGTAATACATGTCGAGTTCAGGAATACATCAAAAGACGTAAGGATGTCTAGATGGCCAAGATAACAAAACCGTTAAGTGATAGAGAAATAAAAGCAGCTAAAAGTAGGGATAAAGATTACGTCCTATCTGATGGTGGCGGGCTACAACTTCGCGTTCGTGCTCATGGCTCAAAGCTGTGGAACTTCAACTACATTCACCCTATCACTAAAAAGCGCGTTAACCTTGGTCTTGGCGCATACCCTGATGTATCCCTCTCAAAAGCACGTGAGCTAAGGCAAACTAACCGCCAGCTCGTTACTGAAGGCATAGACCCAAAAGCTTATAAACAAGAAGCAATAGCAAAACAGAAAGCACAAACAGAGCACACATTGTTCAACGTAGCCCAACAGTGGTTCGAAGTAAAAAGTGATTCCATCACTGCTGATCATGCAAAAGATATTTGGCGTTCTCTAGAACTCAATGTTTTTCCTGACCTTGGTCAATTACCAATAAAAAAAATATCTGCACCTTACGTGATTGACGTATTGAGACCTATAGAAGCAAAAGGCAGCCTAGAAACACTGAAACGTGTCGTTCAGCGCTTAAATGAAGTCATGATTTATGCAGTTAACTGTGGCCTGATTGATACTAACCCGATTAGTGGCTTGAAATCAGTTTTCAAAAAGCCGCAAAAAGAGAACATGAAAGCACTAGCACCCAATGAGCTTCCAGAGCTCATGAGAGCGGTTGCTAACGCAAGTATAAAGAAAACGACACGCTGTCTAATCGAATGGCAGTTGCACACCATAACGCGCCCTAGTGAGGCAGCTGGTGCCCGCTGGGAGGAGATAGACTTAGAACGTAAAGTCTGGACTATACCTGCAGAGCGAATGAAAAAGCGCCGTGAACACTCCATTCCACTAACCTCTGAGTCTATTGCATTACTAGAGGCCATTCATCCACTAAGCGGTCACAGAGAATTTATATTCCCGTCAGACCGTGATCCAAAGAAACCCTGTAACAGCCAAACGGCTAACATGGCACTTAAACGCATGGGTTTTGAAGGAAGACTTGTTAGTCATGGTCTACGCTCTCTTGCCAGCACTACGCTAAACGAGAAAGGATACAAATCTGAACTGATAGAGGCAGCATTAGCCCACGTAGATAACAATCAGGTACGTGCTGCTTACAACCGGACTGATTACCTAGAACAACGCCGTGAAATGATGAGCTGGTGGAGCCGGAATATAAGAGAGGCTGCACAAGGCAGCCTCTCTGTGACTAGTACCAGCTACAGTAGCCTCAACGATTAAAGTGGCTAAATACATTCTCGAACAACTAGTATTCGACTGCCTATATTTTTATGGCAAAGATAAACCGATCCATATCAGCATTGGCCCTACCAACGCTCATTACGTACTCATCATAAAGACACACTGTGATGGTCTTCGAGTTAGTAGCAAAAGTGCGATAATTAAGCCTCACATGGTATCTTTGATAATTTATAATCACTAAAAGTGATCATCTGGTTTAAGCATGGAAGCTAACTTATTCAAAAAACTTGTATCCGAAGTCAAAGTTGGTAAACAACTTCCTGATGCTATCTACCTACACAGAGATGCTTTTTCTGCCCTACCCGCCGCGCTAAATGTTTTCATCCCTACCGTTGCAAAAGCACTCAAGCTGGATGATGACAATTGGAACCTCGTAAAGCTCTTCAAAAAAGAATTTCGGCTTTCGTTACTTTACTACCCTGATTTTTATAGTAATTCATACCCTGCTTTAAAACACAGCCTTAATGTCAATCTGGCCAAACTAAGCCACAAATCAACAAGCTATGACGGATCAGATAACCCACCAATATTGCATCGAAAAGAGACAATGATCCTTGCCGAGAGTAAGCATTACGAAAACTTTGTTGCTATAACCCAAGAAGGTGAAAATGCAGGGCTTTACGAGAATAGTAGACTCATTGGTTTCAAACGTTCATGGGAAAACATAATCACTCACCACGGGTATAAGATTGTCGCTGGGCGCCTATTCCGAAGCTCGGCATTAATCAATAATAAAGAGCCCGGTATCGACCGACACAAAACCGCATTGGTAAGGCAAGAGCTTTCTGCTCCAATGAAAACACTGGTAAAGCATGGTTACCTTGAAGGCTCTTACTCCATTTTTGATTATGGATGCGGTAGAGGCGACGATCTGCGAGAGCTCGTGACTCATGGCTTAGATGCTTCAGGCTGGGACCCAAACTTTCAACCCGACAACGACAAAATAATATCCGATATTGTGAATCTTGGTTTTGTACTTAATGTCATCGAAGATCAAGATGAACGATTAGACGCCCTACTGGATGCTTGGGAGCTAACCAGTAAGGTTTTAGTCGTATCCGTCATGTTGGCAACTGAAAGCTATATTGCCCAATTCAAGCAATATAAAGATGGCGTAATTACCTCGCGAAACACATTTCAAAAGTACTATGCTCAATCTGAGATAAAAACGTATATAGAGAGAAGCTTACAAGAAGATGCAATAGCGGTAGCACCAGGCATCTTTTACATATTTAAAGACAAATTAGAAGAGCAAAAATATCTACATAATCGATACAAACGTCATCGCAAATGGCAACAACTGACATCACCGCAATCATTGGCAGAAAAGGACAAGGCCAAACTACTGATTATGCAAAACCAAGAACTGTTTAACGCATTCTGGAACATATGCTTAGAACTTGGTCGTATCCCTGTAAATGACGAGTTTGAGCAGTCAGAGAGAGTTCGTGCTCTCGTTGGCTCTCACAAAAAAGTCTTCGGCCTACTAAGTGATATTTTTGATACCAAAGATTTTAAACAAGCAGAAAAGAACCGCAAAGAAGATTTACTACTGTACTTTGCAATGGGGCTATTCGAAAAAAGAAAGCCTTACACTCAACAACCAGAATCACTCAAACGAGATATAAATGCATTATTTGGCAACCACAGAGCAGCTTTAAACCTTGCTGCTGAGCTATTGTTCGCGATTGCAGACACTGAGTTAATAAACACACATTGCGTAAAAGCACACTCTCAACTACCAGCTAGCTTATTAAATGAAGGGCACTCACTCATTTTTCACCGCGACTATCTCAATGAGCTACCTGTGCTACTTCGGATATATGTTGGCGCAGGATTGCAAATGTATGGCGAACTGGATGAAGAAATAGATCTCATCAAAATACACATCCATTCAGGCAAACTGTCACTTACTTCCTACGATGATTTCAACAGCTCCCTTCCCTTTTTGATTGAACGAATAAAAATAAAAATGATCGATCAAGATATTGATTTTTTTGACTATACCAATAAAAACAAACGTCCACCATTATTAAACAAACACCTTTTTTTGGATACAGAGGCACAGGATTACTCTAAGCAACTTAGCTTTGATAAACGGCTATCAAAAATACTTAAGATTGACTGGCATCAGGAGTCGTTACTACATAGAAATGAATTAGAAGTTTTGCTATGCAAAGCAGGTAAGAGAGTTTGTGGATACAAGCTGCTTCGCAGGTAACGAAGAAATGCTATCAAGCGTAGTATTTGAAAGTTAACACATGTAAAATCGCACACTTACAGCAAAGGTATGTCATCAATACACATAACCCACTTTCATTCAACAATCAAAGGTTGATAAAATGACATACTAGGTTAAAATTTACGTCATAAATAACATACCTTAGAAGCTCAGCATGCAAAATCAAGACTCAGGATACTGTTACTCTTTTCCCGCTGTGAGGGGTATTCAGGCAGGTAGACCATTCTACATCGCAACATGCCCCCTTAGAATTATCCCTAAGATCTTCAGTTACAACGAGGGCGATGTCCCACCAGAGCTTCGCGCTCAACGTACGCTAAATAAGACGCGCATACCTGAGATGGTTAAGTACCTACTTGATAATCCAAAAGATTATGTATTCTCAGCATTAACTGCTTCAGTAGGTGTAGATATAGGTTTTGATGATCATGACGGAGCTCCTAACTTAGGTACGTTAAAAATCCCAATGGATGCTCAAATCTTGATCAATGATGGTCAGCATCGTCGTAAAGCCATTGAAGAAGCTCTTCTCGAAAACCCTGATCTTGGTCAGGATAATATCCCTGTGTTGTTCTTTATTGACGAGGGACTCACTCGTAGCCAGCAAATGTTTGCCGATTTGAACAAATACGCAGTTAAGCCAAGCCCATCACTAGGCACCCTTTATGACCATAGAGATGAAAGCTCTGAGTTAGCCAGAGAGCTCGCTACCAACTCACTGCCATTTGTTGGGCTTACTGAAATGGAAAAATCGAACATAAGTCCGAAATCCAACAAACTTTTTACATTGAGTAGCATCAAGCAATCCACTCGAGCATTACTTGGAAAAGGGCCGAAAGATGGCTTTAGCCAAGATGAAAAACAACTAGCGCAAGAGTTTTGGGCTGAAGTAACCAAACACTTACCAGATTGGCAAATGGTAATAGACAAACAGGTATCCCCAGCTCAGCTACGCCAAGAGTTTATTCACGCGCATGGCGTAGGCCTGCATGCAATTGGTGTACTAGGTAAAGCAATACTCTGCCAAAACCCAAGCAATTGGAAACAAAAGCTAGAGCCACTAGCAAATATCAATTGGCTTAAAACCAACCCAGTATGGGTTGAGCGCAGCATGAACCACGGTAAGTTAAGTAAGTCCACACAAAGCATATTACTAACTGCCAACGCATTAAAAATTGAACTGGGGTTAGATTTGACCCCAGAAGAAAAAGCTCTAGAGAAGCAACTATCATGATTAACGAGCTACAACTAGCAGAAGACCTTGCAGAATACGAAGACTTTATTCATGCAGAAGACTTCGCTAACAATAAACTGAGTCACTACATTGCCGATGTTCAGCGTGTTTACTGCGCTGATAAACGCCCATGGGTAATCGGATACAGCGGCGGCAAAGACTCATCTGCGGTAATGTCATTAGTTTATATCGCACTCCTCGGATTAGAAGCAGAGCAGCGCCATAAACCCATATTTGTCGTTTCCTCCGATACTCTCGTCGAGACACCAGTGGTCGTTAATCATATCAAAGACTCCTTGATTGCAATTGAGAGAGGCGCAAAACGCGACAACTTGCCAATCACTTGTCACAAGGTCGTTCCTGAAGCTGGTCAATCTTTTTGGGCTAATCTACTGGGTAAGGGCTACCCTGCTCCGACACGTTCTTTCCGCTGGTGTACTGAACGAATGAAGATAGATCCGGTTAGTAATTTCATCAAAACAAAAGTATCTCAATTTGATGAAGTAATTGTCGTTCTAGGCTCACGAAGCCAAGAAAGTGCTTCTCGAGCTCAAGTCATTGCTAAACATAAAATCGACGGCTCTCGTCTTGCTCGTCACACTACCCTTGCTAACGCATTTATCTTTACACCTATAGATACCTGGGGCGTTGATGACGTATGGAAACTGTTACGCCTATGCCATCTTGAAACTAAGCAGACCCCTTATGGGCCGAAGAACATTTGGATCGACAAGTATGACCTAGAGTGGGAAAACCCTTGGGGTGGCAAAAACCTTGTGTTGTGGAACCTCTACAAAGATTCTTCCGGTCAAGGGGAATGTCCAATGGTTATAGATGAAACCACACCATCTTGTGGTAACTCTCGATTTGGCTGCTGGACATGTACCGTAGTGACCAAAGATCGTGCTATGGAAAGCCTTATTCAAAATGGTGAAGAGTGGATGGCTCCTCTTCTAGAGTTTCGTAATAAGCTTGCGATGACTACTGATCCCGCAAACAAAGAAGAGTTCAGAAACCACAAGCGACGCACCGGTAGAGTTAGCTACCAGTACGCCAAAGAAGGAGAAGATATAGCAACAGAGCGTAAGCATGTGCCTGGGCCTTACTGGTTAAAATATCGTCGCCAATGGCTACGTGAGCTACTTGAATTAGATAATAAGTTTAAATCTGAAGGCCGTGAGATAGAGCTAATCACGGCACCTGAGCTTCATGCAATTCGCCAAGAATGGATTCATGACCCAAACGAACCAGATTGGGATGACTCTCTACCAACGATTTTTAGAGATATATATGGCTATGATCTTGATTGGATTTATGACGATAACGCTAGCTTTGGTAAAGGTGATGCACAACTAATTAATGAACTTTGTGACAGTTTTGATATTACTCCAGAAATGATCATGAAGCTTATTGAATTAGAGGTTTCAATGGAAGGCTTAAGCCGTCGCAGTGGTATTTCAAAAAAGATCGAATCTCTATTAAAGCAAGACTGGGGAAGCTTGGAAGAAATCAAACATAAACATGCTTCACTGCAAAGTAAGGCTGAGTTTGACGTTCATCAAAAAGAAATTGAGCGCTACAACGAGCAACTTGCAGACATAGATAAACAGCTTCAAAAAGAGTTTTAAATACTGAAATGTTGATAACAAAACTAACATTAAACAACTTTCGCGTGTTTCGTGGTGTACATGAAATTGATTTACGCCCCGCACCTGCACGTTTAAGTAAAAGTGGTCCAATTGAAGGTACTGAACGACCAATTGTTTTATTCGGTGGTTTAAATGGGGCCGGAAAAACTTCAATCTTAACCGCTGTACGCTTAGCTCTATTTGGACGCCAATCATTTAGCCAAGTACTTTCAAACGTTGAATACATTGAAGCGTTATCAGAGCTAATACACAAAGGAGTCGGCTTTGGTGGTGTTCAAGATAACGCATCAATTGAACTTGAATTTAAGTACAGCCAAAACGGTGAAGAGAACACTTATAAAGTTATTCGTAGTTGGAAGCGTGGCAAAAAAGACAACCTATTCCTAGAAAAAGATGATACCCAAATCCCTGAGCTCAACTACGAACAGTGTCAAGGTTTCCTGAATGAGCTGATCCCCACAGGCATCGCAGATTTATTCTTCTTTGACGGTGAAAAGATTGCAGAGCTTGCAGAAGACGAATCTGGTACCGTCTTAAAAACCGCTGTCCGTCGTTTATTAGGGTTAGATGTCATCGCTAAGCTTAAGAACGACCTAAACATCTTTTTAAAAAAACAAGGCTCTGGTGCTTTAACCCAATCGCTGAAAGAAGAGATGAATACTCTGGATGAACAACGCATCGACCATGAGCGAAAGGCAGAGAAACTTCGAGGGGAAGCAGATATTGTTGATGCTCAAATTGAATTAGTTTCTCGCGACATTCTTAATCTAGAAAACAAATTGTCGCAAAATGGCGGTGCTTGGGCTAAAACTCGAGAAGACGAGCAGCGGAAAGTAGATAGCTTACTTAGAGAAAAAGTAGAGCTTGAAAAGCAAATCCGTATGGAAATGGAGACAAGTCTTCCATTCTCGCTCGCCCCTAAAACAATGCAGCGCCTTCAGGAACAAATTAAGCAAGAGAAAGAAATAAAGAAAAAGCAAAGCTTTGGAAATGAGTTAGATTCATTTTTAAAAACACTACGCTCAAAGTACCCAAGCTTTGACACAGAAATGGCACAAAATGCCATTACTGATAGCTTTAAAGCGCATGTAGGTCAATTTGATACCGCAGAGCTTGTTTTAGATATATCTGATCGCCAGGCTAATACTATTGATTATCAGCTATCTTCTCTGTCTCAAGAATCATATTCACGCTTCGACGGGGCACGACTACGTCTTCAAAGAGTGGAAGAAGAGCTTGATAACGCTTCAAACAACATTGCACGAGCGCCTGAAAAAGAGCTAGTACAAGAACTCTTTGCTGACGTACGTAAACTAGATAAGAAAAAAGAAAAGCTCATTATCGAGTTGCAAAATTTGCTGAAGAAAGCAAAACATGAATTAAGACTAGCTCTAGAAACAGCTCGTAAGATTCAAAAATTACACGATAAAAACAAAGAAGAATCTCATAAAAATCAGAGCATTAGCAATGCTCAAAACTCTATATTACTGCTAGATAAATTTGCGGAACAGTTAACTAAGGCTCGAGTAAAGCAGTTAGAAAATGAATTTGTACAGTCATATAGGAAGCTTGCTCGCAAAGAAGACCTACAGCTAACGGCTTCAATTAACTCTGAATCATTTGATGTTGAATTGGTGGATGAGCACGGTATAAAAATTAACCGTAAAGCCATGTCGGCAGGAGAGAAGCAAATCTATGCAATTTCAATTTTGGAGGCACTTGGTCGTACATCAGGCCGTAAACTTCCGATCATTATTGACACACCACTAGGTCGATTAGACTCACATCATCGTGACAAGCTCGTTGAATATTACTTCCCAACAGCGAGTCACCAAGTTGTGATTCTATCAACTGATACAGAAATAGATAGAAATTATACAAACCTAATCCAAGACGATATTGCTCGTACTTACGAGATTCATTTTGACGGGTCCACGAAATCATCTTCATTGAAAAAAGGGTATTTCTGGAGAGAAACAGTTAAGGGGATGGTGTAATGTTACCTAATCGAAATATGTGCTTAACTCAGCAAACAGAGGACCAACTAAAAAAACTAAAAGTGCAAACAGGAATAACCCCCAATATTTCTGCACGTATTGCTTTCTTCCGTTCAATTGAAAGTGACTTTAGATATAACGGTCAAGAGGTAAACCTAAACGGTTCTTTAAAACTAGATAAGTTCACTTGGCTTGGTGAAACCAGTGATGTTACTGAGTTAGTTTTAAAATTATACTACCCAACACTTGATACCAAAGAGTATCAACAAGCTTGGGCAGCACATGTTGAGGATGGGATTGCTGCAATTAGAAACTACCGAAATATATCAGCGGTATCAGCAGCACTTTAAATAAAATAACCGAGGATGTAAGTTGTAAGTCACTCCTTCATCCTCGAATTACAATAAGCGCTAAATTTATTTTAAAAATAACACCTCAGGCCACAACCTCAACATAGAGTTTTTTATCGCTTGGTTTAATATTCAAGTTATTAATATCATCTATTCCAGATGCAATAACTAAGGAATTTCTTAACCTTGTTCTCAACTTTGTCTGAACACCAAAAAACTCATCAGTAAAATCTATTTTGTTAGCTTTAGTAAAAATTTCTATAAAGTACTCCTCCGTTAACAATTCAACTTTAGTTTCTTGGCAAACAATTTTTAAAAAGTCGAAACTAGCATGAATACCTAGTGTTTTCTGAAATACATCAAATTTCCAGAGTGTTTTTTTAAGTGCACTAAAGTAACTTACTATAAGGTTGTATAGTGTTTTATCTTTTTGATTCAAATAATAATCTCGTAATGGTGTGCTTGTATTTATACTTTTTAGCATACTACGATCACGCCCATCTTTAATCGACTTTGTATGCAGAGTTTCACGGTCATTCTTTGGATTATTAGTTATCAAAGACAAAATACCATCGATGATAGAAGCCATTGAAATACTTGTTTCTGATCTACTATTTACGGTACCAAGCCTAATTTTACCTTTGAGTGGAGACTCTTCATCACTAGCTAATACTCTTGCAAAATATACTGCGAGTGTTTCTGGCGACCAACTATTTGGCTCCCCTTGTTCCATGTCAAACTGAAAAAGATTATATGCTAAATTTTTATCAACTCTCTTTTGGTTTATATTAATATTTGTGAATATTCTAGCGTGATAAGCTAAAGGGAGATCAATATATACAGAACAAAGTAACTCTGTATTTTTAGCAGAAGAATTCTCGAACCCAAATACTCTATGCTGTCCATCTATAATTGATGCTAACTTCTTACTAGATGGGATAACTAAATAATAAAAATTATCGTCAACTTGCTCTATATCCCAGCGTTCTCTAGGTGATGTAATAAGATTCCCGTCAGGGTCATAATTAGCTCCAAGTATAATAGAGTTTGGAAAACTAGCATCTACAGTTTCACTGTATCGTTTTATTTCTTTAAGTCTTTTTGGCGTTCTTACCCTTTGATTACCTACAAGACTATTTACCATTTTTCCAAGGTAACTTATTGAGTTTTCTTCATCACTATCAGCTAATATTTCAGCCTTAATTGTATAGCAAGACTTGAGTAGGAAGTCAGCAGTCAAAGATACAACATAAAAATCACCTAAAGGCTGGCTAACTTTGATTGCGGGTATTTTAAGAGGAAAATTCATTTAACTTTTATCCTTAATCAAATCTGCATCTGCCTGCTTATATCCGGTCGCATCAGCTTCAACTTCACTTTCGTCATCAAATTTTTCGTCGTTAGCATTTGCAAACAAAAAGATAAGTAAAGTTAGTGCAGCACAAATATTAACTAATACTGAGACTCCGGTCTGCGCGTTAACATAACCTATCACGCCTAACAAAAAGGCTACAAAGCCCAAAATTACACCTAGAGAAGTTAAGCGAAGACTCTTATCTTTGGAAATAAACCCTTCCAATGACAAAGTCCCCAGTATTGCAACTGAGAAAGTGAAAACATTCTGGCTTTCAAAAAACATTGCCCCGGTGGAGTCAAGAAGGTACGGAAGCCATACTCCAATTCCTCCTATGGCCACAATACCAATAGAAAAGTAAGCGATGAATGATGGGCTCTTCATGGCATTGCAAAATCGAGCGGCCAACTCTTCGCCAATCCCTTTCCAAGAGTTTTTCCTACGCTTAACCATTATCATCCTTTTACTTTAATCTTTTTAGTAAGCATAAATAATATCAAAGCGGCAAGTGCTCAATGAGAGCACCACCAACAATAATTAGGTTGAATATTTTAGCACATGCCAATTAAGATATGTTTCTTTCTAGCTCCCAAAAAGCCCTATCTCTCATCTTGACTATCTTCTTAGCTCCATCGATATACAAGCTGTAGTGCTTATCCAATTTATTGATCGTTTCCATGAGCTTCTCTTGCTCGGCTTTTTCATTTACGCCAAACATGGCTTTCAGCTCCTGAGGGCGGATCTTAGCAACGCGGTGGATAACCCATGTAAGCACATAACTTGAATAGTCATTTTCACCAGTTTGGAAATGCGTAATGTCCTGTGTTGATAAAATTACACCAACGCCGTACTCACGACCTTCCTTCAAGATCTTACGTAAGCTTGGAAAGTTTTGAGACATAAAGTTATCAGCCTCATCAACCAAAACCATCTTGGTGATTTGGCGGAAATCCCCCTGTACTTCTGGCTTACCTTTCTTCTGCATTTGCGAATAGAAAAGATCCAAGGTAAGTGCCACAACAAGATTTTGAACTGATTCATCATTTCCTTTCAGCTCAACAACCGTTACACCGTTTAGCAAATCGAACAAACTTTGAACCTTACTCGCGTCAGGCTCAAAAATCTCATAAGACACAAGGCTATCTAAAGCAACATATAACAAATCTTCATCAATTTTGTCTTGAGCTAAAAAGATATCCCATACATCTGAGATAGTCGGTGCCGGGATGCTCCAAGTTGAAGAGTCTGAACGATCGATCCCTTTGGCCTCATACGCATCGATTACAAGATTTTTTAACTTCATTTGCTGCTTAGGCCCAAGCCTGAATGCTTTAGCCATCGTATTCGCAAATGAACTAGCTGTATGGACAGGCAGTTTGGGTTTATCTCCAACAAGACTAAGGGGGTTAAAAGGAAGCCTGTCTAAGGTTACTCGTTTAGCTTTATTCTCGTTCAAGAAACTTTCGTCTACATAATCTTCCTTGTAGTCAAAAATCAACATGCCAATAGGCGCGCTACTCACGTTGTCAACTTGATTACGATTTAACTGAGTAATTACTGATTTCGTAAATTGTGTTTTACCTGTTCCCATAGTGCCAATAATACCGGTATTGGTATTCATAAATTTGGCCGTATTAGTTGGCTCCCAGTTTAACGGAGCTTGAGTTAGCGCATTATGGCCAAACAATACGTTCAGGTTATTACCTGATTCCTGTGGTTGTATAACTGCATCTACCCTCTGCTCTGCCCCCTCAATAGTAGCTTTCGATTCTTGTTTAGCACTTTCTAAAACTGTTTCTTCATTTGCCACACTTTTCAGCTGGCAGTTTTCACTTTCTTTTTCAGCTTTAATTACTAGGTCACGCCCCTGCTCTAAGTCGCTTATAATCTTCTCACCGCAACTTTCCTCTGGGTCTAATTGTTCAAATGCTAAGTCCGCAGAGCTAGTATCACCATGTAGTACAAACTGAGTGGGAACATGATAAATACTAACAATATCCAGCTTGTAAATTAGTTCTTGAAGCGGTGTTTTTACTAAGTTAGGTAACAGAGCCATAGGTAACTCTACTTGTAAAATGCCACTGCGCATTCGATAGTCAGGAGCAAGGCAACTTGCCCCTTCTAAGTGGCTAACTACAAAACCATCAGGGTATTCCGCAATCTTTGCTAGAGTGTAATCTCCTTTCAACCACACTTCTTTTTCACACAATAATGCATCAAAATAATCCGTAGAAAATACATTGTACAAGCGGTATTTATCTACTTGCATTAGTACCTGGCGCATGAATAAGCTGCGATTTAACTTACTTGCTAATGTATCTTCACCCAATATGTCTTCGCTTAAATAGCGTAGCAACTCCTTTGCCTGCTCCACTGCTTTTTTATAGTCAGGGGTAGCACCAGTTTTCACCTCTACCGGAAGTAAGTACATCTGTTGGTCTTTAAAACCGACCAAAAGTATATCATCAGAAATTGCGCCTTTTTTATAGCCATTCGCGTTACGAGAGAAATCACTATCCGACATCTTCAAGCCAACGTTGCCTGAGACTCGTATCATCTCCGCGATCGAGAGGGGTACCCAAGTGACGTCTGAGCCATGCACCAAACTGGTTACGAACTTATAAGCCCCGATAATCCCCCTACGCTCTTTATTGATCTTGGGTTCACATGTCATCATATTGAGCAGCCAATCACCATTAAAGGCATTAAATTCATTGATTTGACCGCCATCTCCCTTTTCTATCACTTTTTCAAACAGGCTACGCTGCGCTGTTACAGTAATCGCATCATAGCTTGAAGAGCTAGTGTATTGATCTGAGTAGTGGATGAGAACAACATCTTCATTACTGTGGAAAAAATCCAATGTTACTCGTGGCTCAATGATGGTCGTCCAAATAGAACTATCATAAGCTAGCTTAAGTGAATCCTTGAACTCAGACGTAATCGATAGCGCCAATGCTTTACTCGTCTCGTAGGTCGTTTCCTGACTAGCGCATTGCCCTAACGTACCAATAGCTTTTGCTAACCTCAGCTTTTGATTGTTTGAGTAATCCACATTCTTGAGGCCAAAACCAGTAATAAATGAGTCTTGGTCACGATAGGCAGCTTCACCAGGGAGGAAGCCATCACATGCGATACCACTCTCAACACTATCAATTGATACGGATTCACACTTCACTTTCGATGCGTTTCTGAAAAAGCATATGTGCGAATAGGCTTGCCCGTTCTTCTTCGCCTGATTATTGGTGAACTTACTGTAGGTTAACCGTGTTCGAAGGATGTCAATAATGGTGTCAGCAACTTCACGCGCCTTGCCTTTATCTAGCTCAAGCCATTTCTTCAGGTCATCATAGTTTGCAGTTTCTGCAAAATGATCAAATGCATTAAACGCTAATGTTTCGTCATAAAGGTTGATGTGGATAGAAGTCGATTGCTCTAGGTTGCTACGAATATAATCGACCAGCCCAAGAAATAGTTCATTAGCCTCATCTTGGTTAACTGCATTTACAATAATACTCTTTTCAGAACCAGTAAATAACTGACTAAATGCGGTTTGGAACTCATCTATCTTCTCTTTTACTAGCTTGCGAACAAATGAAAGGGTACTTTTCTCTTGCGGAACACTCTTAATCCAAAATGCATTCTCTTTTACTTGCTGGTTGTAAGCAAACTCATGCTCAGGGTGATGTACGTAAGGTAGCAAACCTTTTGGAGAAAGGCGCTCAAAAGTGACATCAGGAAGATGCGCAAAACTACCTTCACGGCACATAGCGTTTCTAAGGTGAAGATAGTAGGCCAAATTCAAAGGATGAAACGGTGAATAGTAAACATCTTGCTCAGACGTCACGATACCAATTCGCAATGCTAACTTCTGCTCTTTTGTTAACATACCACCTGTAGGAATAGCCTCAACATAGTTCAGGTAAGTATCAACAACATTTGCAACTATTTCTGTTAACTCATCCCCCCAAGATGCCAGTGACAATGTACTACGACGCTGCTCAAGATAATCAAATAGCTCTAGGTAAGATGAAAAAATGCCAACATCAATTGCCTGCAAGTCATCGAGAGGCTGATAGCTATCATCGGAAATTGCGATTACTTTTTCATTGACGAATAGCTCTTCCCAACGCAAGAGCTTTAAGCGTAAAGCAGGTACAGTAAACTCACTATTGTCAATCCCGACTTTAGCTTTCTGTGAATATAGCTCACCGTTATAGTCATCTTTAAAAAGCTTGTGATAACGACTACGATTTAGGAGCAGAGGTAGGCTAAGAGAATCAGTAGCAACCGCCCCTTCCACATTAAACTTCAAAAGATTATCACCAGACTTGACTGCAAAATTAATTTCATCAGCCTCATTTGCTAGTGCTTCAAAATCCACCAATGCGTATTCAATAATATCTACTTCTTGTTGAGCATCAGTAAGAGTGAAAATCGCGCCTTCCTCGTCCCTTACGGGTAACTTATTCTCTTTCATATTGAGCGTTAAACGTTGCTTAGAATGCTCAACCAAAAAAATGTTCTTAAAAGGTTCGATATAGAACTCACCTTTACGAATCACTAAGCAACGGAAATTGTAAGCCTCAGACTTATTCTCTCGCTTAAGAGCTAGGTTGAAGAATAGAGGTTCATTATGATATTGCCCCGTCAAGCTAGCTGATGCTGTTTTTAAACCATTTCGAGTACTGATAACTTCTTGCTTGTTCAGCGCTTTCGGTGGCTGTACTTTGAATTCTCTTTTATCTAGGTTGCTTGCACCTTGAAATATCACTTTCAATTCAAACTCGTCGACACCCTCATCCAGCTCTATAATGAGATGACGATCTCGCATACCAGCTTTTGTTTCTGCTCGATTTCGCCCTGTGATTGTCATGCCTTCAGAAGCTAACTCTTCTTCTAAAATTAATCTTTGCTGAGCATTATTCTTCTTCTCTTGAACGAAAGACTCATACTCTACATCCTTCCATGCGTCTGTTTCAGTAAAGTGTTCCCTTATAAATTTCTCACCAAACGACTTCAAACGATCGTGAAGTTGATCGCTAAAATGCTCTACTTCAAATGAGAGCGCTTGGTACAAGGCCCGGTTTTCTTCCAAACGTTTTTTAATCTGTTTAGAGTTTCCGCTCATCTCTGCGACAAGCGGGTCTTCAAACATTCCGAGCTCATTGAAGCGAAGATCACCATCCTCCACTGCTCTGTACAATGGTTCAAATCCAAATATTGTCGTTCCGTTTTCCACCAACGAATTAAACTGATCATCTAGCAGGCATTTAGAAACATCTTTGCCTTTATCCTGCTCATCAATAAGACCAATAAAAATATCTTTAATCTGTGGCAAGCTCCAAACTTCTCCAGGCTCTTGTAAACTTTTTGAAGAATTAACAATGGTATCTAAGGAGCTATCATGTATATATAGAAGTGCACAGCCCTCTAAGCCTTCGGTCTGCTCAACGACTTCATCCCGTAATTTTGCTAGGTAATGCTCATGAGCACCTTTTTGGCTCTCTGCATCATCAGCGTGCAATAGAGGAATTACATAGCATGAGTTTATTTTAATTTTTGGGTACTCATGTCCATTTATCACAGTTTTAGTGGATTGTAACCTTTCCAATGCATCAAACAGTCTCAATCTCAAGCTGTAATCATGGCAACGAAATTGATAACGGCCACCAACTTCAATTTCGGTCCCTGTACCTGAAAGAATTTGTTCCGCCAGAAAGTTATCGAATTGTTCTACGGACATAAACTGCATCTCCACTATCACTCATGCGCTCAACATTACCAATGCGCTCATAAAATTTAATTAGTTCTTGCTCTGTTTGCTTATCGACAAAAATACCGCGTAATTTGAATGCAGCGATAAGTTCATGGAAACGAAGCTTATCCCTTTCACCAACCGCAAGGTTAGTCAGCAAGATGAGGTAATCTTGATTAAGGACAAGCACACGACCGCCACGGCGGCGATTTTGAATGAAATGAGAAGCAAGAGTCTTCTCTACTTCTGCAACATACTTTTTATTAATATTGAAACGCTCACCGAAACTAAACTGGGCCATTGCCAGTTTCATTATATTGGTAAGCCAGTCTAGGGATGATTCAGACTCTTCTAATGGTGTATTTAAGTTACGCTGAGATTTAAATGCTCTAGCAAAGTTAGCTAACTCCATTGTCAGGTTATCAAGCTTGGAGTCTTGAACATCTTTAGAGATAGCCCATAGAGGAACTTTTATAGCATTCTTTTCTCCATATTGAGGCTGAAGTAGTTCGAGCATGGTTAACATCGGAAATAACCGTGTCGCTGACTCACTAAATAGCTTGTAGCCATGGTCTTTAACGTGAATACGCTCATTACTTGCACGTTCATGATCCATGATGAAGTACAATGGCTTGGCTATTGGTTCTTCACCAGAGCGCCAGTCTGTCAGAGCTAAACTGAGCTGTGCTGTATAGGTAAAACCATAAAATGATAAAAAAGACTCTATCTCGTTTAATAAGTACTTTGGACGACTAGTTAAGAACTTCAAATCCTCTCTAAATGCTTTCGAAAGGTACGGCAAGTATGGCTCTTCGCTGGCCTGCGTTGAAAAATCATCTTTCATCTTAGCCCGAAGTGTTTGGAGCATCTCTCGTTCAATAAAGTTTAACTGTTCATCAAACTCACTTATCCGCAATCCACGTAATAGATTGATAAACATAGAGGCAATTCGTGAGTCACCAGCATCCAGTTGATCTTTTTGGGCACGGAACAACAAAAGCTCTGGGCTTACTGAGAAAATGTCGTTGCCGTCAAAATACATTTCCTTCAATACATCCCAAAACTCTTCATCTCCTAACTTCTCTAAAAACGCATCTCGACAATCACCGGTGAACTCTTCATAGCTGTAACTTTCTATTTTTTTGCGTAACAACCCACACAATACAAGGCCAATTACAGCATTCCATTTGAAGTCATTCCCTTTGGTTCGTATTGGCAAATAGCTGTTTAAACTATTCTTATTTGGAACCCTATCCGCTGTTTGAGGAAGATTAGGGTTAAATGGTTGCTTGTAGTTATCCAATGTCATTTATAGCTCACTTACCTCAAAATACTCATCTTCTTCGTTGGTGACTTGATAGCGTTTTTCATCCCCGATGATAAATAATGAATCTTTCTTGTTTGCAACGGACCAAATTTGTTCTATTACTTCATCTAAAAGAAGTACTGCGTTTTTGTCATGCTTATTTGGACGATAGCCTCTATTGATTTTATCTAACAACTCCAACAAGTTAATACTTATTGGCATTGGGTTAATTGACTTATCATCGACCAAAATATACGCATTAAACAAGCCAACTTTACTCACACCGCCGCTTCGAATTTTCGCATGATCTGCACGAACATCCAATTCAACTGCGGTTTTAAAGCCATTATATTCAGAAACAAAGTATTGATTTTTTGCTAACGATGGTGAATTACGGTTACAGTAACGATGAATAGCCGAGATAAGCGTATCTTTATAGAAACGAGTGATCACTTGACGAGCTTTTCCTTTACCATCAAAGTCTTTGTGCAGAAGCCACATAGATGCGTACTGCTCAACCAGAGTTGATTCGAAGTCAACTTTCAAAGTCTTAAGGTAATCATTCTCAAATTTAGTTTCATCTTTAAGTAAGTACGCCAAGCGCAAATACGAGGCGGCACTTTCTATTTCATATACCCCAAGCTCTTTAACTTGCTCTTTCAACAGAGCAAAACCTTTATCTTCTATGCCTAGGTCAAACTGAAGAACAAACTGATCAATTTCACGAGTATGGAGGTTACTAGGGTCAAAGCTTTGAATATGATCAAGTAGCTCATTGTCTGCACCAGAGAAGATATTGTCAAAAAGGTAACCTTTCATGGCTAAACTTTGGAACACAAAATCAAGCAACGCACGTGCAGTAAGAAATTGGTCTTTGATTAAACGCGCTTTAAGCAACAATGAAATAAGAGTTTTCTGAACGGATGCAAGTCCGAGTAGCGCAAAGTTTGCAGTCAGCCTTGTGTGTCCCTGCTTTTCGACTTGGTTCGAATAAAGAGCATAAAACGGGTTTTCAAGTGTCGGTTTAGTCAAGCGAGCAAGAAACTGCTCAACAAAATCTGAGGAGCTTCCTTCATGACCGAGGGTAAATTTCGGATATTGTTCAAAGTCTAAATAAGTATGATTATCAGGGATATCTTCTGCGCGGTTTTCAAGAAAAGCTTTGATCGATGCTTTGATGTCACTATGCTCCTCGCAACCTTCTTCAGCATAGTTGCCAAGCATACCAACATTAATTCCTACGACTAATGGTTTTTCGTTTTGCTTGCTTTTCGTAAAACGTCCATCAAGCGTCTGAATTGCAGTCTGACTTCGATCAAAGCTGTGCGTTGCATCAAGGTGAAAATCACGTGTAGCTGCAAACTTTCTGCTATAACGAGTAAGGATCTCTGACTTACCATCACCGCTACTACCACACAGAAAGATAATCTCACGGGGTTTAGCTGAAAGCAAAGCCTGATAAAAATCAGTCACTATATCCGTTTTGATATAGATATATTCTTTATAAGTCGATAAATGATCGGTTTGTTCACGCTCTGTGCTGACTGCATAAGGTGAAGACTTAGATAATATGCTGAGGGCTTGTGCAAAGTTCAACTGTTCGTCCCTGGATAATAGACAATTGAATCCATAATACAGAATACTAATGTTCCTGTAATCTAAGATAAAAATTTCTGTTGACAAGATAAGCTAAACCTCGTCATTGATCACATAAAATCACACATATACAAACCTGAAACCCAAACAGCAAAGTTATAGGGAAATGGTCAATGGAAATATTTTATGCAATCCATTTTTTTTCAAATACATATTACTTGAGTGCGAATACCTACTCCCAACTACAGGAGGCTCTATGCACTCATCATCTCTCTCCAACTACCGGCAAAGCTCACCCACCGAACTACGTGAAGTTCTTGAAACTGCAGCTTCTATGCTCGCAGCTAAATATGCTCGACACGGATCTTTCACGAACCCTGAAGTCAGCAAGCAATACCTTCAAATGAAACTGGCTCATTATGACAAAGAAGTGTTCGGCGCCATGTTGCTCGATAACCAAAACCGGTTAATCACTTTTGAGGTGTTATTCACCGGTACAATAGATGCAGCAAGCATCTACCCAAGAGAAGTCGTTAAAGTTGCTCTAGCAGCCAATGCCGCTGCTGTTATCTTTGGCCACAATCATCCCTCTGGTGTACCGGAACCCTCGCAATCTGACCGACGAATCACAACTCGTTTATCTGACGCATTAGCTTTAATCGATATCAGAGTGCTGGATCATATCGTCGTTGGTGAAAGTTGTGTTTCGTTTGCAGAAAGAGGTTGGTTATGAATAAAACCATGCCTCATCCACTGCTAGTGGACTACCTAAACACGCTGATTAAAAAACTCGATATTCCTGGGTATGCATCTCGTGTTGCACTGAACTTTCGCATCAGCGAGTACTACCGTAGCCGCACTGGCTTTCCTCCGGTAGAAGTTCAGCTTGAAAGAGGACCATCTCACAGTTCACATTCAACGTGGCGAATCGTCTTCGTGACGAGTTTTTCCTATCCAACAGAAA